>JBKQLZ010000079.1:0-8592 GCA_052146895.1 Acidimicrobiales bacterium
ATGTGCTCTGCCACGGTAACGAAGGCGGCAATTTCTGCGGCAAGAATGATCAGCACGCCAACGAAGAACACAGCGCACGGTAACCCGTCTGTCGAGTCGGGTCGTCTGAGATCCGGCTTCGAGAAGAAGTAGCCCGGGCGGGCGGGCGGTTGAGAGCGCTGGCGCGTACGCTTCGGTGATGGCGTTTCGTGGGTGGCCTGTCGATGCGATCGAGTTCTTCGAAGGGCTCGAGGCAGACAACACCAAGGCCTACTGGACGAGCAACAAGTCGACGTACGAAGACAAGGTTCGGGCGCCGATGGTGGAACTTCTCGCGGAGATGGCTCCCGAGTTCGGTGAGGGACGGATCTTCAGGCCCTTCCGGGACGTCAGGTTCAGCAAGGACAAGTCGCCATACAAGACGTCCATCGCCGCGTCATTGGCCGGCGGCGGTTACTTGCAGCTGACGGCAAATGGCCTTGGCGCCGGCAGAGGGATGTACCAGATGATGCCCGACCAGACAGAGCGGTACCGGCAGGCCGTCGATGACGACGGCTCTGGCATCGAGCTCGAGCGGCTCATAGCGACAGTGGAGAAGCGCGGGATCGAGGTATCAGGCCACGACTCATTGAAGTCGGCGCCACGCGGCTATCCGAAGGACCATCCCCGGATCGAGCTGCTCCGCTGCAAGGGGCTCATCTGCTGGCAGCAATGGCCCGTCGGTGCCTGGCTCGGGACTGTCGAGGCGAAGAAGCGAGTCTCGGCGTTCCTGAGGCATGCCCAACCGATCAGCGATTGGCTCGACACGAACGTGGGCGTGACGACGATGAGCGACGACGCCCGCCGTTAGCCCCTGACCGTTGCCTGAGGCGTGCGCGCGTCGTCGCTCATCGTACCGATCGACTAGCCGATGGCACCCGCTGCGTAGGTGTACTCCTTCTCGAGCCGCGCAAGCGCCGCGCCAGTCAGCGTGACCGATTTCCCGTCTTGGTTGACGTATTCCACCTTCGACACGGGGGTCACGCGGTAGTAGGCGCGTGTAGCCACGATGTAGCCGGATTGCACCGCGTTCGAGATCTTGGAGAGATCGGACAGGGTGGTGGGTGCCTTGTTGATTGTCGCCGCGAGGTTCTCGACCAGGTACTTGACGACGGTGGCGGCATGGTCCGAGGAGATGATGCCGTCATACGCGTTCGGGTACCACACCGAGTCGGAGATTCCCCTCACGAGGAGCCATGGAACTCCAAGCTGCGCGTTCGCAAAAGCGAAGCCAGTCGCCTCGTTCTCCTCGGCGTCGGTCGGGTACAGCATGTTCTGGGCCTCGATCCATGACAGCGGCTCAGTCCAGACGTCGGCTTGCCCGACCACTCCGGCCACGACCTTGTTCTCGATGTATCCGGTGCGCTTCGAATCGCCGGTCGCGTCCGAGATGGCTGTCTTGCCCAGCAGGCTGCTCGCCTTCTCCGCCGTCTTCACGAGCTGGAGCGGCGCGGAGTAGGCGTCGACGTACACCTCACTCTTGTCGCTGGTCGGCGGGCCGTAGCCGTACGTCTTGGCATCCGCCGGTGTAGGCAGGGGGTTGCCGTAGCCGGTGATCACTGCGCCGCGGATGTCCGAGGACTTGGTCAAGTTCACTTCCTGTCCCTCGTAGCCGTCCTCGTAGCCGCCGACGTAGTAGTGGATCGACGACTTGTCGAGGGCGAAGCCACTCACGACGACGTCGCCGACGTGGATCTGGGCGTTCTGCGCACCGGCCGTGCCCGAGAAGAGCGTTGCCCTCGGGTGGAAGTGGGTGTCGAGGATGTACGTGGCGAGCTCGGCGGTCTCGTTCACCTCACCGCTCGCGACATCGACCACCGGCTTGCCGGCGATCGTCCCGACCCAGAAACGGTAGCCATCGATGTCCACATGACTCGTCACCTTCATCTCGGCGAGGATCGGGGCCTGCTCGGGCCCGAATGCGTCGATGATGCCGATCGGAGCGAGCGTCTCGGTCGCAGACGCCCTTGTCCAGTGCGCCGCGACGCTGCCCGTGGAGGGAGCGACAGCAGCTGCCGCTGTCACGACGACAGCCGTAGCCGCCAGCACAAGCACGAGCGCGACGACGCGCCCTCTTCCAGATGCGACCAAAGTTCCTAGCGGTCGTGACATGCTTCCTCCTCAGCTCGCGTGACCTGACTCGACCATGCTCGCCGATCGAAGAAGACGGCGACAGAGGCGAAGGTCACAGTCTCGCGAAGCGGCAACAATGAGTTGCCCACGGGCGGCATCGTCCTCCCGTCGAGGAGGTGAGGTCGGATGTCGCCCAAGCGAGGATTTGTCCCCGACGACGTCTGGCGCCTGCGGGCGGTCAGCGATCCCCAGGTGTCACCGGACGGATCGAGCGTCGCCTTCGTCGTCGCCACCCCTGACCGGGACGTCGACAAGATGGTGACGACGATCTGGGTCGCCCCGGCCGACGGCTCGCTGCCGGCGAGGGCGTTCACGTCAGGGCCTGAGGACAGCAGTCCCCGGTGGTCGCCGGACGGGTGCTGGTTGGCCTTCATCGCCGAGCGCGGCCACGGTCCGCAACTTCACCTGGCGCCCCTAGGCGGCGGAGAGGCACACGCCCTCACCGAGGCACCGCATGGCGTCTCGCAACCGGCTTGGGCGCTTGACGGGCGGCGACTCGCGTTCGTCGCTCGGACGGGGGAGTGGAAGAAGCCCGAGGATCGCAGCGCTGTAGAACGGTCCGCGCCCCGCGTCGTGACCGGCCTCTACCACCGCTACGACGGACTCGGCTCGTTCGACGCCCGCCGTACCCACCTCTTCGTGATCGGAGTGGATGGCGGGGAGGCCACTCAGGTGACCGACGGCGACTACGACGACGCCGATCCGGCTTGGTCGCCCGACAGCCGTGAGCTTGCGTTTGTCTCGGACCGGTCGGCGACCCGGGGCGACGAGGTCCACCGCGACGTCTGGGTTGTGCCGGTCGGCGGCGCGCATAGACCGAGGCGGCTGACGCGCGGGCGCGGAACCGCAGCTTCACCGCGGTGGTCCCCCGATGGGGCCACCATCGCCTATGTCGGCCATGAGCACGCTGATGGCGACTCGGCCTCCGACACCCACCTCCTCGTCGTGGCAGTGAGGCAACCGAGGGCGCCTCGGTCGCTTAGCAGTCCATTGGACCGCACGGTCTGGGGGCTCATGCGGGCGCCAGGCGCCACCCATGTCTGGACCGAGGACGGCAGCGCCGTGCTCTTCGTAGCCCTCGATCGCGGGGCTCTCTCGGTCTATCGAGTGCCGCTCCATGGCGCGGTCCCTGCCCTGGTGCTCGGTGGCGATCGCCAAGTCACCGCTCTACACGTTTCGCGCGGGGCGATCGCCTTCACCTCTCAGTGGCCGTCGGGACCACCGGAGGTCTTCTGCGCCGACATCGACGGCACTGCCGAGCGGCGCATCAGTGATGTCAACGCAGAGATGCGCTCGGTGAGGTGGGCGCCTGTCAGGCGGACCCACCACAAGGCGACTGACGGACGGCGCGTGGAGTCGTTCGTCATGTACCCGCCGGGCTACGCCAAGGGACATCTCGCGCCCATGGTCCTCGAGATCCACGGCGGCCCCCACTCCTGGCACCCGCAGACAGTGATGCTCCCCCTTTACCAGTCGCTGGCAGCCGCCGGCTACGTGGTGGTCCTCCCGAACCCTCGGGGAAGCCACGGCTATGGCGAGGAGTACGCCGGCGCATGCGTCGGCGACTGGGGAGGTGCCGACTTCGAGGACCTCATGGGTGCGGTCGACCAGCTCGTCGAGTCAGGTGTTGCCGATCCGGAGCGTCTCTATGTCGCGGGCTACTCCTATGGCGGGTTCATGGCCAGCTGGGCGGTCGGCCATACAGGCCGCTTCGCGGCCGCGTGCGTCTCAGCGCCGGTGGCCGACTTGGCGAGTCTGTGGGGCACCACCGATATACCCAACTTCACCGAGAACGAGATGGGCGCGCTCCCATGGGAGCGGCCGGACGTCTATGCGAGGCATTCGCCGGTCACCTACCTGCCCTCCGTTCACACTCCCGTGCAGCTGTTCCACTGGGAGGGCGACATGCGTTGCCCCATCGGCCAGGCCGAGGAATTGTTTCAGGGGCTGCGCAAGCTCGGACGAGAGGTCGTGATGGTCCGCTATCCAGGCGGCTTCCACATCGTGCGCTCGCCATCCCAATTGGCTGACTTCGTCACCCGCCACCTCGACTGGTTCACCAACCACACGGTTTGAGCTCAGCGCCTCCGCCTGGTCCGCCGCCACCACGAGGAGCGTCGCGACGACGCGCGAGCGGTGCCGACCGTGACTGCCGACTCGGTCGGTCCGGTTGCGGCGGAGATGGATCCGGCTTGGTCAGGGTGATCGGCACGCCACTTGGCGACGATGCGCTCGACGTCGAACGGGGCCAGGTTGAGTGGAGGGCCTTCGAGGGGGCGTGCGTTCGCTCTGCGGATCTTGTCGTTGATGTCGCTCACGATCTGCGTTGCCTGGCCTTCAGTCCTGGCGTCCTGCGCCGCGTTCAGAGCCTCCTCGGCTTCCTTGCGCAGCGCCAGCGTCGGCGGGAGCACCGAGACGTTCTCGCGACGCAGCTTGTCCTTGACCCACCACATGTCGTCGTGCGGCTTGTCGATGCCGGGGATGGGCTTGCCGGCTCCTGGCAGGTCGTCGAACTCGCCCCGTTCCATCGCCTCGCGCACCTGCCTGTCGATCCAGGTCTCGAAGCTGACCCCGGGCGGCTTGCGCTCGGTCATCGGCCAATTGTGCCACTTGATCGGGCCAACAGTCAGTGAGAGCCTGATTCGAAGCGTGAGGGTGTCTCGGGACATGAGGTGAGGTGATCGACGTGCCGACAGGAACCTCGCCACCGCTGCGACTTCTCCTCGCGGAGCCGGCCCGAGCAGCTCTTGGCCTTGCTTCTTTCCCATTGACAGCTCCGTGGCTGCTCCTTGCTCCTCGTGGCGGTGGCCAACCGGTCCTCGTACTTCCGGGTTACCTCGCGTCAGACCGAAGCACCGTGGTGATCCGGGGTTTCCTGCGTCGGATGGGCTATCAAGTACAGGGCTGGGCGATGGGCCGTAACGACGGCGCACCCGAGTTGCTGGACGAGGCGGAGACCAAGCTTCGAGAGATGGCTGCGGCGGCACGTGCGGCGGTCTCGGTCGTTGGCTGGAGCCTCGGCGGCCTGTACGCCCGGGAGCTGGCACGACGCCAACCGAATATCGTGCGTCAGGTGATCACGCTTGGGAGCCCGCTTGCGCTCGAGCGAAGGGCAGGGCGCCACGATCACCCGGTGCCAGTGCCTGTCACGACCGTGTACTCGCGTTCGGATGGCATCGTCGAGTGGCAAGGCTCCGTCGCTCCGAGCTCGCCCGGTCACCAGTGCGTCGAGGTGCGCTGCGGCCACTTGGGCTTTAGCACCGACCCGGCGACGCTGTGGCTCTTGACGGATCGTTTGGCGCAAAGCGACAGCAGTTGGACGCCGTACCACCCGCCAGCTCGACTGAGGGCCCTTTACGGGTCCGTCACCTGATCCGAGGAGCGCTATGCAGCAGCTGACAGGACTCGACGCGTCGTTCTTGGCGCTCGAGACGACCACGGCTACGGGCCATGTCGGCGGGGTCTGCGTCCTCGACCCGAGCCATGCGCCGCACGAGCTCGATCTTGCAGCCCTCACACAGTTGATGGGCGACCGCATTCCGCTCGTCCCGGTCATGCGCCGCAAGCTTCTCGACGTTCCGCTCGGGCTGGACCAGCCGTACTGGATCGACGACCCGGACTTCGACCTCGAGTACCACATCCGCGAGATCGCCCTTCCCCGCCCTGGCTCGGACGCACAGCTCTGCGAGCAAGTCGCACGGCTCCACGCTCGAGCGCTCGATCGCCGTCGCCCCTTGTGGGAGATCTATCTGATCACTGGTCTTCACGCCGGACGGATCGCCGTCTACACGAAGATCCACCACGCTGCCATCGACGGGGTGTCCGGGGCCGAGCTCCTGACCGTGCTGCTGGATCTCTCGCCCGACGGGCGGGAGCTGCCCGAGTCCAAGCCGTTCGCGCCTGCTGCTCCTCCACATCGGGCGCTGCTCGCCGCTCGCGCCACCGCTCGGCTCGCATGGCGGCCGGTTGAAACCGTTCGGATCACGCGCGACCTGGTCCGAGCGATCCCGAAGCTGGCGCCTGCTCTCAGCCCAGTCCTCGGCGGCATGCTGGGGCTCGACCGCGGGGACGGGTCGGTCATCTCGACGTCGCCCGGGCGGCCCCCGGCGACGCCGTTCAACAAGCCGATCACGGCTCACAGGCGGCTCGCGTTTCGAAGCGTTGACCTCAACACGGTCAAGCGGGTCAAGAACACGTTCGGCGTCTCGGTCAACGACGTCGTCATGGCGATGTGCGCGGGCGCTCTTCGAACCTGGCTCTCCGAGCGGGACGCTCTGCCGGAGTCGCCCCTCGTGGCGATGATCCCGGTGTCGGTGCGGGACGAGTCGGGCAAGGGGAAGATGGGCAATCGGGTGTCGTCGATGCTGGCGGTGCTGCCGACGAACCTGTCAGACCCCGAGCAGAGGTTGACAGTGGTCCACGAAGCGACGAAGGTCGCGAAGGCTCAGCAGGCGGCGATCCCCCAAGGGCTCGTGGACGACATCTCCGACTTCGCTCCTCCCGCCCTTGTCGCGCGGGCAGCCCGCGTCGTGTTCGCGACCGGTGTCCTCCACCGGCTGCCTCCGTTCAACCTCACGATCTCGAACGTCCCGGGCCCAAACGTGCCGGTGTACCTCGGCGGTGCCAAGCTCCTTGCCCAGTACCCCGTGTCGGTCATCACGGACGGCCAGGGACTCAACATCACCGTCGTCGGGTATCTGGGTCAGCTGCACTTTGGCTTGACGGCGTGCAGGGAGCTCGTGCCGGACGTCGACGTGCTCGCCGGTTATCTCTCCGACGAGCTCGACATCTTGTCCGAAGCGGCTGACCGAGCCGGCGCCTAGCTGCTCAGCTGTCGGCCCCGACCCAGCGAGCATTGGACTTTCCGAGCGTCGCTGCGGCGGTCGCCACGCCAAGCGTCATGATCGCGGCGATCAGAAGTGGGTAGGCGACGTGGCCATGAACGACGAACGCAGCGCCGACCACCGCGCCGGCCAACATCGTGCAGACCGCAGTCAGGCGCCGCCCCGCCTTGGATCCCTTCCCGCCACCGATTGCGCTGTCGGCGGCGATCCCGGTGATCGTCAAGGTGAGGACGGTAGTGGTCAGGTCAGGTACCGCGAGCTTGCGGACCGTGGCGTTCTGGATCCCCATGGCTACGGCCAAGACGCCTATGAGGGCATAGTGGTAGCCGGTCGTCAACGTGCCTCCGATGAGTGCAGCGAGGACTGTGCCTGCTGCGAGGAAGACGGTTTGCGCGACGGCTGCCGTGCTCAGGTGTCGGCCGCGGTGCTTCCCGAGTCGAGCGCCCATCCGGCCACCCAGTGCCCCGCCGACGGCGAACGCCGCAATCGCCGCGAGGCAGGCCGTGACGGAGAAGCCGTGTGCTCCGACGAGCGCAAAGCCGAGGATCACCACGTTCCCAGTCATGTTCGCCACGAACACGTGCCCAAGGAGGAGGTAGCTGAATGCGTCCACCAATCCCGTGACGAGCGTCATCAACAGCAGCAAGGGTGGCAGAGGGCCATGTTCGCTCTTCCGGTCCGGGACGATGGTCTCGCGAATCTCCGTAAGAAAGACAAGCATGAAGCCTCCGTAAGTCGACGGGTCTTCGCGACATATTCCGTCTACGGTCGGGGCTTGTCGAGAGGCGACGGACGGCCGGTCTCAGCACCGCGGCAAAATACATGCGAGGTGCACGTAAATAGCGCGACGCCGACAAGGAGGACGAATGACTCTCTCCCGTGACGTGGTGGTTCCGGGGATGCTCAGCGAGTACCGGTCTTTCGGGGAACTCGTGGCAGGCCTATCGGCGGAGGACTGGGAGGCACCGAGCCGCTGTGAGGGCTGGCGGGCAGCCGACGTTGCGGCGCATGTGATCGGTCAGCTCACCGATGTCGTCAATCTCCGGCTCGAGGGCCTGGGCTCCCCGGAGGCGACGGCCCGGCAGGTCGACGAGCGCCGCGGCAAGTCGCCGGGCGAGCTCGCCGAGGAGCTCGATTCGTCCGTGAAGGTGGCAGAGAACCTGGTCACGGCGTTCGACGAAGCTGCGTTCGAGGCGCCTGGTCCGCCCGGTACCACCGGGACCCTCGGGTTCGGTCTCGAGTCGCTCTGGTTCGACACCTACCTCCACGCCGATGACATCCGGTTCGCCCTCGGGAGGCCGAGCTCTCGCGGTGAGGGCCTGCTGCCGTCTCTCTCGCACATCGCCCATGTGCTCTCCAACCAGGGTTGGGGTCCCGCTGTCCTGCACCTGGACGGGTTTGCCGAGTTTCCGGTCTCGGGTGGTGGTGGGACCACGATCACGGGAGACGCTCTCGGCTTCGTGCTCGTCTCGACGGGGCGTGCAGACCCTGAGACGATCGGCCTGGACGGGTCCGTGAACATCTACCGGTGAAGCCGGGAGGATCACACGCCTCTAGTACTGTCGCTCGGTGGCCCCGGGTGATCCGTCCAGCGCAG
>JBKQLZ010000080.1:0-4587 GCA_052146895.1 Acidimicrobiales bacterium
CCGGGCGGTCGCAGGTTCAAATCCTGCCTCCCCGATGAAGCTTCGCTGCGCATCGGTTGAAAAAGTACCTATTTGCAGGGGATTCTGTTTAGACTGAAGGTTATTGCGTCACAGGTTCATGTTTCGAGGTGGAGTTCCAAAACGCCCGTAGATTGGAGCTTTGTGAAGGCTCGTGTGCCTCCGGGTGGTCCTGGGCGGGCTTTCTCGTTGCAGATCTTTTGCAGCTGAGGCCCGATTCTTTTGCAGAGCTATGACCCCACGATCGTCAGTTTTGGCGTTTGTTTGGCAGGGCCTTGGATGCGCTGCTGGTAGGCGTCCATGGCGCGTTGTGCACGGTCACGGGCGCGGCGCTCTGAGAGCTTTGTGTAGACGGTGGAGATGATCAGCCAGCCGCCGTCGTCGTGGCCGACCATCTTTGCGACGGTTTGGGGGTCGAGTCCCAGGCCTCCATCGTTGATGGGGTCGATCATCCATTGGATCGCGCGGTGCTTGAGCTCGTAGAACTCCTGGCCCGGCATTCCTGCTGAGGCGCGTACGGCATGCCAGTAGTGAGTCCAGTTGGGTTGGGTCATGTAGCTGCCACGGATGGCTGGGAAGAGGATCGTGTTGCTGTACCTGGGCATGCGTTCCAGGTGCCTACGAAACGTGGAGCTCATGACCACCCAGCGCGGATCATCGTCCTTCGGGGGGACCCGCTTGCCTGTGTTCGAGTCCAGCTGCCACCGTATGTGGAGGACGTTCTCGGTGTAGTCGATTTCGTCGCGGTGCAGAGCGAACACCTCGCCTGGACGGATCGCAGCCTCACCGACAGCGAGGACAGCGCCCTCGATGACGAGGCCGTAGTCGTCGACGCGACTTGTTCGTGCGGCGTTGCGCAGTCTCTCGTATTGGTCGTCGGTGATGATCTCGAAGTTGTGGCGATCTACCCGGCGTTTGCGCTTGCTTGCGCCGATCCGTGCGAAGGGGTTGCTCTTGATCAGCTCGCGGTCGAGGGCGTGGTTGAAGAATTGGCGCACGTTTTGTCGGGTGTGAGCACCCTTGGGTCGGATCCAGGTGAGCGCTTCATCACGCCCGAAGCTATCCATAGAGCGGTCTGGGAACTCACGAATGAACGGTCGCAGTGCCTCTTGCATCCACTGTACGGAGCTGGCCTTGCGGCCCTTCTCTTTTCGGGTGCGCTCACCCGCTGGCCAGCTCACCTGGATCCGGCCGGTCTTTTGGTCGATCGTGGCGCCCGCGAACTCGAGCACCGTCGGGACCCGCAGGCGATCATAGGCATCGACTTCCTCGCGTAGTTCTGCGAGCCGCTGCTGCTCGGCTGCCTTATATGCCGCGATGCTTGAGTGCGTACCCACCCACTTCGTGCGCCCCTTATAGGATACGAGCCCGACGTACTTCGGGTTATGCCGTGTGCCCCGGTTATGCGGCATCAGGCCCCGGGGCTGCTGGTGTGGACGACGGGCGCGTATCGCCACGGCCCTGCATCTGGGGTTTGGGAGCCGATAGCGCCCAGACTACGGCCCACGCGCGGTCGCCCGGCGAACGGTCAGCCTTCCTCTTCGGTCGTGAGGGCCTTGCGAGCGAAGTCGTCGGCCACTGCGAACGGGGCGGGATTGTCATCGGCGGTTGCCGCCAACGTGGCCAGGTCCTCGTAGAAGGAGTCGGGTAGTGCCGTGGAGTTGGGCTTCGCGCCGCCGTCGATGATCACCACGCGTTTGTGGTTGCGTTGCCAGAGTAGGTAGAGGCGGTAGAGCATCTGTCCGTGCTTGTCTCGCGCCTCGTGCAGGTGCTCGCAGGAGCCGTGCATCGAGTCGTGGGAGTTGGTGTCCCGCCATTGATCGGGTCCCGTGGTTCGCACGGCGTCGACGATCGCCAGTAGCTGCATCCGGACAGCTGGTGGTTGGTCGAGCAGGAAGTCGAATGCGGGCACACTTCGCGTGCCGCCGTGGGTCTTGGCGAGCCACTCGACGTTCCAGAGAGCCATGGCCAGCAGACTATTTGTCGGGCCGGCGAGCCCCCAGAGACGAAGCTGTTGTATATATGCCACAGAATCTGCTAGACTTGCTCCATGTCCAAGAAGACCGCCCACCAAGCCGCCGTCAATGCCCTGCTGTCCGAGGCCGAGCGCGCTGAGTATGCCCGGCGGGTTCAGGCCCTGCGTTCACGCAATACGTTGCTGACGATGCTTGAGGCGACCCGGGAGACGCAGGGTATGACCAAGCGCGCTCTGGCTAGCCGTGCCGGCTTGGAGGCTTCCAGCGTCAGACGTCTGCTGACCTCAGCGACAGCCAACCCGACGACCGATAACGCATTCCGACTCATGGCCGCGATGGGCATCGCACTCGAGGCCAAGCTACCCACAGGAGAGCGCGTCGAGTTGGTAAGCCCCGGGGTGCCAGCTACGACCGCCGAGTCCGCAGCAGCCTAACGAGACCCAGACCAGCGGTTGGTTACGGGGACCGTCATGGTAGCCGTTGCTCAGGTCAACTATGCACCGATCTAGAGGCTGGTGTGGATGGGATACGCTGCTCCCATGGTCCATCCGTTTCGCGCACCCGGTGAGTCGGAAGACGACGCCTCGGCGCGGTTCTCGCAGGAAGCGGTCGAAGCTACACCCGAGTGGATGAGCAAGGATGCGGCGGTAATCGAGATTCACCACGGGACCGGTTCCCTCGTTTCCTTCGCTCGTGGCACTAGCGAGGACGGAAAGGCTGTCTGGCGCGAATCTCAGTCGATGCGCCCGTCTCAGCCCATCAAGGGTGCTGTGGATCTGGCGCCCGAGAAGCTTCTAGAGATGTTGCGCGGGCCGCTCGGGGCATAGCTTCAAGAGCAATCGCATTTCGCGGTTGATGACGCGATCGTCGTGGCCGGCTTGTCTTTGTCTGCGCGTGCACGCGCCAGCGGATCTCAGAGGGACTCGAGCTGGAATGGCGCGTCGCGTTCGCGTCTGCAAACAAGAGCAGCCGGTCGGCGGCGTAGCCTTCGGACTCGTGGAGGACACCGCAGCCAGGAAGCTCGTTATGCAGTGGGAACACGCGGCGAGCGAATGGACACGCGTATGCTTTTCCTGAACCCGAGAGATGACGTGGCGCAGATCCTCGTCGACCTTGTGACGGGCGACGTCCGCGCGCTCGCCGTGGCTCCCCGCAACTGGACGTTCTCGCCGGCCGGGACGGAGCCGATCACCGTCTCGCACCGAAGGTTCGCTGCTCCGTTCCCCGACGAGTCTGAGCGCGCCGACTTCGCTCGGTTGATCGCGGGAAGGGCGGGTTGGCCCTTCCCGTCTACGATCCAGCTGCAGTTCTAGGCTGCTGGGTTGTGGAGCCCGTCTTCATCAGCTCACTCGCGCGAGGCGAGATGGGCGCGATCCGCGCGTCGGCGAAGGCCGCTGTGGAATCTCTACAGATGCGCCCCGTTATGTTCGAGACTGCGCCTGCGAGCCGGGAGGACCCCCGCCGGGCATTGCTCGACGAACTAGGCGTTTGCGACGTTCTGATGCTGCTCCTAGGCGCGGAGTACGGGGAGCCAACCGAGCGTGGCGTGAGTGCCACCGAGGATGAGTTCAACGAGGCGCGGGGGCGCGGGATACCAGTGATCGCCTTGGTTCAGGAGGTTACGAAGTCCCCGGAGCAGGAGGCGTTTGTGAGGCGGGTGCGTGGCACCTGGAGTGACGGTCGTTTCGCACCGGAGTTCAGGGACGCGAGCGACGTGGGCTTCGCGGTCGTCGCTGCGCTGAACGCGTGGCGACAGCGCGCGACGACGAACGACCAGCACACCGCAGCGCTGGAGCGCACCCGCGCGCTTGCAGTGGGCTCCGGCCGCGCCGGGCAAAGCCACACGGGTGCCAAGGCGCGCGTGGTAGTCGTGCCGATCGTGAGGCGGTCGATCATGGACGCAGTAATGCTCGGCAAAGCCGGTCTCGGCGATGATCTGGGAATGAGCGTGCGAAAAAGCGGCCTCGTTCGTCACGACATGGCGCTCAAGCAGAAGCTCACCGCGGATGGCGTCGAGTTCGAGGCGGCGGACTCCCGCGGATTCGAGCAGTTGCGATTCCTAGTCGCCGTCGACGGCGCGATCCTCGCTGAAGGCGCCGTGTCTGGCTCCGGCATGCTTGGCTCGTCGGTGATCGAGGGCCCTAGTGTGCGCCTGGTCGTCGAGCAGAGCTGCGCGTTTGCTCTCAGTGCATGGGAGCAGATTGACCGCCGCGATGACATCCGTGAGGTCGCGGCGACGGTCGCGATTCCCGACGCGTCGATGAAGGTCTACAGCGACGTGGAGTTCACCGGAAACTCGTTGAGCATGGGCAGCATGATGGGCTCGCCTGCGGTGCTCGTATCGCCCAACCCGCCGCGCGTCACCCGGCGTGAGGACTTAGGTTCACCCGAGCTTGTCGAGCAACTCGTCGCTGAGGTCCGCCACGCCTTCTTGCTCGACGGGCGTCCGCGGTGACGAGCGGCCTGGTGTGCATAAGGAATCAAGGGGCGACTGTCACACTGGAACGCGGAGTTGCTGGAAGCAACGAAAACTCGACATCGAAGGCGACCTGGAGGGCGTCGGCGACTGCCGCCAGTTGGCCGATCGTGGGGT
>JBKQLZ010000081.1:0-6779 GCA_052146895.1 Acidimicrobiales bacterium
CCCGAGCCGGTCGGGCCGGTCACGAGGACGAGGCCGCGTCGGAGCTCGGCGAAGCTCGAGACGATCTCGGGGAGGCCGAGCGAGTCGAAAGCCGGGATCTCGTGCGGGATGGCGCGGAGCACCGCCCCGATCGAGCCGCGCTGCTGGAAGACGTTGACACGGAAGCGCCCGACGCCGAGGATCGTGTGAGAGGTGTCGAGCTCCTTCTCGGCTTCGAAGCGCTCCCGCAGGTTCTGGGTGAGCACCCGGTACACCATCTCGCGGATCTGCTCGTTGTCGAGGCGGGGCATACCATCGATCTGCCTGAGCGATCCGTCGACGCGGATGGTTGGCGCCAGCTGGTTCGTCAGGTGGAGGTCGGATGCGCCGTGCTCGACGGAGTAGGTCAACAGGTCGTTGAGGTCGATGCCGCCGACGCCGCTCGAGCTGGGGAAATTGTCACCGCTCGTGTCCCCGAACTCGCTCTCGAATTCCTCCAAGGTGAGCGGGCCCGGCTGGTTGTTGCCACCGAGGAGCGCTCGCGGCACGGCAGGTGTCTGGGAGGTGGGCATCTGGATCTGGCCTGTCGTGACGGCCGCCGACCCCGGGACCGAGGCGCGCGGAGGAGGAGTGGGCGGTACCGAGGACCGCGGCGGTCCAGTCGGAGCACCCGGGGGCGCGGGTGGGGCCGAAGCGGGCGGGGGCGGGGGCGGTGGGGGTGGGGGCGGCGGTGGGGCTGCCTGCCCAAGAGAGGCCTCGTTGCTCGCGCTCGCGCTCACGCCCACTCCTGTCATTGTCGGGTCGGTCGACTGTGAAGCAGCAGCAGCAGCGACGGCGGCCGATCCGTCGAGCTGTGCGCGTCGCATGCGCGGGTCGGACGACGGCGCCGCGGGGGACGCGACCGAGGCGCGAGCCGGAGGCGCTGCGACCGAGCTGGGAGCCGGAGGTGCGGTGGCCGAGCTGGGAGCCGGAGGTGCGGTGGCCGTGGCGGCCGCCTGCGCGGTGTCGCTCGGCGAACCGCCCCCGAGGCGAGGGTAGACGGCTTCCATGATCCGGTCGATGCCGCTCGGGTCCGCCAGCACACAACCGGCAACCTCACGATCGAGGAACTCCGAGAGCTGCCGCAGCTCCGCTGTCGACAGCGGCTCGGAGCACGCGAGCGTCAGCCTGTCGTTCTCGATGCGGTAGCCGATAGCCCCGATCTCCCTTGCCAACATCTCGGGAACGAGCTTGAAGGCTTCTCCCATCGGCCGCTCTTCGAAGATGTCAACCGTAGGCAGCCCCGAGAGCTTCGCCAGCTCCGACAGCGCGTCGCGCGGGTCGATCTCGCGCTGTTGCGCGAGAACGGCGGCTACGGGGCGCCCGCTCTGAGTCGCCTCGGCGAGGGCGGCACGGCCTGTCTCCTCGGAGATCAACCCTTGCTCGGTGAGCGACGCTACGAGCCGGCGTGACCAGTCCGACGACGCCCGGCCTCCTCCCATGCTCATGCCACACACCTCAGGACTTCCTCGAGGCTCGTGAGACCGAGCGCTGCCTTGCGCAGACCGTCGTGGCGAAGAGGGATCATCCCCTGCTCGACACCGAGCCGGTGGAGCTCCTCGGCCGAGGACCCGGCGATGATCGCGCGCTCGATGTCCTCACCGATCAGCAGCAGCTCGTGCAAGGCGATGCGGCCCTTGTAGCCGGTACGGCTACAAGCCTGGCAACCGACCGCCCGGCGGAACTCGGCCCGGCCGTGCGGCGGCGTGTCCGCGTCGTCCCAGCCGAATACGCGGAGCTCCTCCTCGGTCGGCTCGTACGCGACGTTGCAGTTGTCGCAGAGCTGACGGGCGAGCCGCTGCGCGATGACGCAGTCGAGCGACGATCCGACGAGGAAGGGCTCGACGCCCATCTCGATGAGTCGCATCGGGGTCACTGCCGCGTTGTTGGTGTGGAGGCTCGAGAGCACGAGGTGACCCGTGAGGGCCGCCTCGATGGCGATGACGGACGTCTCCTTGTCACGCACCTCACCGACGAGGATGATGTCGGGGTCAGAACGCAGGATCGACCGGAGCGCGCTCGCGAAGCTCAAGCCGGCCTTCGGGTTCACCTGTACCTGGTTGACTCCGGCGAGCTGGTACTCGACGGGGTCCTCGACCGTGATCAGGTTGCGGTCGGGCTTGTTCAAGGCGTTGAGGGTCGCGTAGAGAGTCGTCGACTTGCCCGAGCCCGTCGGCCCGGTCACGAGGATCGTCCCGTACGGCTTGCGGTAGGCAACTTCGTAGCGCTGCTTCACCGCCGGCAAGAAACCAAGATCGTCAAGGTCGAGCATCGCGTTCGACTTGTCGAGGATCCGCATCACGACCTTCTCGCCGTGAACGGTCGGCAACGTCGCGACACGAAGGTCGATCTGACGCTGGCCGGCGGTGAGGGAGATACGGCCGTCCTGCGGGACGCGGTGCTCGGCGATGTCGAGATCCGCCATCACCTTGAGGCGCGTCGTGACGCCACCTTGGATCGCCTTTGGCGAGCGGGTGATGTCGTGCAGGACCCCGTCGATGCGGAACCGGATCCTCAGGTCGTCGGCGGACGGCTCGATGTGCACGTCGCTCGCCCGCTCCTGCAGCGCCTGGCGCAGGATGAGGTTGACGTACTTGACGATCGGGGCGTCCTCGACGACGGCGTGGAGGTCGGTGAGCTCGAGCTCGCCGCGATCTGGGGCGGCGTCCTTGACGGCGGACCGCGCGGCTTGCTCGGTCTCCTCGTCACGGCGGTACATCCGGGTGATGTACTCGGCCACCTGGCGCGGGCTCGAGACGACAGTGCGGAAGTCGCGGCCGAGCACGGTCCGGAGGTCGTCGAGGGCGAACACGTCCGACGGGTTGGCGAGAGCCACGAGGGGCATGTCGCCCCGGAAGCCGATCGCCAGCAGCTGGTGCCTGCGAGCCATGGTCTCGGGGAGCAATGCGGACGCCTTCGGGTCCATCGTCCATTCGTTCAGGTCGACGAACTCCATGCCGACCTCGGCAGCCATCGCGCGGATCAGGTCCTCGTCGGACACGAGTCCGAGCTCGGCGAGGATCTCACCGAGCGGCCGCCCGGTGGCGGACTGCTCGCGAAGAGCTGCTTCCATCTCTTCCGGTGTGACCTGCCCGGACTCGACAAGGACCTGCGCCAGCGCGGGCGCTTTCTTCTCGCCCTCCGCCTCTTCGGCCCCGCCGGCGGCCGCCTCAGCGGCAATCTCGGCGACTTCGGCCGCTACGTCCGCAACTGGCAGTGCCGCTTCGATCGTCACCTCGAGGGCCTCACTCGACTCGGGTGCCTCCTCGGCTGGCGCTTCGGCCTCCGCCACGTCGGCCGGTGGAGCAGCGGCTGCGGGCTCCTCTGGCGCTTCGGCCTGGGCAGCTGCCGCCTCGACAGCGGCTTCCCCTTTCTTGCCCTTCCCGGCCGCGCTGCGCTGGGCGGCCTTCGACTCCGCTTGTGCAACCGCTGACGGTGGTGGTGGGGCAGGTGGGGCAGGTGGGGCAGCCGGCCGTGCGGGTGGTGCGGCCGCTGCCGGCGGTGGCGCGGGAGCGGGCGCCGGCGCTGCCGGCGCGACGGCCCGCGCGCTCACAGGTCCGCCGCCCTGGCTGTACATCCGCTCGATGTACGCGTCGATCTGGGAGGCACACGCCACGACGGCGTGGATGTCGCGGCCGATGACAGTCTTGATGTCATCCATGGAGAGCACGTTGTCGGGCGAGGCAACGGCGACGACAGGAGTGCCGTACTTCCAGCCCACCGCCAGCGCGTGGTGCCTCTTGGCGAGCTGTTCGGGCAGCAACGAAGACGCGGCGGCGTTCAGCGGGTAACGGTCCAGGTCGACGTATTCGAGCCCGACCTCACGGGCGAGCGCACGAGCCGAGTCGATCTCAGCCTTGGAAGGTGCCACCCGACCCCGAGCCTCAGTGGTGCTCATGTTCGGAGACCCCCTTGTCCGTTAGGCTGAACTCGGACGCGTCCCGACCAACTTCGTCGTGATTCCGCATCCTGTACCTTCCTCCCCTCGCCCCATGCGCGCTCCTTCCCACAATCCGCGGTCGGAATCGCGCTCACAGCGTTCAAGCTTGTTCAGATTGTAGGCTACGCGGAGGACGTTGGGTTCACAAGGACCCCCCTCTTCGCTCGAATCGCCAAACGGACGCTCCTGGCCTCGACGAGGTCCCGCTGAGGCGGGATTCGACCGCTCTCTCCTGACCACGTAATCGACCACCCTGAGGCTGCTGCGATGACCCCACACGACCTCCACCTGCTCGCCGCCATACCCGCCGCGCTCGTCGGGCTCGCCGCCGGGTCGTTCGGGGGCGTGCTGGCAGATCGTGTCCCTCGGGGTGACTCGATCGTCCGGCCCCCTTCCCACTGTGACTCCTGCGACGCGCCCTTGAGGGCGCTCGAGAACGTGCCGGTGGTGTCTTATCTCTGGCTGCGGGGCCGGTGCCGCTCGTGCGGAGCGACGATTCCCCCGCGCGACCTGATCCTCGAGCTCGTGACAGCGGCGCTTTTCGCTCTGCTCGCCTGGCGGCTCCC
Organism: Acidimicrobiales bacterium; assembly: GCA_052146895.1. GTDB lineage: Bacteria > Actinomycetota > Acidimicrobiia > Acidimicrobiales > Bog-793 > Palsa-601. Next base: position 4,525 of record JBKQLZ010000081.1, read on the forward strand.
GAGCCTGTGGGCGCTCCCGGCGTACTGCGTCTTCGCCGCAGGCCTCGTCTCGCTCTCGGCGATCGACATCAAGCTTCACCGGCTCCCGACCCCGATCGTCTACTGGACCGCTGGGCTCGGCGGCGTGCTGCTGATGCTGGCAAGCGCGGCGACCGGCGACTGGAACCGCCTGCTGCAGGCCCTCATCGGCGGAGCGTGCTGCTTCGCGGCGTTCTTCGCCATCTACGTCGCCGTGCCGAAGGGGATGGGATTCGGCGACGTGCGCCTTGCTGGCCTTTGCGGGGCCTTCCTCGGCTGGCTCGGGCTGCGTAACGTCCCGATCGGGCTCCTCGCGGCGTTCGTGATCGCCGGCGCCCCCGCGCTCGTGCTCCTCGTGCTCGGCAAGGTCAACCGCAAGACGCAGCTGCCCTTCGGCCCGTTCCTTGCCGCCGGTGCTCTGATCGGGGTGGGTTTCGGAGCCTCGATCCTGCACGCGCTGCCGGTGTTCTAGCTACCGAGCCCCCGTCGGCACCAGGCCGCGCTGCTGGAGGGCGACGCGCAGGTCGTGAGGGTTCGACGCAGCCTGCGTGGCGGCCCGGAGGTCGATCATGCCCTGCTCGAGCAAGTTGACGAGCGCTTGGTCGAAGGTCTGCATGCCGTAGTACTCGCCCTCGCGGATGATCTGGTTGATGTCGGTCCCGCGCGCCGGGTCGCTGATCGACTGCTGGATCCGCCCGTTCACCACCATGATCTCGAGCGCAGGCACGCGCCCGGAGCCGTCGTTCGTTGGCACTAGGCGTTGGCAGATCGTTCCTCTGAGCGCTCCGGCGAGGCTGATTCGTGCTTGCTTTTGCTGGTTCGCGGGGAAGAAGTCGATTATGCGGTTGATCGTCTCGACGCAGTCGATCGTGTGGAGAGTCGAGAAGACGAGGTGGCCCGTCTCCGCCGCGCTGAGCGCCGTCGCCACCGTCTCCGCGTCACGCATCTCGCCGACGAGGATCACGTCCGGGTCCTCGCGGAGGGCGGCTCGCAACGCGGTGATGAAACTCTCGGTGTCGAAGCCGACCTCTCGCTGACTGATGGCGGCGACCTCGTCCCGGTGGAGAACCTCGATCGGGTCTTCGATCGTGACGATGTGACACTCGCGCGTCCGATTGATGTGGTCCACCATGGCGGCGAGGGTCGTCGTCTTGCCCGACCCTGTCGGGCCGGTCACGAGCACGAGCCCTCGCTGCTCGTCCGCCAACCGGCGAACCGGCTCCGGCAGGAACAGGTCCTCGAATGTCCGTGCGGACGACCGCACGAGGCGGAAGACCATGCCGACGGAACCTCGCTGGCGGTAGGCGTTCACACGGAAGCGCCCCAGGCCCATGATCGCGTAGGCGAAGTCGGCCTCGTGATGCTCCTCGAAGTTGGCCCACAGACGCTCGTGCATGATCTCTTTTGCAATGCCTTCGAGGTCAGCGGGCTGCGGACCCGTCTCGTCCTGGAGCCGGAACAAGTCGCCGTTGACGCGGATCCGAGGTGGCGATCCGACCTTCAGGTGCAGGTCGGAGCCATCAGCGTCGGCCAGCCGGCGCAGCAGCCTGTCAAGATCACCGCGGTTCATAACACCAGCATCGTCGCGCATGCGACGCCCAGTGGCAATAAGTGAGCATTTGACCACTCTCCGTACACAAATCCAAATGGTATCCGCTATCGTTGGGGTCATCGTGCAGTGCGACCGCGGCCAGCCAATTGCGAGGGCCCGAGATGAAGGGAGGTTGCGATGGGGGCAATGGGAAAGATGATGGGTTGGAGGCGCGGCGGCGCAGGGGCTCCGGGCTCGGACCTCTCGTCGGTCGAGCAGCTTGACCTGATTGACATCACACTCGTCACAGAGGTCGGGGGCGAGACGCAATCGATTCCGAGACTCGGGCTGCACTTCGACGCGAACGGTCTGAGCGTCCGCCGCTGGGACGGTGCCTCTGTGGTGCAGATTCCCTGGGTAAGTCTCCGCCACCTGCAAACCAACGTGCGCCAGCCGAAGGGCTCGGCCCCGGAGGTCTCGCTCGACGTGGAGAGCGATCGCAAGCGTCACCGCTTCCTCATCCCCAACGTGAACCCGGTCGCCCTGAAGGGCTCGCTCGGAGCGATGTCAGCGCGCTACGCCCACGTTGCCCTCGTCGAGGACGGGTCGCGCAGGTCGTTCCGGAGTCGCTGACTCCTCTAGACGCACTTCTGACACAAAGTCGGGGGGCCACTCGGGACCCAACGGAGTACGCGGCCCATCACCA
>JBKQLZ010000082.1:0-2904 GCA_052146895.1 Acidimicrobiales bacterium
TCGCCGCGGCCTGCTCACTCGTGACGGCCCACGGCGCGACGCAGGTGAGGGCGCTCTGCCTGATCGCGTCGCAACCGGGCCTGTCGCGCTTTCACGCATCGCACGCCGACGTGCTCGTCGCGTGCGCCGCCATCGACCCTGAGCTCAACGGCAGCGGGTACATCGTTCCTGGTCTCGGTGACGCGGGAGACAGGTTGTTCGGGCCGCCGGACTGATCGCTGCCCGATCCGCACGCGATGGGCATCTACTGCCGGGATTGGGCGTACTCCACAACGCGAGCGACGATCCGATCATCGGCCTTCGCGAGCGAACCGCTGTCGAACGGCGGCTGCGGGTCGTACTCGATCATCAACTGCGCCGCCTGAGCGGCGACGGGATCGACCAGTATCTCCACCAGCCGCAACGCCATGTCGATGCCACTCGACACCCCGGCGGCGGTGATGATCCGCTCTGGAAGGTGCTCCACGACCCGATCAGCGGTCGCCACGGCGCCCAAGGCCTCGAGCTCGTCGTAGCAGGCCCAGTACGTGGTGGCCGTCATCCCGGTCAGGAGGCCGGCGGCTGCCAGCACTAGCGAGCCCGTACACACCGAGGTTGTGAACCGGGTCGTGCTGTGCGCCTGCCGGACCCACTCGAGAACGCTCGGGTCGTTGACGAGCAGCCGAGTTCCCACCCCTCCGGGAAAGACGATGACATCGGGATGCGGCATCTCCTCGAAGCTGGCGTCAGCCACCAGTCCGAGCATCCCGTTCTCGCTTCGGTACTCGCCCCGCTCGGGCCCGATGAACGTGACATCGATGGACGGAATGCGCTGCAGCACTTCGTAGGGACCGACCCCGTCGAGCGCAGTGAACTTGGGGAAGATCGGTATCGCGACCTGCAGGCGGTCCGTGGGGCCGGTCATGTCAGTCATGCAGATGTCCTCTCATAAGCGGCGACGACGCGAAAGCGCCGCCGGTAGGCGTCAGGGGCAACGTTGAGGCGGCGATGGAAGGCGCGCCGGAGGGTCTCGGCAGTGCCAAACCCACAACGCATGGCGATCACGTCGAGGGTGTCAGCGGTTGTCTCGAGATCTCGACGGGCGGCTTCGAGCCGTACGCGCTCGACGTAACGGCTGGGCGTCTCCCCCACCTCCGCCGTGAACACCCGCGTGAAGTGCCGGACGCTCATGGCGGCGCCTGCTGCGAGCAGAGGTAGCCGGTGGTCGCCCCCCGGCGCCGCCTCTACGAGCGTCTGGACGGCCCGCACGGTCGACCGCTCGGCACGTGGCATCCACACGGGCGACGCGAACTGCGTCTGGCCGCCGGGGCGGTGGAGATACATCACGAGCCACCGGGCCACTGTCTGGGCGACTTCGGCGCCGAGGTCATCCTGAACAAGAGCCAGCGCCAGGTCGATGCCGGCGGTGACCCCGGCGCTCGTCCAGTACTTCCCGTCACGGATGTAGATCGGGTCGGAATCGACCTGTAGCTGCGGGAACTGGGTCGCGAGGCGCTCGGCCCTGGCCCAGTGGGTCGTGACCCGGCGCCCGTCCAACAGTCCGGCCTCGGCCGCCACGAACGCTCCCGTGCACACGGTTGCCACACGGCGGCACGAAGGCGCCGTGCGCTTCACGAACGTCAGCAGAGCCTCGTCGCCAAGCGCCCCCTTGGCACCGTCGCCGCCAGGGATGAGCAGCGTGTCGATCGGCCCTACGAGCGAGTCCAGTGCGACCGTGACCAGCCCGACACCGCTCTCGGAGAACACCGGCTGCCCGCTCGTCGACGCGAGCGAGACCCGATAGCCGCCCTTGCGTCCCAGGGCTGCCGCCACCCTCGTGGCGCTCGCGAACACCTCGAAGGGCCCGACTGCATCGAGCGGCTGGACGCCCGGGAAAGCCACGATGACAACATTCATGTGCCTCAGCGTGACTGAGCGTGCTGGTGGCGTCAATGACGGGATACCCACTGTTTCGGCCATCGACCGGCCTCACGTCATTCGCCGATGTCCTCCCACCAGATCTCCGGATGCTCGGCCACGAACGAGCCGAGCAACTCGACGCACTCGGAGTCGTCGAGGTCGAGGACCTCTACGCCGAGCCCGGACAACCAGTCATGCCCGCCCGAAAACGTCCGCGACTCCCCCATCACGACGGCGCCAATGCCGAACTGCCGGACGAGGCCGCTGCAGTACCAGCAGGGGGACAGCGTTGTCACCATGACGGTGTCCCCGTAGCCACGCCGGCGGCCTGCCGATCGAAACGCTGCCGTTTCCGCGTGAGTCGACGCGTCCCCATCCTGCACGCGGCGGTTGTGCCGCTCCCGAGCAGCACGCCGTCACGCGTGAACAGCGCGGCGCCGATCGGGATGCCGCCCTCGTCGAGGCCGATGTGGGCTTCCGCTATCGCCGTCGCGAGCCAGCCGCGCGCTGTATCGCGGTCAAGGTCGCCTGATCGGCTTGCGCTCATCACCGCGCACCGGCCAAAGTCGACCTCATGAGCGACGATGGTAGGCGTACGTACCTGACCGTGGTCGGCTCACAAGAGATCGAGCTGCCTCTCGTGGAGGTCGCAAAAGGCATCTCGATCGCCTTATTGATCTCGGTCGACCACGGGCTGGCGTTCTCCGAGCGGGCGGGCTCCGAGCTCGCCGCCCTCATGGAGCCATACAACGTCGAGATGGTGGCATCGGTTGCGACAATGGGCATCCCGCTCGCAATCGAGGTCACGCGGGCACTCGGGCTCGACGACTACGCGATCCTCCACAAGACACCGAAGATCCACCTCGCCGATGCTGTCTCCGAGGCGGTGAAGTCGATCACGACAGCGTCTCAGCAGCGCCTCTTGTTCGACCGGGCCCGCATCCATGCCATCGCCGGCAAGCGCGTGGGCATCGTCGATGACGTGATCTCTACTGGCGGGTCGAG
>JBKQLZ010000083.1:0-7552 GCA_052146895.1 Acidimicrobiales bacterium
GACTCGTGCGCCATCACGTGGCACCAGTGGCAGGCGGAGTACCCGATGGACAGGAACAGCGGCCGATCGAGCTCACGCGCGCGTTGCAGGGCTTCGTCGCCCCATGGGTACCAGTCCACCGGGTCGAAACGATGCTGACGGAGGTAGGGGCTTGATTCGTGCGCGAGCCGGTTCTCGGTGGGCGTCACGATCGGCAATCTATGGTGACCGGCATGGATCTCAGGTTGGAGGGAAAGGTCGCGGTCATCACAGGTGGCTCCCGAGGCATCGGGCTGGCGACAGCACGCACGATGGCCGAGGCCGGTGCGCGAGTGATGATCACTTCCAGGAAGGCGGACGTGCTCGAGGCGGCCGTTGAGCAGATCCCGGGCGAGGCCGCGTTCTTTGCCGGCAATGCCGGCGATCCCGAGCAGGCGGCCGCGTGCGTTGCCGAGACGATGGAGCGTTTCGGCTCGATCGACATCCTCGTGAACAACGCTGGCACGAACCCGTACTTCGGGTCGCTCGCAGCAATGGACCTGCCGAGGGCAGCAAAGACCGTGCAACTTAACCAGACGGCGGTGCTGGTCTGGAGCCAGCTCGTCGTCGCCGCTTCCATGGCTGAGCGCGGCGGCAACATCATCAACATCGCATCGGTCGGTGGTTACGCGGTCGAGCCCGGAATCGGTTGGTACAACGTAACGAAAGCCGCCGTCATACACCTCACCCGGCAACTCGCCGGGGAGCTCGGGCCACTGGTGCGCGTGAACGCCATCGCCCCGGGGCTCGTGCGGACCGACCTCGCAAGGGCTCTCTGGGAGCCAGCGGAGGAGGCGGTCTCGAAGCGGTTGCCACTTCGCCGGATCGGCGAGCCGGTCGACATCGCGAACGTGGCGCTGTTCCTTGCGTCTGATGCCGCCTCTTGGATCACCGGCCAGACGATCGTGGTGGACGGCGGCGCCATGGTCTCACCCGGGGCCGGCCTCTCCCCCTGACTTCCCGCGGGTTAGCGGGCGAAGAAGTCGTCGTCGCCGCTGTCGCCGGCTGATCCGCCTGAGGGCTTGTCGGCTTCGCCCTCGCTCGGTTCTCCCTCGGTCGCAGGTTGAGCCGGCGCTGGGGCATTGGCCTCGGGCGTGTAGGACGCGAACTCCTGCCGCAGTATCTCGTCGAACTCGGGCTCGGACGTTTGTGGCTGAGCGCCTCCCACTGAAGAGAAGAGCGGCGCGCTGGCTACCACGGGCTCGGCTCGAGCAACTACTGGCTCCGGCTCCGGCTCCGGCTCCGGCTCCGGCTCGGGCCCAGGCTCCGCCGCAACGACCGGCTCCGGCTCGGGCTCCGGCTCCGGCTCGGGCTCTGGCTCGGGTTCCGGCTCCGGCTCGGGTTCGGCCGCAACGACTGGCTCCGGCTCAGGCTCGGGTTCCGGCTCAGGCTCGGGGTCCGGCTCTGGCACGGGCTCCGGCTCCGGCTCTGGCTCCGGCTCGGGTTCCGGCTCTGGCTCGGGCTCCGGCTCGGGTTCCGCCGCAACGACCGGTTCGGGTTCCGGCTCGGGCCTAGGCTCCGGCGCGACTGTCGCTGGCGCAGGTGCCGCAAGGCGAATCTCGCCAAGGGCCTGAGACAGCTCATGGAGCTCCCCGACGATATTGACGAGTCGGGCGTTGAAGTCGGCTCGAAGCTCTCCGAGTGACCGTTCCGCGGCCTCGAGCCTCGCTTTCAACTCGGCCACTCTCTCGTCCGCTCCTGGTGTTGCGTCGCTTCGGCTGTCCTGCCAACTCATCTCAACTACCCCCATCCCGTCGGCCCGGCGGTGCCAGGTCCGCGCTTGTCAGCACTCTGGGTGCCAATCGGACAAGCGTAATCGCCTCACAGATGGCGTCGGAGTGGACCTCGTCCACGGCTGTCTTCGGCGGTGCGATCGCAAGACCTATGGGACCGGCACCGCATGGCGTGCAACATCCTTCAGCCAGCCCATCACCTGTGCCTTCTCGGGGCCGGGGGGAATGACCGACGCTTCCTCATTCAACCACCGCGCTGCGGCGGTCCAGTCGTGCGCGGTCGCCGCAACGAGCCCGAGCCCTTGAAGGGCGGGAATGTTCCAAGGGTCGTACTCGAGAGCACGGAGGTAGTAGTGGTCTGCTTGCGCGAACTGATCCTCGACGGCGTAGGTCGCCGCAACCGCTGTCCACCCCTGGGGCTCGAAAGGTGCCCGGCTGGCGGCCTGAAGGGCCACGCCGCGCGCGGCCAGGAGATAGAGCGGGCGGGCGAGAAGGCTCGGGGACTCAGCTCTCAGGTAGAGGTCCATGTCCTCGAGCGCGTAGGCGGACTCCGGCCAGTAGGGCCACAGGGAGTTCGCGCGCTTGGCATCAGTGATGCTGTAGCCATGGGGCGGCGAATGAGCGTATGCCGCGTCGCCGACGATCATCGTTATCCCGAGCACGAGCGCGACGACCAAGAGGATCCCCATTGAGACGAAGCCGACGGGTTGGAGCCTGTCGTGAGCGTCGGGTGTCGGTTCGGCGGCGGCTCGATGCGCCCGAGGTTGCGCGACCACCGGAGGCGCGGCCAGCTCGGCGACGCCGCAGGCGCCGAGTGAGAGAAAGACGATGCACGTGATGGCGATGTTGAGAGGTTCCACGACCTCGACGGCCAGACCGGCGAGAGCGACCAGAACCATCGTGTTGCGTGCACGGGCCAACGAGCCGCCGACCCACACCAAGAAGCACGCCAAGCCGAGAACTCCAGTCGTGACCACCACCTCGATGACGAAGTCGTGCGCATCAGTGAACAAGCCGCCGCCCGGGAGCTTGAGCGCGAAGGCTCGCCCCACAAAGGGCCCCGTCCCAGCCTGAAACTCACCTGGACCAGCCCCAATCAGCGGATGGTGCAGCACGGAGTGGAGGGCGGCTTTCCAGACGTCCGAGCGGAGAGTGAATCCTGGGCTGTTCGCACCTTCGGTCACTCGGTTACCGAGACCACTCCCGCCGCCGAGATACCCGATCACGTAGCCGGCAGCCACGGCGCCGGCCAGAGCGAGACCGCGCAGCCGACCCCGCCACACGAGAGCGAGGAGGATGACCGGCAACACGATGACCGCCAGCCTTTCGTCGGTGAACTCGAGTGCCACTCCCATCAGCATCAAGGCAGCGCTTATACCCAGCAGTACGACCTCGCCCACAGGGCGCAGCGAGCGGAACGCCACGAGGGCGATCACCCCGAGGAGGAGCGCCTCGAGATGAATCGGGTTGCTGAGCAACCCATCAGCCTGGACACCTGCGTAAAGGCCGAGAGCGCCGCCCGGTCGCCCGATCATCTGGTACACAGCGATGCATGAGTTGACGAGCGCCCCGACCACGAGTCCGCCGAAGAGCCAAACCAGATCCTCGCGTTTCAACCGAAGCCCTATCCCAAAGGCACCAGCGCACGCCACCCACATGAGCCAACCGGTCCCCCAGTCGTACAGCCCGAAGATCCCGATGTCCGGAGCCACGCTCGTTAGGGCCGACAGCAGGCCGATCAGCAGGAACCCGAGCGCGGCCCACGACGCGACGGCCTCTCGAGAGCGCCGGAGGGACATCGCAAACGGCACTGCACCCACTGCGGCGATGACCAACATGACGGCGTACTTCGGAGTGAAGCCTTCCGATGCCACACCGGGTAACGCGGCGATAGTCAGCGCGGCGACTGCAATTCCCGCGAAGATGCCCCATGGCGATGCACCGGGCTGATCTGGAGCTGAGGCTGTCCTCGGGACCTTCGCGCCGCTCTGCGCGCCCGATCGCCGCGATAACCGGCGGCGCGTCGCGCGTCTTGAAGTTGAATTGCCAGCGATGACGCGCCCCGTCCGGTTCCTCACTCCGCTGGTCACTGTAGCCGTCGTCGTCGGCGCCGAGGTGGTGCACGCCCGCCTCATCGGCCACTACGCCGTATTCGCAGAGCCCCGTTTTGCGTGGGTGATGGCGCTCACGGTTCTGACGCTGACGACGACCTACGCGACAGGCGTGACGGAGTCCGGCATAACGATCGGAGCGCGCTTCCTGCGGTCGGTAGGGGCGGTCGGTGCGGCGATCATCATCCTCTCGTTGATCCAGCTCGCTGCGACGAAGACCCTTCTCCCGCGCTTTGTCCTCCTCGTCAGCCTCGTGGGAGTGATACTCCTCCAAACCCTCGTGTCGGCAGCCGGAGAGCGTTCGCGAATCCAACGCGGGGAGCAGGAGCGAGTGGTGGCGGTGGTCGGTCCGGACGAGCGGGATCGGCTGGTCAACGACCTGAACGGAAGTCTCGAGTTGCCTGCCGTGCTGCGGGCGGCAGTGGCGGCGGACTCCCTTGTGCCGACCGGGGAGGACGCCACACCGCTGGTGACGCTGATGGCGGAGCACTCCGCCACCTTGCTCGTGCTCGACCGCGAGGCTCAGTCTGGTGAGGAGATCGTGGCCCAGGCGGCCGAGCTGCATCGGGCGGGCACGAGAATCCGGACGCTTTCGCTCTTCTACGACGAGTGGCTCGGCAAGCTCCCCCTCTCCGAGCTCGAGCGCATCGCGCTGCTGTTCGATATAAACGAGATCCACAGACCGCTCTACGCGCGCCTGAAGCGCTTCATCGATGTGACGCTCGCAGGCGGCGGCCTCGTGCTGCTGGCCCTCGCGACACCTTGTGTGCTCATCGCGAATCTCTTCGGGAATCGGGGATCGCTCCTCTACCGACAGCCTCGAGTCGGCAAGGACGGCGAGATCTTCACCATCCTCAAGTTCCGCACCATGACAGATGTCGGCGATGCCCCGACGGAGTGGACCTCGGATGACGATCCCCGGCTCACCCCGGTCGGAAAGGTCATGCGCCGCCTGCATATCGACGAGCTGCCTCAGGTGTGGAACGTGCTCCGGCGCGACCTCTCGATCGTCGGACCGAGACCCGAGCAGCCCCAGTACGTCGCCCACCTCACGGAACGGATCCCGTTCTACGACACGCGCCACCTCGTGCGGCCCGGCATCACAGGCTGGGCTCAGGTGAAGTACGACTACGGCGCAAGCGAGCTCGACGCCCTCGAGAAGCTCCAGTACGAGTTCTATTACCTCCGCCACCAGAGCCTGGGGCTCGACCTTCGGATCATGGGCCGGACGCTTCGCTCCGTCGTCGGGCTGCGCGGTCGCTGAGGCGGCGGTTCGAGAGCGCCTGGCGGGCGAGGACGAGGACCGCCCTGAGGGCGATAGCCACCGCCACGAGAGGGAGAGCGAGCCTCTCACGCCCCTCGGCTGTCGTCTTTGAGAAACGCCAGAGCGACCGATGATGAGCGACCACCATCGCATACGGTCTGCGCCCGGCCGACACGCCACCGACGTGAGTCACCGATATCGAGGGCTCGTGAAGGACGCGCCAGCCCGCCTTGTGCAAGCGCCAACACAGGTCGACCTCCTCCACGTACATGAAGTACGAGACATCGAACCCGTGCACCTCTTCGAAGGCTTGGCGCCGCACGAGGAAGCAAGCGCCGGTCACCCAGTCGACGTCGCCGCCCAGGTCCGCTATCGCCTGGTTGGCGGCGGCATAGCGGCGCGCGCTGCGACCTCTCGGCGCCACGACGCCGGCGAAAGCCTGCCGCCACGACCGGCCGATCGTTGGGAACGCCCGCGCCGAGACCGAAGCCGTCCCGTCCTCGTCTATCAGTTGCGGCCCGACGAGAGCGACGCGCTCGTCGCTCGCGAGCGCTCCCGCCAAGCCCGCGACCGCGTCACGGCCGACTGAGAGGTCGGAGTTGCACACGAGGACGAACTCGTTCGCCGCGACTTTCATGCCCCGATTGACACCGCCGCCGTAACCGAGGTTGCTGCCGGTCCGAACGACGAGCGCGCGGGGCACGGCTCGGCTCGCGAGCGCGACAGAGCCGTCGGTCGACTGGTTGTCGACGATGACGATCTCGGCGAGTCCGGCCTCGTCGAGCGAGGTCACGCAGTCAGTCAAAGTCAGGCCGGAGTTGTACGCGACGACTACCGCCGAGAGCTGCTCGGGCGGGGGCGGCGGGGGCTCGGGGGCCGAGGGACTCGCGATCGCCCGATGATGTCACTTTCCACGGTGAGTTTGCTCTTAGGTACACTTGCTCAAGTGGCGAGGGCCAAGGGGGAGTTCGAATCATGCGGATCTGGGGCAAGACGTTTCCGGCGGCAGCCGGCCTGGCAACGGTGCTCTGCGTAGCCACCCTGCTCGCAGGCCCGAGCTTGGCAGCTGCAAGAACACTCTCGGGCACTCCAGTTGACTTCACCTTCAAGGCGAGCCCGCACACGTTCAGCGACAAGGGCGGCACGACGACTCTGTCAGCGACATTCAAGAATGTCGTCAAGTGCTCGATCGCAGTCACGCCGAGGATCGCCAATGTGAACTCCACTGTGTCGTGCACATCTGGCAAGTTCTCGAAGGCCGTCGCGATCCCTGCTGACAAGACGGGCACGCCCATCGACTACTCGTTCTCCATCAAGCTGACCGGCTCGCCGGGCTCGGGTGTGCTGGAACCGGCAGCCGTTGTCGTCGGCGTAGGGGCCGCCCCTCCCCCGCTGACGCTCACGTTCGGTACGGTAGGCGCCAACTCCTTCGGAGACGAAGGGGTGTCCGTCACGAGTGCGCCGGTGGCGATCAGTGTGCGGAACGCAGCGAACACCTCACAGACGATCGAGACGCTCGCCATCATCGGCACCGACTCGGGGGACTTCTCCGTCAATTTGGGGAGCAACTGCCTTACACCGGCTGGGACTCCCAACCAACTCACCCCCGGGCAGACCTGCACGGTCAACGTCACCTTCACTCCTAGGGGCTCGGGCTCGAGGAGAGCGGTACTCCAGGTCGTCGACTCGAGTTGGGGAGTCAACGGCACATCGGCACTCGAGCCCCTCAACGGCACCGGCGTTTTCGCCTCGGTCTCGTTCGGAGAGGACTCGGTATCGATGAATCCCGCCGGCACCTCGGGGGTGGGAGTGAGCACTACGAGCCCACCGGTACTCGTGACGATGACTGACGAGATCCCAGAAGGCGGGACGGGGGTCACGCTCGCAATCGGCCAGATCTACACCGAGAGCGAGGATGCCGCCAACTTCAAGATCTACCAGGACAACTGCTCGAACTCCTTCGTTACGCCTGGGACCTCCTGTGTTTTCTCGATATTGTTCACCCCCGGCCAACCTGGCGTGCGGACAACCGACATCGTTGTGCCCGACAACACCGCCGACAGCGAGTCGGTCCTGCCGGTGAGTGGTACCGGGGTCGACAACAACGACTCGACGCTGTCCATCAGCGACGCCGTCGTCAGTTCCTTCTCCACCACGGGCTCGATCGATTACTACGCGGCCTACGGCGCCACGCCGGTAGGTTGCACGCCTGGCTCCACTTGTGCGGACCAGGTCATCACGATCACCAACTCGAACACCGATGGGATCGTGCTGTACATCGGTGCTCCCTCTGTCATCGGCACCAACCCGGTCGACTTCTTAGTGGACAACGACGGTTGCATCGACGGCACGTACCTCGCGCCGGATGCCGCCTGCTCGTTCGACATCATGTTCAGGCCAATCGCTACCGGGGCGCGATATGCCAC
>JBKQLZ010000084.1:0-10628 GCA_052146895.1 Acidimicrobiales bacterium
GGTCCACGCTGGACGACATGCGGGCCGCTACCGCCGGGTGCATCGAAGCCCCCTACAACTTCTTGCGCTCGGTGGTGCCTGTCATGGTCGACCAGGGGGCTGGTCAGGTCCTCGTGTTCACGAGCGCCGCCGGCGCGCGACCCACCCCGGGGGCTCCGCTCTACTCCTCGGCGCGGGCGGGAGCGAACATGCTCGTGCGCAACGTGGCAGCCGAGGTGGCGGAGAAGGGCGTGCAAGTCAACGCGATCGGGACCAACTTCATGGACTTCCCCGAGTTCCTGAAGGCAAGCCGCGCCGAGGACGCAGAGGGGCGGGCGAGAGTCGAGGCGCAGGTGCCGATGGGAAGACTTGGAACCCTCGACGAGCTCGCCCACTTCTCTATGGCCTTCGTAGACGGGACGAGCCGGTTCGCCACTGGTCAGTTCGTGGCCTTTGCCGGAGGTTGGGCCTGACTCTTGGGGGAGAATGTGCGCCCATGCGAGCGCGCGAGCATCTCCCGGCCCTCGGGCGCCGTACCGCATATGCGCTGGCAGGTCTGGCCGCCCTAGCCGGAGCCGCCTACGCATGGTGGGCGACCGGCACTCGCTCGTTCAGCGGTGCCGCCGACATCGCGGTCGGGATCCCGGTAGCGCTCGTCGCTCTTGCGGCGCTGCCTAACCGAGACAGGCAGGCCGGCCGACGGCTCTCGCTCCGGCTAGCAGCACCCTGGATCTTGCTGGCTCTCGGCGCCGTGGCGCTGGAATCGATCGCGCTCGGCCTCGGTGGCAGGTCACGTGCCGTGCCAAGCCTGAGCACCGTGATCGACCAAGCACTGGCGTGGCACGTCGGGCGCTTTGCGTTGTTCGCGCTCTGGTTGGCGGCGGCGGCTTGGTCACTTCGCCGGGGCATCCGGAGACAGGACTCGACACGATGAGCGTGGCCCTGGTCTGGCTTGCCATCGCCGTCATGGCTGTGATCGTCGAGGTGGTCGCGAGACGAGGCGGGAGCTACGCGAGGATCGGTGAACTGGGACGGCTGGTCACCTCGCGGCGCCTGGGGCGCCTCGTTCTCGTCGCCTGCTGGGCGTTCATCGGCTGGCACTTGTTCGCCCGCTACACCGTCCCCCCACTCTGATCACCCGACGCACGGCCCCGTCAACTGTCACAGCGAGTGATACACCCGTCCCGTATGATCGAACACATGTTCGATACGGACTGCGGCGGGCTTCCGGGGCAAGAGCGGTCCGACCCGCGCCTCGGGGAACCCACTGCGGATTCCAGATCAGCGGCCACCCCGGCCGGTGGCGCTGGCTCGGTCCCGACGTGAGCAGTCGCCCGAAGAGCCGCCGACCGGCCTCGCTGAGGACTTCACGCTGCCTCCGCGACGAGCGAGCCACCGTCTGCTCGCTCTCGGGACGAACGGTCACTATCCGGTTGCCGATCCGGCTCACCGGGGCGACGACGTCTACCCGGCGCTAAGGCCGCTGCTCTCTCAGCTGTTTCCGCCGCTGTCTGGGAAAAGCGGCGCCCGGATTCCCGCGAGCGGGTGCTCCGACCGATCTGCCTGCTCAGACCATCGAGACCCGGTGTCCGAGAGCAGACGCCCGCGACCAGCGCACGTAAGTCGCAAGCCCGAGATGCCACGAGGCGACCCTGATGATGCCGCGCCGCTCGTGCGAGCCGCTCGAGCGATGCGACGTGCTCGAGCCACCCCACTTGCTGCTGCCCGCCGGGCACCACGCGTTGGCGGGAACGCCCGCGCACGGGTTCGGCATGGTGGGCAGGCTCTTCGGCACCGAAGTCAGGGTGACCTTGCCGAGCTTGGGGTACTTGGCCCCGGCGGGGCAGCCGCCGAAGCCGGTGTCGCAGAGGACTTGGCCGAGAAGCGGGCCACCGGTGTTGCCCGCCTTCGTGGTGACTCCGCACTTCGGCTGCGTCGCCTCGAGGTCGGACGGGGCGCTCCCGTTCGGAGCGTGGTTGCCGACGAAGCAGTTCGAGGGCTGATGGCCCGTCAATGTGATCTGGCCGAAGTCCGAGTTGCTCGGGTTGCCGAAGTAGCCGTCGTTCGTGAAGGTGTTGTGCGCGAGCGCGTCACCTTCTGGGTCGAAGACGCAGCCGAGTGCTCCGTCGAGCACGCCGCCCTTGCCCGCGCACGTCTGGCCGTCGACAGGCTTGCTCTCGTCCGGGTACGGGACGAAGAGGATTCCCCACGCCCCGTTGTTGGAGAACTGGTTGTGCTCGACCGTGTCCCAGCGGCCACCGGAGATCGTCATGCCCGTGCCAGTCGGACCCGCTGCTGCGCTTCCGGCCTTCGGAGTCGAAGGGTTGTTGTTGTCGTGGACGTAGTTGTTGCGGAAGACCCAGCAAGAACGGGTGTGGGTGATGGGGCTGATCGCGCCGCCCGGGCACTGCCCGTCCTGCGGCGCCGGCGGGTCCCCGTCGTAGGCCGTGTTGGTGTCGAGGCCGTCCTCGTTGTGATCGAACTGCGAGTGCTCGATCACTACCTGCCCTCCGGAGTTCGTGCCCGAGTACCCGAGTGCGTTGTTCTCCATCCAGGCGGCGTCGATGAGCACGTCACAAACCTGGTGGCACGCTCCGACATACATGCCCGAGTCGTTGAAGTTGTTGGCATACGTCTGGTACCACTCGGCCGGCCCGGCGGAGTTGGAGGAGAAGATTCCGTACTGGGCGGCAGTCGCCTCGGTCTTGAAGAAGGAAGATGTGGCTGTGATGTAGTCCGCCCAGTAGCCCTTCAAACCGACCAAGCCGGATCCGGCACCACCGTTCCACCAGAGCTCGTTGCCCGAAGCACCGGTACCGCCCAAGAAGTTACAGACGGTCAAGTTGTCCACCGTCACGCCGTTCGCCTTCCAGATGACGATGCCATCACGGCCGTACGCTTCGGTCGCGCCCTTCGGCTTCACTCCGAAGTCCTGGTACTTGGCAGAGGAGTCGCATGCCTTCGGCGCTCCGGCCTTCGTCCCGTCGACGATGACGGTGCCGCGGTTCATGCCACGAAGCGTGATGCGGGGAGTCGTGATGAGGACACCGGCCATGTCGCCAACACCCGCCTCGGCAGCAGTCGGCGGGTTCTTGATGTCGTTGTCCTCGTGGTAGTCGCCCGGGCCGATCAGGATGAAGTCACCGGGCTTGGCGGCGTCGACCGCGGATTGGATCGTCTTGTACGTACCGGCCCTGCCCTTGTAGCTCCCCACGAGCAGCACAGCCGGGCTCGACTTCGGGGTCTTCGCGGCGCTGGCCGCGGCCGAGGTGAGGCCGTAGCCAGCGAGCATCGCGACCGCCACAGCTCCCGACAACACGATTGGTGCGCCCTTGCGTCGCCTCGGACGAGCGTTTTCGCCGAGGTTGGCGGAGCGGTTGCGCTGACCCAGAACTCCCATGGCGTAATCCCCTTTGATCACCCGGCACGACCGGGGCTAGTCGGCGCACCAGTTTCCGTTGGCAGCGTAGTTGCCGGTGACACGGGCGGCCATGTAATTGTCTGAGCAATTGTTCGGCGCCGGGCACGTGACCTTCGGATGGCCGGCGACAGGCACCTGACCAGTGGCCCAGACCTGTCGGCCCGGTGTAAAACAGCTTGAGCGATGACCAGCGACCCGCAACTCTCACAGTGGGAAGAGACCCTCCCGTTTGCTCGCCTCCTCGGGCTCAAGGTGACCGCCGCCGACCCTCAGCAAGTCGTGGCTGAGCTGCAATGGCGCTCTGATCTCTGCACCTCCGGAGGCACGATGCACGGCGGCGTCGTTATGAGCCTGGCCGATACGGCCGGAGCGATACTCGCGTCGCTCAACCTGCCCACGCCCACCTCCGGGACCACGACCATCTCGTCGTCCACGCAGTTCATCCGCGGAATACGAAGCGGCACGGCAGTTGCGACGGCCCGCCTCCTCCACCGGGGGCGGACGACGATCGTCGTCGAGACAGACGTAACCGCCTCGGACGGTGGAAAGCTACTGGCCCGCGTCACCCAGACTCAGGCCGTCCTGGCCGGCTAGCCGACCGGCCGAGCAGCCGAGCAGCCGAGCACCCGAGCAGCCGAGCACCCGAGCAGCCGAGCAGCCGACCCGCGGAATCAGTCCCCCAACTCACGCCGGCGGCGGGTGACGTATTCCTCGAGCTCGTCATGGATGGCCGAGTCGAGCGCCGGCAACTCATAGGCGTCAAGCGTCTTCTGGCACAGCTCACCCGCCCGCACCGCTGCGTCCTTGCCCCCATCGCGAACCCAGCGCTCGAAGTTCGCCGACGACGAGACGATCGGCCGGTAGAAGCACGTCCGGAACCGCTCCATCGTGTGCTCAGCTCCGAGGAAGTGCCCACCATGACGCACCTCGTCGTGCGCGCCGAAGGCGAGCGACGACTCATCGATCTCGAGCGGTGTGAACTCGACGCGGAGCTCCCGGAGCAACTCGATGTCGATGATGAACTTCTCGTAGGAGCTCACGAGCCCGGCCTCGAGCCACCCGGCAGCGTGCATGACGAAGTTCGTTCCCGCAAGAAACGTAGGCAGCAACGTCATCAACGCCTCGTACCCCGCCTGGGCGTCCACCGACTGGCTCGAGGTGAGCCCACCGCCGGTACGGAAGGGGAGCCCGTAGTGACGCGCCAGCTGGCCGGTGCAGAAGAGGCCGATGGCGGACTCCGGCGTGCCGAAGCAGGGCGAGCCGGACTGCATGTCGATGTTCGAGAGGAACGAACCGAACACCACGGGACAGCCGGGGCGGATGAGCTGCGACAGGGCGATGCCGGCCAGCGCCTCGGCTAGCTGCTGCGCAAGCGTCGCCGGGATCGACACGGGCGACATCGCTCCCATCAACAAGAACGGAGTCAGGATGACGGGCTGGTTGGCCAGGTTGTACTCGAACTGGGCGTCGAGCATGCGGTCGTCCCAGCGAAGGGGAGAGTTGCAGTTGATGAGCGAGATGCAGGCCGGAGTCTCCTCGATGACCTCGCGCCCACCGAAGAGGATCGAGCTCATATCGATCGTGTCGCGAGCGTTCACTCCCGACACGACGTTGCCCATGTAGATCTTGTCGGTCAAGCTCTGTAGGGCGAAGATCATGTCGAGATGGCGTGAGTCGAGCGGCGTGTCGTTCGGCTCGCAGATGATGCCTCCGGCCGAGTCGAGCTCGGGGTAGCTCTGGGCGAGCATCGCGAATCGCCGGAAGTCCGCCATCGAGGCATCGCGCCGCGTACCGCCCTCCCGGACGAACGGTGGGCCGTAGACACCCGAGAAGACCATCTGGTCGCCTCCGATGTGGACGTTGTTGGCGGGATTGCGGGCCTGGATGTCGAACTCCCTCGGCACGAGGGCAACCTGAGCCATCACGAAGTCCGGATCGAGATAGACGATCTCACCGTCAACTCTCTGGCCGGCCTTGGCAAACAACTCCACGGCCTCAGGCTTGGCGAACTGCACACCTATCTCACTGACGATGCGGCGCCAGCCGCGGTCGAGGATTGCAACTGCATCTTCGGAAAGGATCTCGTATCGAGGCATCCGGTTCTCGAACATGGTTCGCATCGTAGAACATGGTTCCGTAAGATGGAACTGATGATCACGTGTGGACCAGGCCCGCGCAAGCCGGTGTCGAGGCGCCCGACCTCGGCGCAAGCGAGCCAGTCGGCCTCCCCAACAGGGACTCAAGCTGTCGACCGCGCTTCGCACTTGCTGACTGAGATCGTGGACGCGGCCACACCGCGCAGCTTCAGCGATCTCGCTGCCGCGACGGGTCTGGCGAAGAGCACGACATCGAGACTGCTCTTCGCGCTCGAACGCAACGGACTAGTGCGCCGCGGGCCGAACGGGACATACGCGCCGGGTGCCGTGTTCGTGCGCTACGCCGGCCGCGGAGGGCGCGAGTTCGACCTCATCGAGCTCGCGTACCCTCACATGCAACGACTGGGCGAGCTGACTGGCGAGACGATCAACCTCGGCATCGCGCGTCGTGGCCAGGTCGAGCAACTGAGCCAAGTCGACAGCCGTTACCTCATAGGCACCACGAACTGGGTCGGCAAGCCCGTGCCGCTGCACGCGAGCGCGCTCGGAAAGGTGCTGCTCGCCTTCGGGGCGGCGACCATCGAGCCCGGCCGCCTCGCTCGGTTGACGGAACGCACCATCACGAGCCGCGCTGCACTCGCAGAGGAACTGACCGAGGTCTGCCGTCGAGGCTACGCGGTCACCATCGACGAGCTCGAGCGGGGTCTGATCGCCGTGGCCGCACCGGTCTTCAAGGGCGGGGGCGAGGTCATCGCGGCGGTGTCCGTATCGGGTCCGGCCAACCGGCTCACCTCGTCGCGCATCGCCGAGGCCGCGACGCAATGCCGCGTCGAAGCCGCTGCTCTGTCCGCCGTCCTCGGGCATCGGCCCCGGCAGGAGGGCGCGGCATGAGCAGGCAAGGCAGGGCCGGCATGAGACAGGAGAATGCTGCATGACGCGAGACGAGCTCCTCAAGCAGATGTACGACGCCACGCTCGTCGGCAACGCGCCCGAAGTGCTCGGCCTGACGAACGAAGGCCTGCAGATGGGCATGGCTCCCGAGGAGATGCTCTTCGAGGCGCTCATACCCTCGCTCGAAGAGGTAGGTGCCCGATTCGAGAGAGGCGACTTCTTCGTGCCCGAGATGCTGATCGCAGGCAAGGCGATGTCCGGCGCGCTCGAGGTCCTCCGCCCGCTCCTCGCCGAGACAGGGGTCCAGTCGGTCGGGACTTTCGTCATGGGCACCGTGAAAGGTGACGTCCACGACATAGGCAAGAACCTCGTCAACATCATGCTGGAGGGTGCCGGCTTCCATGTGATCGACCTCGGCGTGCAGGTCGCGCCTGAGAAATTCGTCGACGCGGTCCTGCAGTATCAGCCGGACATCGTTGGGTTCTCGGCGTTTCTCACCACGACCATGCCGATGTTCAAGGCCAACATCAATGCACTCGAGAAAGCGGGCTTGCGCGACCAGGTAATCGTCATGGTGGGCGGAGCGCCGGTCACGAAGGAGTACGCCGACGCAGTCGGCGCCGATGGGTACGCCTCGGACGCTTCCGCGGCCGTCAGCCGGGCGAAGGACCTCCTCGCCCGCCGTCGGGCGGCCGCGTCGGCGGCCGCCACCGCCTGAGACCAAATGCACACGAGACTCGAGTCCGCGTCGGCGCACGTCATCATCGGTCACGACCAGCCGTTCTGCGTGATCGGCGAACGAATCAACCCGACCGGGCGAAGGCTCTTCCAGGAGCAGCTCCGGCGCGGCGACTTGTCACGCATAGAGATAGACGTCGCCCAGCAGGTAGCAGGCGGCGCCATGGTCCTCGACATCAACATGGGAACCCCTCTCGCAGACGAGGTCGACCTCATGGTCCAGGCGGTCCGCCTCGTGCAGACCTTGACCGACCTTCCGCTCTGCATCGACTCCTCGGTGATCGAAGCCCTCGACGCAGGTCTTCAGACCTACACCGGCAAGGCTCTCGTGAACTCCGTCACCGCCGAGGACGAGCGGCTCGACGCGATCTTGCCACTGGTCAAGCGCTACGGAGCAGCGATCATCGCTCTCCCGAATGACGAGGAGGAGATCCCGGAAGAGCCTGCGCGGCGCCTCGAGCTCGCGCGCAAGATCGTCGACGTGGCGACGTCCAAGTACGGGATCCCGATCGAGGACATCGTCATCGATCCGCTCGCCATGCCGATCGGCGCCGACACGACGCTCGTGAACCGCACCCTCGAGACGATCCACCTGATCCGTACCGAGCTCGGCGTCAACATGACACTCGGGGCGTCGAATGTGTCGTTCGGGATGCCGGAGAGGGGTGTGCTCGGGGCTGCGTTTCTCCCCATGGCCATGCAGGCAGGTCTGACGAGCGCCATCTTGGACGCCCGGTCACCCCAGATCGTCCGTGCGGTGAAAGCCGCCGACCTCCTCCTCGACCGTGATCCCTGGGGAGCAAAATGGATAGCCGCCCACCGAGCCCGCCAGGCGGAGCAGGCCTCGTGAAGCTCGCGGACCCGTGCGCCGGCGGGCCACCGGGAGGGCACGCCGACACCGTGAGTGAGCACTTCGGCGGGCAGGCGCGGGTCGACTTGCGTTTCGAGCCGAGCGGCCGCCAAGTGCGCGTTCCGCCCGGAGTGACCCTGTTCGACGCAGCGAGCTGGAACGGGATCGCCATCGACTCGACCTGCGGGGGCCACGGCACCTGCAAGAAGTGCCGGGTCCAGATCACCGACGGTCATGTCGCACCTAACTCCCTCGATACCCGCGCGTTCACCGCCGACGAGCTGCGCGCCGGCTGGCGGCTGGCGTGCCGGGTAGACGTCCGCTCGGACCTGCAGGTCGAGGTGCCGCCTCTGCTCACCCGGCCGAAGGCGGCAACGGTCGGCGTCGGGCGCAAGGTGATCCTCCGGCCCGCCGTTCAGAAACGTTACCTAGAGCTCTCCCAACCCTCTCTCTCCGACCAGATGACCGACTCCGAGCGCCTCCTCGGCGCGATGCTCGACCTCGAGCTGCGGGTCGACCTGCATGCGCTCAAGTCCCTCAGCCGCGTGCTCAGGACGAGCG
The DNA here is from genome assembly GCA_052146895.1 of Acidimicrobiales bacterium. Lineage (GTDB taxonomy): Bacteria > Actinomycetota > Acidimicrobiia > Acidimicrobiales > Bog-793 > Palsa-601. Next base: position 8,537 of record JBKQLZ010000084.1, read on the forward strand.
ACTTCAAGGTGACGGCCGTCCTCGCCGACGACGTCTTGATCGACGTCGAGGCTGGGGACACGACCGATCGGATCTTTGCCGTCGCGATCGACCTCGGGACGACGACGTGTGTCGCCACGCTCCTCGACCTCTCGACCGGCGCCCCTCTCGCGGTTCAGTCGATGCTCAACAAGCAGCAGCCGTTCGGCGGTGACGTCATCACCAGGATCAGCACGATCATGATGAACCCCCGAGCCCTCGAGATGCTGGGATCGCTCGCTCACCAGACGCTCGCCGAGCTCATCACGATGGTCTGCGACGAAGGTGACGTGACGCCGGCCGAGGTCTACGAGGTGGCGATCGCCGGCAACGCGACCATGACCCACATCGCACTCGGCATCGATCCCGAGCCGCTCGGAATGGCTCCTTTCATCATGTCGGCGCGCCAGTTCCCGGAGCTGCTCGCGTCGGAGATCGGGGTTGCCGTGCACCCGCGAGCCCGGGCAGTGGTGTTCCCAGCTCTTGGCGCGTACGTGGGCGGGGACATCACCGCTGGGCTGTTGGCCTCGGGCATGGACCGGGATACCCGCACGCGGCTGTTCATCGACATCGGCACGAACTGCGAGATCGTGCTCGGGAGCGCCGACGGGCTGCTCGCGACTGCAGCGCCGGCCGGCCCCGCATTCGAAGGCGCCCAGATCCGCTGCGGCATGCGCGCCGCCGACGGTGCGATCGAGGTCGTGAAGATGACGCCCGACGGTCTGACCCTGCAGGTGATCGGGGACGTCGAGCCTGTGGGACTGTGCGGCTCGGGCTTGGTGGACGCGGTCGCCGAGCTCGTGCGCCTCGGCCTCATCGACGCTTCGGGACGCTTGGTGACCGAGGAGGCGGCTAGGAGTGTCGCTCCAGGGTTGGCGGACCGCTTCGTCAACGTCGGCGAGGAGAGGGTGTTCGTGCTGTACGGGTCCGGCGTGGGGGAACCCGCGGGCGCGGGCGAGGGCGATGGCGAGCCGCAGATCTACCTCTCGCAGCGGGACGTGCGCGAGCTGCAGTTCGCGAAGGCTGCCATCGCCACCGGCTGGACGCTGCTCCTCGAGGATGCGGGGCTCGAGCAGTCCGACGTGCAGCAGGTCCTGCTCGCAGGTTCCTTCGGAAGCTACCTCTCCCCGGCAAGCGCCGTTCGTCTCGGACTCGTGCCGCGACTCCCGGTGATGCGCGTCGTCAGCGCAGGCAACGTGGCAGGTGAGGGAGCGAAGATGGCGCTTCTGAGCGTGCGCGAGCGAGCAGGGGCGATGGCCTTGCTCGACGAGGTTGAATACGTCGAGCTGTCGGATCGCCCGGACTTCAACGACAGGTTCATCGGCCAGCTGCCGTTCCCGGTCGCATGACCCGCCCACCCGGCATCTCCCAGCAGCCCGGCCAGCCGCTCACGATCATCGCGTGCGGAGCCCTCGCAGCCGACATCCGCGAGATCTGCAAGCGCCGCGACTGGGACATCGACCTGCGCACGCTCTCCGCGCTCTTGCACGACCATCCCGATCGCATCGCGCCCGAGGTCGAACGGCTGGCGAGGGATCTGCAAGGCACGGGCCACGCAGTCGCCCTTGCGTACGCCGATTGCGGCACGTACGGCGCTCTCGATCGAGTCTGCGAGTCACTCGGCCTTGAGAGGCTCGCGGGCCTGCACTGCTACGACGTGATCGCCGGACCAGAGAGGGTGCGATCCCTGTTCGAGGACGAACCGGGCACTTACCTGTTGACGGACTTTCTCGTGAGGAGCTTCCGGCGAACCGTCGTCGCAGAACTGGGGCTCGACCGCCATCCAGAGCTCGTCAAGGACTACTTCGGGAACTACCGCCGGATCGTCTGGCTGACGGGCGACCTGCAGGCTGCGAGCCTCGACGAGGAGGCAACCGCGATCGCCGAGCTGCTGGGCCTCCCACTCGAGCGCGTCGACGTAGGCACGAGCGGGCTGGAGCGCGAGCTCGAGATTCTGATCGGCTCACGCCGGACCACCCTCGCGCAATGATCACCCGGTCCGGCCTCCGCTCGGTCGTGGCGGCCGGACTGCTCGACCGTGTGCGGTACGAGGTGATCCCTACGCCCTCGATCG
>JBKQLZ010000085.1:0-8867 GCA_052146895.1 Acidimicrobiales bacterium
GCCGTTCCACAGCTCCTCGCGGGTGAGGGTGCGACGAAGGGTGCGCCGGACCACCCGTGCCATCACGACGCCTCTCGGCAGGTCGAACCAGATCACGGTGTCGGCCCGCTGCCAGAGGATCTCGCGCACGGCGGAGTAATTGCCGTCCACGACCCACCGGTCCTCCGCAGCGACGGCCGCTACCCGGCTCTGGAACTCCTCGGTGGGAAGCGGTTCCCAGCCGGGTTGGTGATAGAGCGAATCGAGCTCGACGAAAGGGGCCCCGAGCTGGTCCGCCAAGCGCCGGCCAAGAGTCGTCTTGCCGGAGCCGGAGTTCCCGACGATCGAGATCCGCTGCACCGATCGATCCTCGCGCTAAAGGAGGGTCGAGCGTGCCAGCCTGTGAATAGCGTGTTCAGCGAAATCACTTTCGCGAGGTAGCTTCGGGCGGATGCATCCTCACCAGGGCAATGAAGCCCTTCGAGAGGGACTCGGCCGTGGCCCATCCGACGTCAGTGACCCCGAGACCGTGGTGACGGCGCGCGCCTTGACGAAGCGCTTCGGCGAATTCACGGCGGTAGACGCGGTCGACTTCTCCATCCGAAAAGGCGAGGTCTTCGGGTTCCTCGGGCCGAACGGAGCCGGAAAGACATCCACGATGCGGATGGTCTCGTGCCTGTCGCCCGTGACCGAAGGCACCCTGCTCGTCCTCGGCATGGACCCGAACAACGACGGCGCGCGGATCAGGCGCCGGCTCGGCCTCGTCCCGCAAGACGACACGCTCGACCTCGAGCTCACCGTGCGGGACAACCTCTATCTCTACGGCCGTTACTTCGACATCGACAAGCGCGAGGTGCGCGCCCGGGTCGAGAACCTGCTGGAGTTCGCACAGCTCGTGGAGAAGGGCGACGAGCCGGTCGACAATCTCTCGGGTGGGATGAAGAGGCGCCTGACGATCGCCCGCGCCCTCATCTCCGACCCCGAGCTCGTGATCCTCGACGAGCCGACGACGGGACTCGATCCCCAGGCTCGTCACCTCTTGTGGGACCGCCTGTACCGGCTGAAGCAGCAGGGGGTGACGCTCGTCATCACCACCCACTACATGGACGAGGCAGAGCAGCTTTGCGACCGCCTCGTCGTGATGGACAAGGGCCGAATCGTGGCCGCCGGATCGCCGCGGGAGCTGATCGCCGAGTTCTCGACGCGCGAGGTCGCCGAGCTGCGCTTCGGGGTCGACGAGAACGAGAAGATGGCAGAGCGGCTGCACGGACTTCCAGGACGCGTCGAGGTGCTGCCCGACCGGCTGCTCGTCTACACCGACGACGGTGATGCGGTCCTGCAGGCAGTCCACGAGCTCGGGCTCCACGCCGAGGCTTCGCTCGTACGGCGCTCGAGCCTCGAGGACGTCTTCTTGCGCTTGACCGGTCGTTCGTTGGCGGACTGACGTGGCAACGATCGCAGCAGGCGCACGCGCGTCAATCACGAGACGGGTTCCCGGTTTTGTGCGCCCGTACCGTTACTTCTTGCTGCGCTACCGCCGGACCTGGCGGGGCACGCTCACGTCGAGCATCCTCTATCCGGTCCTGTACCTCCTCGCGATGGGAGTCGGCCTCGGCCATCTAGTGAACTCCCACCTCGCGACGCACGGAGGATCCGCCCGCCTCGGTGGAGTCGGCTATGTGGAGTTCATAGCGCCCGGCCTCCTCGTCGCGTCAGCGATGCAGTGGGGCGCGAACGAGTCGATGTACCCAGTGATGGGCGGGCTCAAGTGGCTGAAGACCTACCACGCCCTCCTTGCAACACCCGTGCAGGTGAAGGACATCGTTCACGGCCACCTGGCCTGGGTGGCCACGCGGGTAGGGGGCTCCTCGGCGATCTTCCTGATCGTCGTGGCCGCCTTCGGCTATCTCGTCTCTCCGTTCGCGCCACTGGCGCTGTTCGTGGCGATCCTTACCGGCATGGCGTTCGCTGCCCCAGTCGCGGCGTTCACCTCCACCCAGGACAACGACTCCGCACTAGCTCTGATGTACCGCTTGGGGCTTGTCCCGCTGTTCCTCTTCTCGGGCACCTTCTTCCCGATCGGCCAGCTCCCAGGGTGGCTGCAGGCTGCCGCCCGGCTCACCCCGCTCTACCACGGCGTGGCGCTGTCGAGGGGGCTGATGCTCGGTCACGTATCGATCATCGACGAGCTCGGTCATGCCGGGTACCTCCTTGCGATGATGCTGGTCGGGCTCGTGTGGATGAGGCGCTCGTTCGCGCGGCGGCTGATCGTATGAGCGCCCCTACGACTCCTGCAGCGCCCGGGACTCGTTCGGCGGTGTTTCCTCTTCGCGTCCTCCCGACTGCCGCATATGGCAAGGGGCGGGCTCGCAGGCTCGTGGAGCGCAACGTCGTCGCGTACCGGCGGCGGTGGTGGATCCTCGCGTCTGGTTTCTTCGAGCCGTTCTTCTACCTGCTCTCGATCGGGCTCGGCCTCAATCACCTCGTTGGCAATCTGCAGCTGGCGGGCCACACAGTCGCGTACGCGGCGTATGTTGCGCCCGGGCTCCTCGCCGCCTCCGCGATGAACGGCGCGCTGTTCGACTCGACCTTCAACATCTTCTTCAAGCTGAAGATCTCGAAGACCTACGACGCCGTGCTGGCCACGCCGGTCGGTGTGCGCGACATCGCCATCGGGGAAGTGACGTGGGCGCTCATGCGAGGATCCATCTACTCGTTCGCGTTCCTCGTCGTGATGGCGGCGATGGGTTTCGTCGCAACCTGGTGGGCCATCCTCTGCTTTCCCGCGGCAATGCTGATCGGCTTCGCCTTCGCCGGCGTCGGGATGGGAGCGACCTGTTACATGCGGCATTGGCAGGACTTCGACTACGTCTCCCTCGCGTCGGTACCGATGTTCCTGTTCTCCGCCGTCTTCTACCCGTTGTCGGTCTACCCCGGTTGGCTGCAGGTCGTCGTGTCGTGCACGCCGCTGTACCAAGGAGTGGACATGTTGCGCGAGCTCGACGCCGGTGTCCTCACGCCGGCCCTTCTCGGACACGCGGCGTATCTGGTCCTTCTCGGATTTGCCGGTATGAGCGTCGCGGCCAGGCGCCTAGGGATCTTGTTGCGGCCCTGAGGAGCGCAGCGCGCACCCTCGTCATAGCTTCCCTGGGCGTGACCGGAGGAGCCTTCCAAACCCGAGAGACCGACTTCCCGCGGAGCGGCCGTGTCGCTGTGCCGAGCGCGTCCAGGTTCACAGGGCCCATGGGGCGACTGTTCGCCGTCTGCAGCGTCTGCCACGGACCGGCACGCCCAGGTTGCTCGACTTGTTGGAGCTGCCTCACGGTCCGGGTGCGGTTGGGTCGCCCACTCTGGCCAGTCGTCCCGCTCTTTCTCCTGGCGCCTCGCTCGGCTGCACACAACTCTCTCGTCGCCTACAAGGCGGCCGCCTCGCTCGAGTCCCGGCGCCGCGCGAGTGACGAGCTCACGCGAACGGTTGGGGAGTGGCTCGGCACTCATTCTGCTTGCCTGATGGGTGACGAGCGCTCGAGCCAATGCCTCACGCTCGTGCCCGTGCCTTCCTCGAGCGGCGGTCGTCCGTCGTGGGGAGCGAGCCACCCGCTCGACGCACTCTGGCGCAGCGCGGCGGCGTCTACCGGAAGAAGCATTCGCCTGGCACCGGTACTCGCGCCCGGCCCACAGCCGCCGGCGCGCCTCAGCCCGCGAAGAGACGGTTACGTCGTGACCGGCGCCCGACTTGGGCCTCCTGTCGTCGTCGTGGACGACCTCTTCGTCTCCGGCGCCCGCTCGATGAGCGCCGCAGCTGCCCTCGAGCTGGCCGGGATCGAGGTGCGGGCGGTCGTTCCCATCGCCAGGTTCGTGAGGCCCGACCACAACGATGCCTCGGCGGCGTACTGGTCGGTGGTCGGAGAGGACCCCTCGGACCTAGCCCGGTGTCCGTGGTGTGCCGGCGTGGCGGCTCCGGGAAGGGCTCGGTTGAGCGCCCGTGACGGGCCGTTGGCCTGGCGTAATGCCGAGGCGGTGCTCCGTCTGAGCGCCTGACCGCTCGTTCGCCGGAGCGCGCTGCACGAGCTTCGCCGAAATACGACTAATCTGATCGGCATTAGAGCCCATGAGGCTTGCCAGCGAGGTTCGGCTTGGCAGCCTCGGGGCGGGACCGATCAGAGATACACAAGACAGGAGACAAAGAAAATGGCTCTGCAACTCGGCGACACCGCCCCTGACTTCACCGCTGACACCACCGAGGGAACGATCAATTTCCACGAGTGGCTCGGCGACAGCTGGGGCATTCTCTTTTCGCACCCGAAGGACTTCACGCCGGTCTGCACGACCGAGCTTGGTGAGGTCTCTCGCCTGAAGGACGAGTTCGCCAAGCGCGGCGCGAAGGTGATCGGGGTCTCAGTCGACTCCGTGACCTCTCACGAGGGATGGGCGCAGGACATCGAGGATGTGACTGGCAACAAGCTCAACTACCCGCTCATCGGCGACGAGAACCGCACCGTGGCTGACCTGTACGGCATGATCCACCCGGCTGCCAACGACACGCTCACCGTTCGGTCCGTTTTCGTGATCGGGCCCGACAAGAAGGTCAAGCTCACCATCACGTACCCCGCGAGCACGGGCCGCAACTTCGAGGAGATCCTCCGCGTGCTGGACTCGCTCCAGCTCACGGCGAATTACTCGGTCGCGACCCCGGTCAACTGGCACGATGGCGAGGACGTGATCATCGTCCCCGCCATCGACAACGAGACGGCGAAGGAGAAGTTCCCGAAGGGCTTCACCGCCGTCAAGCCGTACCTGCGCTACACGCCTCAGCCCAACCGCTGAGCACAACGGCATCTCAACAGTCGGCGCCGCCGGCCGCGCGACACGTGCGGTCGGCGGCGCCGGTTCGCGTCCTTATCTTCGTCTCGAGGCACGCCGCAAGTAGTTGACACACGGCCGATCCGCAGGCTCGCCCCGGCCGCGCGCCCTACGATCGGGGGGTGGCTGGTTTCCCGGCGCTGACCCGACGCGTCAAGTCGTCGTTCATGAGCTCTGTGACGGAGCTGCCTGTTCTGCGCCAAGACGGCGTGCTCTACCTCATGGCGGCCGCGTTTGCCGTGGGTGAGGGCGTGTTCGCCGTCACGGCCGATTACCGGGAGTGGGGCCACATCGCTGTCGGTCCCTACGTGGCCGCTGCTTTGTTCTGCGAGCTGACATACCGGCGTCGCCGCAAGAAAGGAGGGGAGGGTGCGGCGCTCGACACGGGCGACACCGCAAGCACGTTCCGCCGGGTGCTGGTCCTCGTGGCGCTCGCTCTCGTCGTCTTGGTCCCGCTCGGGTTGCAGGTGACATGGCGAGCGGACGCGACGCCTCAGATGACCAGTCACAACTCGGCCCAAGCACAACCGGAGGTGGCCGTGATCGAACGAGCGGGCGACCGGTTCTACGCGTTCCAGGACCCGTACCCTGCCAATCCGTCGACCGTCGGAGTGTCGCCTGCAAACGACCGCAAGAGCGTCAATGCCAGCTCCTATTTCCCATACCTGCCGGGGATGGTGTTCTTCGGCGTGCTGAACGCAGTGAAGATCCCTTCAGAGCTGAACGACGCCCGCGTGGAGCTCGCCGGGTTCACCCTCATCATCGTCGCGCTCGCCCTCTTGCTCGTGCCCGCATCGAGCCGCAGACGATGGCGAGCATTCCAGTTCCTGGTCGTGTTGCCCACGGGCGCTCTCCCAATGGTCACCGGTGGCGACGATCTGCCGGTGCTGGCTCTCTTGTTGCTCGGGCTCGTGTTCGTACAGCGGCGACAACCGATCGCGGCTGGAGTCGTCATGGGGATCGCCGGGACGTTGAAGTGGACCGCATGGCCGCTCATCCTGCTAGTCGTGCTATGCGCCCGGGACGAGGACGATCGCCCGGCTGCGCTGCGGTACGCGCTCTCGGTGCTGGTGGTCGTGGTGCCGGTCGTAGGTGCCGGCGCTGCGCTCGGGGTACACGCCTTCGTGTCGAACGTCGTGCTCTTCCCGCTCGGGTTGACGAAGATCCACTCACCTGCCGCCAGCCCGCTTCCCGGCCAGATCCTCGTGCAGATCTTCCCTGCCTACAAGAAAGCCCTGACCGCGGCGCTTCTCGGGTCCGGCACCCTCGTCGTGCTCGCGATGCTCGTTCGCTACCCGCCCCGTACCGCGTACGAGGCTGCTCGCTTCTCCGGCTGGGCTCTTCTCTTCGCGACGGTTATCGCGCCTGCGACCCGCTTCGGCTACCTCATATACCCGGCCAACATGCTCGTGTGGTCGTACCTGCTGCACGTGCAGACCGACCGGTCGGGCGAACGAGAGAGGATCGCCGCCGCGCTAGCGACGCCGCCGGAGACGGGCGGGTCCGCGCCGGTCAGCGCTGCCGCTCAGCTGGCGTCTTCGACCTGGTAGATGGTCATGGCGACAGTCGTCCTGGCAGCACTCGAGTCGTCCCCCGCGAGCGCTGGGGCAACGAGCGCACCGATACCCGTCAACTTGAGCCCGATACCCCACTGGTAGCCGTCGCTCCCGTTGCGCTGGGCGAGGATCTCGGTCGAACCGTTCTTGGGCGAGGTGATGGAGTTTGTAACCCACTTCTCCTCGCTCAGCAGATTGAGGTAGAAGGTCTTGACCTCGGACTCCGGGGCGTTGATGGAGATCTCGACCCGGCGATTGAACGGTCCGAGGCCCTCGTCCAGGTCGGTTCTACCGAGGTAGGAGCTACCAGCAGGAACGGCAAGCGAGTTGATTACATCTGCGGGCGGCTCGCCTGCCGATGCGATGTGGGAGATGAGGAGCGCGGCGGATTGCGCCTTCAGCTTCGAGCCGGGTACCGCGCTCGCCGGTCCCTTCGACGCCGATGGGCGAGCTGACGTCGTGCCGACCAGCGCCAGGGCCGCGCCGCCGACCACGATCACGAGCGCGATCATGATGACGGCGAGAGCCGGTTTGAGCGAAGGGCTCGGCGACGTTGCCGGGCTGGGCGGCCTCGTTGTGGGGGACACTGCCCTGCGAGATTACCCGTTGTGCCACCTGGGTATCTCCCGCTAGGTACGCTCACAGTGGAGGGTTTGATGGGCGTACGGCGTGCAAAGCCTGCAGGGGACCTTGGAGTCCCCCCAGACGAGGAGATGGCAGGAGTAGCCGCAGCTACAGCCGCGCCCGTCGCGGAGACGGCGCCGGCACCCACGCCGACGGCAACGTCCACGCCTGCACCGGCCCCAACGCCGGTACCGATCAGCCCGGCTCGGCTGCTCGTCCCTCCCGCCACCGAATCGATCGAGCCGGTGCTCGTTGCGCTCGCCGCGCGTGGGTCGAACGAGGACCTGTCGCTCGTCAAGAAGGCGCACAGCCTGGCCGCGCGGGCCCATCATGGTCAGCGCCGGGTATCGGGCGAGGCGTATCTCACCCACCCAGTTGCGGTTGCGACGATCGTGGCGGAGCTGGGCCTTGACTCGACGAGCGCTGCCGCCGCCCTGCTGCACGACTCGGTCGAGGACACGCGGGTCGAGCTCGAGCAGATCCAGCGGGAGTTCGGTGATGACGTCGCTCGGATCGTGGACGGCGTGACGAAGCTCGACCGGCTCCGCTTCGGCTCCAAAGAAGCCCAGCAAGCGGCGACGATGCGCAAGATGCTCGTGGCGATGGCGCGGGACTGGCGCGTGCTCGTGATCAAGCTCGCCGATCGCCTCCACAACATGAGGACGATCGACGCGCTGCCCGAGTGGAAAAGGCGCAGGATCGCCGAGGAGACCCGCGACATCTACGCCCCGCTCGCGCATCGTCTCGGGATCCAGGAGATCAAGTGGCAACTCGAGGATCTCGCGTTCGAGACGCTCCATCCAAAGCGCTTCGCCGAGATCGCCCAGATGGTGGCTGTGCGGGCTCCCGCTCGCGGCCAGGAGCTCGAGGAGGTGCTCGAGCTCGTGACGAAGCGCCTCTCCGATCTCGGGATCGAGGCAGAGGTGACGGGCCGGCCGAAGAACCTCTGGTCGATCTACGAGAAGATGGTCGTGCGGGGCAAGGAGTTCGACGACATCCACGACCTGATCGCCATCCGGACGATCGTCGATGCCGAGAAGGACTGCTGGGCCGCCCTTGGAGTCGTTCACGCCCTGTGGCCGCCAGTCCACGGCCGTTTCAAGGACTACGTGAACTCGCCGAAGTTCAATCTCTACCAGTCGCTTCACACGACTGTCGTCGGCCCACAGGGCAAGCCCCTCGAAGTGCAGATCCGCACGTTCGAGATGCACCAGCGAGCCGAGCACGGGATCGCTGCGCACTGGGGCTACAAGGAGACGGGAACTCGCCGTGGCCGTGGAGCGCGCTCGACTGACGAGATCGCGTGGCTCCAGCGGATCGTCGACTGGGAGCGGGACACTCCGGATCCGCACGAGTTCCTCGAGACGCTGAAGGTCGACCTCGAGCAGGACGAGGTGTACGTCTTCACGCCAAAGGGTGAGATCGTGACTCTCCCTGCCGGCGCGACTCCGGTGGACTTCGCGTACTCGATCCATACCGAGGTCGGGCACCGATGCGTCGGCGCTCGAGTCAACGGCAGGTTGGTCCCGCTCGAGTCGAGGCTCAGCTCGGGCGACACGCTCGAGATCGTCACCTCCAAGATCCCGACCGCTGGGCCATCTCGTGACTGGCTCAAGATCGTCACGAGCCCGCGGGCTCGCAACAAGATCCGCCAATGGTTCTCGCGCGAGCGGCGGGAAGACGCTATCGAGGCGGGGCGAGAGGAGCTCGCTCGCTCGCTTCGGCGCGCCGGTCTACCCGTCCAGAAACTCCAGTCTTCGCCCTCCCTCATCTCCGTCGCTTCCGACCTCGGCTACGGAGACCTCGACGGCCTGCATGCGGCGATCGGTGAGGGCCACGTCTCGG
>JBKQLZ010000086.1:0-21426 GCA_052146895.1 Acidimicrobiales bacterium
GATCGCAGCGGCGGACGGGCTCGAGGGCATCCATCCGTACGACCCCTTGGTCGACGGCCGCCTTGTCGAGGCCGCCCACGCTGCGGGACTGGCTCTGCGCGTCTGGACGGTTGACGATCCCAAGCGAGTTGCTGAGCTGGGACTATTCGGTGTTGATGCCGTCATCACGAACGATGTCGTGAGCACGCGCCGGGCGCTGGCGGAGCCCGAGTTGGCCAAGGAGCCCGCAGGTCGGGAACAATCACAGTCATGAACGTCGCCGTCTGTGTGAAGCAGATCCCCGATCCGGCCGGTGAGCTGTCGCTTGATCCGTCCAGCCACACCCTCGTCCGCGAGGGCAAACTTATCCTTGACGACTCCGACGCCTACGGGGTCGAAATGGCCCTGCAACTGGTTGAATCGGCTGGAGGCGGTGACGTGACACTCGTCTCGATGGCGCCCAACGGAGAGACCTCCGGCCTGCGCACGGCGCTCGCGATGGGCGCGGCCGGCGCTGTGCTCGTGAGCGACGACGCTCTTGCAGGGTCTGACGCCCTCGGCACGGCGCGCGTGCTTGCCGGCGCGATCAAGCGCATCCAGCCCGACCTTGTCCTTGCTGCCACCGAGTCGACCGATGGGTACACGGGTACCACCCCGGTTCAGCTCGCCGAGCTTCTCGGCTGGCCGGCAGTGACGTTCGCCAAGCACGTCGAGGTCACGGCGGACTCCGTCAAGGTCCAGCGCCAGACGGAATCGGGTTACGACGAGGTCACGAGCCCGCTGCCGGCGGTTGTGACCGTGACGGCGGGGGTGGTCGAGCCGAGGTACCCCTCCTTCAAGGGCATCATGGCCGCCAGGTCGAAGCCGGTGGAGGAGTTGACCGTCGCGGATCTCGGGATCGACGCTTCGCAAGTGGGTGCGGCCGGCGCTCGCCAAGAGGTCGTCTCGGTTCAAGCGGCCGAGGCGCGCAAAGCCGGCGAGATCGTCGTCGACGAGGGTGCCGCCCACGAGAAGATCGTGGCGTACCTCGAGCAGATCAAAGTTCTCTAGGAGGAGCTGGACGTGGACAAGATCTGGGTACTCGCAGAGCAGCGCGACGGTGAGCCCTCGACGATTGCGCTCGAGCTCCTCGCAGCTGCGCGCAGCTTCGGCGGAGTTGTTCAAGCCATCACGTGGGGAGAGGGCGCTGCTGCCGCGGCGTCCGCGCTCGGTGAGCACGGCGCGACGAAGGTGTTCGACGCCGGAGACCTGGGCGGCTCGCTGCCCGGCCCGCGTATCGCGGCGGCTCTCGAGGCGCTGATAGCGGCCGAAGGCGCCCCCGACGCGCTCCTCGTCGGTCAGACCTACGACGGCCGCGACGTAGCCGGGCGCCTCTCTGCCCGGATCGACCGGCCGGTATTGACGAACGTCGTCGGTCTGACGAATCAGAGCGGATCGCTCGTCTCGGAGCACGCGATATTCGGTGGCAACCAAGTGCTGAACGCCCGCTTCACGGGTGAGGGCCCGGGTATCTTCCTCATCCGCCCCAAGTCCTTCGCGGCTGAGGCAGCCGGCGGCGCAGCCCCGGAGATCGTGTCCGTCGAGCTGCCCGACACGGGCGCCACAGACGGTGCCAAGGTCGTCAGCCGCCACGAGGAGGAGAGCACCGGCCCGAAGCTCGACGAGGCGACGGTCGTGGTCTCGGGCGGAAGAGGTCTCGGCACCGCCGAGGGCTACGAGCTCATCGAGGAGCTGGCGAAGTTGCTGAAGGGAGCGGCCGGCGCCTCGCGCGCCATCGTCGACGCCGGCTGGGTGCCTTACTCACACCAGGTAGGCCAGACCGGGAAGACCGTCAAGCCGACGGTTTACATCGCGTGCGGTATCTCCGGCGCCACCCAGCACATGGTCGGCATGAAGAGCTCCAAGAACATCATCGCCGTCAACAAGGACGAGTCCGCACCGATCTTCTCGATCGCCGATCTCGGCGTGGTCGGCGATGTCCACAAGGTGCTGCCGAAGCTGATCGAAGCGATCAAGGCCCGCCAGTAGCCGGCATGCCCGGCTTCGTCTGAGGCTGGGCAAGAGTCTGGCCAAGAGTCTGGCCAAGAGTCTCGCAAGATCGCAGGCTCGCCGGTCGTCACATGAGCGTGGCGACATGCGAGCCCTCGGGTGACAGTCTTGATTGCCGATTCTCGTATGCGCAAAGGCCTGGTCACTGCATGAGTAACGTTCGGTCGTCGGCGTGCGCCCTGCGCGTCGACCGCATGCACTGAGGGCTGTCCGTTGCTCTTCCCCACCATCGACTTCGCGATCTTCTTCGGGATCGTCTTCGTCCTCAATTGGTTGCTCGCGCCTTTCCCCCGGTACTGGAAGATCTTCATCCTCGTCGCCAGCTATGTCTTCTACGGCTGGTGGGACTGGCGTTTCGTGTTCTTGTTGGCGGCTTCGACCGTCACAACCACGCTCGGCGGGATCACGGTGCACCGCGCACGGACCGGCCGCGGCCGGAATTTCTGGCTCGGTGCGACCGTGGCGGTCGAGCTCGGGCTGCTCGCTTGGTTCAAGTACTACGGGTTCTTCGCCCAGAGCGTGGACAACGCCCTCCACAGCCTCGGCCTTCACGGACCCTTCCCGTTGTTGAACGTGACGTTGCCGGTCGGCATCAGCTTCTTCACGTTCATGGGCCTGTCGTACGTGATCGACATCCACCGCCGCCGGCTCGAGCCGGCGAAGCCGATCGACGTCGCCGTGTTCGTCGCATTCTTCCCACACCTGGTTGCCGGCCCGATAGTCCGGGGCTCGGAGCTGATCCCGCAGATCGAGCGTTCCCACCGGCGCAACCCGAGGAACATCGACTTTCCCCGAGCCGCCTACCTCATCATGGCCGGCCTCTTCAAGAAGGTAGTTCTGTCGAGCTACGTCTCGTCTGCGATCGTCGACCCCGTATTCGCGACACCGAGCCAGCACTCGGCTCTCGAGACTCTTTTCGCCGTCTGGGGTTATGCGGTCCAGATCTACTGCGACTTCTCTGGCTACACCGACATCGCCATCGGCTGTGCCATGCTCCTCGGCTTCCGGTTCCCGGAGAACTTCAACTCCCCGTACATGGCTCGATCGCTGCAGGACTTCTGGCGTCGCTGGCACATGACGCTGTCGTTCTGGCTCCGCGACTACCTCTACATACCGCTCGGAGGCAATCAGGGCGGCGACACCACGATGTACCGCAACATCATGATCACGATGGTGCTCGGTGGCCTGTGGCACGGAGCCGCGTGGACGTTCATCGCGTGGGGAGCACTTCACGGGATCGGCCAGTGCACCGGCCACTACCGCCGCAAGCGTCGTGTGGCTGCCGGGCTGCCTGCGCTTCGGGAAGGCCGTCTCGCCGTGGCTTGGCAGCGCTTCGCGACGTTCCAGTACGTCTGCCTCGGATGGGTGTTCTTCCGCGCGACCGGCTTCGGCAACGCTTGGTCAGTGCTCGACCGTCTCGTATCGGGCTGGTCGATGCCGTCGCCGCTCGTCACGTTCCCTGTCGTGCTTGCCATCGTGGTGGGCATCGGCACCCAGTACGTGCCGAGGGGCTTTGCTCTCGCCTGCCAGCAGACGTTCGCCCGGTGGGGTGCAGTGCTCCAGGGCGCCACCCTCGGAACGATCCTGCTCGTCATCACGACCCTCGGCCCGCCCGGGGTCGCTCCCTTCATCTACTTCAGGTTCTGAGCATGAGCCGACGCCAGAGCCCGCCCGATTCGACCGAGCCTCCGATCGTGCCGCCCGCGAACGGTGGTCCGAACAAGGTTCCGCGGACGCCTCGCGACCGGCGCGTCAAGCCCGCCGAGACGGCCAAGAAGCCGGCGCAGATGAAGGGATCCGGCCCCGACGCGCCCGCCGTCTTCGAGGAGCTCCCATGGCCGACGACGGATCAGGGCGGTGGGCGCCGCCGCCCCGCCCCGCCGCGGAACCCGTCGCTCCCGCCTGCGGCCAAACCCGCCCGGCGCACGCGACCCGCGCCGGGCACCGATGGCGGGCGCTCGGTCAGGACCCGAAGCGAACCAGTCCGGTCGCCTCTCGACGGCGTGCCCTCGCTCGTGTCGGGGGAGCGGTTCGGAGTGTCGAGCGGCCGGCGCGCCTCGGCCGCGCGCGTGATCGCCGCCGGGCTGATCTGCTTCGGCCTGTGGACCCTGTTCGATGCGAATCAGCTGTACCACAACGCCCTCTCCTCACCGTTCGGGACGCGGCGCACCGTCGCCATCGAGATTCTGCGTCCCGTCGCTGCCCTCATGAATGCGGTCGGGATCTCCGGACCAGTCAGTGCGGCCGACAGCGCGCTCGGGCGCAACGGACCGGCAACCAACTCGACGCTGCCTCCGCTGCCCCCGCCACCCGCGTTCCAGCGCCCACGCGCCCTCAACAACGCCGACGAGTGGGGCGTCGCTCCCGCGCCGCACTACGGCGGCCTCAAAGCACCGCCCGCCACTCGGTATGTCTGGCCGCCAGCTCTCCCACAGCCGACGAAGGCCCATCCGCTCGTGATCCTCGACATCGGCGACTCGATCGGCCAGGACCTGGGATTCGGCCTCGGCGACGTCTTCTCGAACGACCCATACGTCCGCGTCATCCAAAAGGGCTACGAAAGCACTGGGCTCGCGAGACCGGATTACTACAACTGGCCGGCAGTCCTCGAGGCCTACCTACGCCAATACCACCCTGGCGTGGTCGTCATGATGATGGGGGCGAACGACGATCAGGCGCTCTCGGTGCCGGGCGGGGCAGGCGTCCCGACGGGCACGGCCCAATGGAACCGTATCTATCGCAGCCGGATCAACCTGGTGATGGCCGAAGCGAGCGCAGCGGGAGCGCATGTTCTCTGGGTCGGTCTCCCTCCGGTGCAGAACGCCGCCGTGACGCCTGCTTTCGCGATGCACATCAACCAGATGGCCCAACAGCTAGCGGCGACCACGCCGGGAGTCACCTACTACTCGTCGTGGAGCCTTCTGTCAGGGCCGGGCGGGAAGTTCGTGCAGTACAAGAAGATCGACGGAAACATCCTGCAGATCCGTTACAGCGACGGCGTCCATCTCGCCCCGAGCGGGTGGGACCTTCTTGCGAGCGCTCTGCTCGCGCCGATGCACAATGCATGGCACGTCAACCTCCACGCCGCCCCGCTGATGAAGGTCCCGTAGAGGGACCCACGCCCCAACGATCAGCTTTCGTGCTCGTGTGCCTTCACCGCACGTGCGCGGGCCGCCTCGATCTCCGCCTCGGCCTCGCTCCGGCCGACCCAGATGGCGCCCTCGACTGACTTGCCCGGTTCGAGGTCCTTGTAGACCTCGAAGAAGTGCTGGATCTCGAGACGCTCGAACTCGGGGAGGTGCCGCAGGTCCTGCAGGTGCTCGAGCCGGGGATCTCCGGCCGGGACCGCGATCACCTTGTCGTCCGGGCCTTTCTCGTCGGTCATGCGGAACATGCCGATCGTGCGGGAGCGGATCACGCAGCCAGGGAAGGTCGGTTCCTCGACGAGCACGAGCGCATCGAGAGGATCACCGTCGAGCCCGAGCGTGTCGTCGACGAAACCGTAATCGGCCGGGTATCTGGTCGAAGTGAACAACATCCGGTCGAGATAGATACGACCGCTCACGTGGTCCATCTCGTACTTGTTGCGCTGACCCTTCGGGATCTCGACGACGACTTCGAATTCCATGGCGACGGTGACCCTACCCTCACTCGGGCGGGGGCGAGTCAGCGGCGCGGCGAGCGATCTCGAGCAGATCGACGAGCTCGCGTTGGAGCAGCGGAGGTCCCGCGACGACGGTTGACGCGCCGGGTATCAGGCCGCCGAGAACATCGACCCGCCCTCCGGCCTCCGTGACGACGAGCGCACCTGCAGCGAGGTCCCAGGGCTCGAGACCAGCCTCGTAGCAGGCGTCCACGCGTCCGGCGGCGAGCCAGCAGAGGTCGAGCGCGGCGGCCCCCGCGCGGCGGATGTCGCGGACCTCGGGCAGCACCTCTTGCAGCAGCCTCGCCTGCGCCCGCCGGCGCTCGGCGTCGTATCCGAAGCCCGTCGCGACCAATGCCTCCGACAGTGCAGGGCCGGCCGAGATCCGGAGCGGTGCACCGTTGAGCGTCGCGCCACGGCCGGCGACTGCACAGAACGTCTCGTCCCGGAGCGGGTCGAACACTGCCCCGACGAGCCGCTCCTCACCTGCCTGGCATGCGATCGAGACGCAGAAGGCGGGGAAGCCGTAGACGAAGTTGATCGTCCCGTCGAGGGGGTCGACGACCCAGGTGAGGCCCGAGCTCCCTACATGCGAGCCGCCTTCCTCACCGAGAACCGCGTCATCGGGGCGCTCGGCGCGAAGCCGCGCGACGATCATCTGCTCGCTCGCCCGGTCCGCCTCGGTGACGAGATCGGTGCGCGTGCTCTTCGAGCGGACAGATGACGTGAGTGTCTCGGACGGCGCGGCGCCGTCGTAGTACCCGAGCAGGAGGGCGCCTGCCTCGTGCGCCAGTTGCTCGGCGAGCACGGCGAGCTCGAGCAGGTCCTCGTTGCTACCGGTCACCGCCGGGCCGGACCGCTAGCTCGGGCAGGGGCAGCCGGTCGGGCGGCCGGCCGGCTCAGTTGTGCGAGGCGAGCGACCGCGACTTCCATCACGAGCTCGGCCGGCCACGCGAGCCGGCCCCGCAAGTCCGCGTCCGCTCCGGCGAGCACCTCTACGCCGCGCACGATCCGGTCGTGACCGAGGCGGCGACTCTGCTCGAGGATCTTCTTTGCAGGGAACGGACTCATGCCGAGGATCGCCGCCGCGTCGTCAGCGTTGCGGACGTCGTCCGCACCATCCAACCGGAGCATTCCCGCGACATGGCGGTGGAGGGTTGCGAGCACTTGAAGCGGATGCCGGCCGCCAGGTCCCAGCATCCGGCGAAGGGCGCGGATCGCGCCCTCACCGTCGCCAGAGTCGATTGCATCGGTGAGATCCCATGGCGGTGCAGCGCCCTCGTCCCCGAGCAACGGCTCGAGCTCTGCGACAGAGATCTTCCGGCCGGTCCCGTACGTAACGTCGAGGAGCTCGAGGATCGGGTCGAGGCGGGCTGCGTCCTCACCGATGTGCTCCGTCAGCATCTTGCGAGCCGCCGCATCGAGGTGGACGGACGACCGATGGAGGTGGGCATCGAGCCAGTCGTTGCGGGAGCGGGCGTTTCTCCCGGGATCGGTGTCGATGACCTTGCCACCTGTCGCCTTCACCGCCTTCGACAACGCCAGGGGTACTGCCTTCCCGGCTGCTGCGAGAACGAGGATGTTCTCGGTCGGCGGATCCGTGACGAGCTTTGCGATCTCGGTCGCCTGCGCCGCGCTCAGCGCCCCGGCGTCGCGGACCACGACGATCCTGTGATCGCTGAGCCAGGGTGGCGTCGCAAGCGCCGTGAGGATCGGGCCAACGTCGAAGCGACCCTTCGACTCCCCGTCCTCGGACGACTCGTCGGCGGGGGCGTACTCCTCGATCTCGGTGAAGAGGTCACCGGGGCCTGCGAGCTCCGTCAACAGGTCGGTGAGAGCCCGCGAGACGAGGGAGGCGTCAGAGCCGTTGAGGAGGAAGGAATTCATGGCGCTTCAGTCGATTCGAGGAGGATGGCGGCGATTGCGTCGCGCACTCGAACCGTACCGGCTACGTCGTGCACGCGCAGGATGCGGCAGCCGCCGATGACCCCGAGGGCGGCAGTCGCGAGCGATGCATCCCGGCGCTCCCCGACCACGAGGTCGAGAAGCTCGCCGACGAAGGTCTTGTTCGAAGCCGAGAGCAAGAGCGGGTGACCGAGTGCTGCGAGGCGGGGTGAAGCGCCGAGGAGCGCGAGCGAGTGCGCTGTCGTCTTCCCGAGATCGAGCCCGGCATCGACGATGATCTGGCTCGCCTTGATGCCGGCCCGTTCGGCGCTGGCTGCGAGTGCGATGAGGCGCTCTTCGACGGTGGCGACGACGTCGTCATAGGGCGGGTCGAGATCCGGGACGCGAGGGGCGAGCCTGATGTGCGTGGCGACGACAGCGGCGCCGGCGCGGGCGGCTTCGGCGAGGTAGGACGGATCCGAGAAACCACTGATGTCATTGCCGACCACGGCGCCGACCTCGTACGCCGCCCGGGCGACCGATGCACGCCAGGTGTCGACTGAGAGCGCCACATCGAGCCGGGCGGCGACGGCCTCGATGGCCGGCACTACTCGGTCCAGCTCCTCGGCCTCGTCGACTTCCTCGCCTGCGCCGGCTTTGACGCCCCCGATGTCGATCAAGTCGGCGCCCTCGGCAACGAGCCGGTCACAGTGCTTCAAGAAGCTGTCGAACTCGAAGTACGAGCCTTTGTCGAAGAACGAGTCCGGGGTGCGATTGGCGATCCCCATGACAAGAGCGCGGTCCGCGAGATTGAACGAGCGGTCGCCTAGCTCGAGAGCCTGGGCGAGGCTGGCGGGCTTCGCTAGCGCCGCGGGTGGGGCGGGCGAGCTCATCGTTGACCTCACGCCTGTCGTCGGGCCGGTCAGAAGAGCTTGGCCGAGAGAGCGCGTCGGTACTGCGCTCGCAAGGGGTCCTCGGGGTCCATCGTCTCGAGGAGGTCGACGATCTCCTGCCGCGCCTCGTCGTCGCCGGGAAGCCTCGCAAGGAGCGCGTCGAGCTCCTGCTCGAGCTCCGGCCCGTTGGTTGTCAGGGATCGCTCGGCGGTGCGAGCCAGCGCCGCGATCCGGCGTGTCTCGGCGGTCTCAGGCATGCGCTCCAGCAGAGTGAGTGCCTCCTCCGGGTCGCCGGTGCCCCCGCGCTCAACCAGGAGGGAGGCGAGCGACACGATCACTTGCTCGTTCGCGGGCTCGAGCTCGAGAGCCTTGCGGAGGGAGACCTCGTCGCCTGCTGCGAGCAAGAGCTCGGTCTCGGTGGGCTGCGCGCGTTCGAGGACCCGATCCACGAACTCCTTCACGTCGCGCTCAGGTAGCGCTCCGATGAAGCGATCGATGACCTGGCGCTTGTGGATGGCGAAGACCGCCGGGATCGACTGGACTTGGAAGGTCGCGGACACGCGGGGGTTCTCGTCCACGTTCACCTTGGCGAGGGCAGCGGCTCCCTCGGTGGCGTCGACGACTTGTTCGATTATCGGGCCGAGCGTCCGGCACGGCCCGCACCACGGCGCCCAGAGGTCGACGACGACAGGAACCGTGTCGGATCGTTCTAGGACGTCGGCCTCGAAGGTGGCATCCGTGACGTCGAGCGCAGTCATGGCTGCGACGGTAGCGCCGGGTCGCCGTAGGCAGTGTCGCTCGTCACGCTCGTCCGGCGTGGTCTGCTGCTCAGGCGACGAAGTACTTCGCCCGCGGGTGGTGGCAGACGAGGGCAAGGGTGGTCTGCTCTGGGTGGAGTTGGAAGCCCTCGCTGACGGTCACGCCGATCCTGCCGCCCTCGAGCAGTTCGACGACCTTGGCGTTGTCCTCGAGGTCCGGGCACGCCGGGTACCCGAATGAGTACCGGCCTCCACGGTGCTGCTGGCGGAAGAGACCTTGCAGCGTAGGCCCGTCCTCGTCGGCGAAGCCCCATTCCTCGCGGATCCGGCGGTGCCACAGCTCGGCGAGTGCTTCGGTCATCTCGACCGACAGGCCGTGGAGGGTGACGTAGTCGAGGTAGCGGTCCCCCTTGAAGAGCTCGGCCGTGCGCACCGACGCGAGCGACCCCATCGTCGTGAGCTGGAAGGCGACGTAGTCCTTCTCGCCGGAAGAGACCGAGCGGAAGAAGTCGGCGATGCAGAGATACGGCGCCTTGCGCTGGCGCGGCAGGGAGAAACGCATCCGCTCTCGCGTCCTCTCGTCGTCCTCGTAGATCACGAGGTCGTTGCCGTCGCCGTTGGCGGGGAAGTAGCCCCACACGACCGAGGGGACGAGAACCCCTTCTGCCTTCGCCAGGTCGAGGCGAGCGCGCAGCTCGGCTCTCACCCGTTCCTTGAAATCTGCGTCGGTCTCCCCGTCGACCGGCCGGTAACCCCACTGGTTCCGGAACAGCGCCGTCTCGTTGATGTAGCCGGCGACATCGTCGAGGGGGAGTCCCTTCGCGACGCGGGTGCCGAGGAAGGGCGGTACGAAGACAGGGTTGTCGGTCTCGGCCTCCGGCGAGCGGGAGGGGAGCGTGGAAGGGTCCACTTCGGCGAGCAACTCGCTGTTGCGCTTGGGCAGGACGCGACCCGAGCGCTCGATCCCGAACGTCGGGTCGTCGACACCCGAGCGCTTGATCTCCATGAGGCGGTCGAGCGTGTGCAGGCCCTCGAACGCGTCCTTCCCGTAGAAGACCTTGCCCTCGTAGGTGTCCCGCAGGTCCTTCTCGACGTAGGTGCGCGTCAGTGCCGCCCCGCCGAGGATTATCGGGTAGTCGTGCTTTCCGAGGCGGTTCAGCTCCTCGAGGTTCTCGCGCATGATGAGAGTCGACTTCACGAGGAGGCCGCTCATGCCTATGACGTCGGCTCCGACCTCCTCCGCTTTGTGCAACATGTCCGAGATCGGCACCTTGATGCCGAGGTTGTGCACCTCGTACCCGTTGTTCGTGAGGATGATGTCGACGAGGTTCTTGCCGATGTCGTGAACGTCGCCCTTCACCGTGGCGATGACAACGGTGCCCTTCCCGGTGTCTCCTTCTGCTCTCTCCATGTGAGGCTCGAGATGGGCGACTGCTGCTTTCATCGTCTCAGCCGATTGGAGCACGAACGGCAGTTGCATCTTGCCTGAGCCGAACAGGTCTCCGACCGTCTTCATGCCGGCAAGCAGCATGTCGTTGACGATGTCGAGCGCCTTGTGGCCGGCGCCGAGCGCCTCGTCGAGCTCGCCCTCGAGCCCGTTCCGGTCTCCGTCGACGATGCGAAGCTCGAGGCGGCGCTCGATCGGCCAATCCGAGCGGTCCTCTTTCGCCGTGGCTGCGCCGCCGCCCTCCCGGTCGAAGTGCGCGATCAGCTCGGCTAGGGGGTCGTAGCCGTCCTCGGGCCGCCGCCTGTCGTAGATGAGATCGAGGCAGAGGTCCCGCTCCTTCTCACCGACGCGGTGCAGGGGGAGGATCTTCGCGGCGTGCACGATGGCGCCGTCGAGCCCGGCTTGTGCGCACTCGTGGAGGAAGACGGAGTTGAGGACTTGCCGAGCGGGCGGGGAGAGGCCGAACGAGACGTTCGACAGGCCGAGAACGGTGTGAACGCCGGGAAGCCCGGCCTTGATCCGCCTGATGCCTTCGATCGTCTCGATCCCGTCGCGGCGTGACTCCTCCATGCCGGTCGACAGAGGGAGAGCCAGCGCGTCGAACAAGAGGTCCTCTGGTTGGAGGCCGTAGCGCTCCACGGCGAGATCGTGGATCGCCTTGGCAGCGCGGAACTTCCACTCCGCCGTCCGGGCCTGGCCCTCCTCGTCGATTGTCGTGCAGACGACGGCTGCGCCGTATTCGCGCGCGAGCGTGAGGAAGCGGTCGAGCCGAGTGCCGGGGGCATCCCCGTCCTCGAGATTGACCGAGTTGAGCACAGCTCGGCCACCGATCCACTGAAGGGCGGCTTCGATCACCGGCGGTTCCGTCGAGTCGATGACGAGCGGGATTGTCGACTGTGACCCGAGGCGGCTCGCCACCTCGTTCATGTCCCGCACGCCGTCGGCGCCGGTGTAGTCGACGCAGACGTCGAGAAGGTGGGCACCTTCCTTTACCTGATCCCGCGCCATGGCGACCGTCGTCTCCCAGTCGCCTGCGAGCATGGCGTCTCGGAATCTCTTCGAGCCGTTCGCGTTCGTGCGCTCGCCGATCAGGAGACAGGAAGCATCCTGCTCGAAAGTCACGCTCCCGTAGAGCGACGCGGCCGACGGTTCGTGCTCAGGACGGCGCACTTTCGGGACGACGCCCTCCACGGCCGCGACGACCTGGCGGAGATGCTCCGGCGTGGTGCCGCAGCACCCTCCGACAACGGTCACACCGAGCTCTGTGACGAAGCTCTTGAGATGCGTGCCCAGCTGTTCTGGCGTGAGGTCGTAGTGCATCTTTCCCTCGACCACCGAGGGGAGCCCGGCGTTCGGGAGTGCGGAGATGGGAATTAGTGAGTGGTCCGAGAGGTAATGGAGCGACTCGTACATCTCGACCGGACCTGTAGCGCAGTTCATCCCAATCACGTCGGGGTGCATCGCCTCGATCGAGGTCAACGCCGCGCCGATCTCCGTGCCGAGGAGCATGCGGCCCGTGAGCTCGATTGTGACCTGGACCTGAATGGGGACATCCCGTCCCGTCTTCGCCATCGCGCGGCGGCAAGCTTGTATCGCTGCTTTTGCCTGCAGGACGTCGTAACTCGTCTCGACGAGGAGGAGGTCGACGCCTCCGTCGAGGAGGCCCTCGGCGAGCAGTTCGTACGCCGCGCGCAGGTCCTTGAAGGCGATCTGCCCGAGCGTCGGGAGCTTCGTGCCCGGTCCCATGGACCCTGCGACGAAGCGGGGCCGGTCTGGTGTCGAGAACCCGTGTGCGACTTCTCTTGCGAGCTTGGCGGCCTCGGTCGCGAGCTCGATGGTCCGATCGGCCAACCCGTACTCGGTCAGCACGACCGGGAACGTCCCGAACGAATTCGTCTCGACCACGTCCACCCCGACTTCGAGGAAGGAACGGTGCAGGTCACGGACCACGTCGGGGCGCGTCAGCACGAGCATCTCGTTGCAGCCCTCGTAGACCTCGCCGCCGAAATCGTCCGGTCCGAGGTCGCGAAGTTGCAGGTTGGTGCCGGTCGCGCCGTCGTACACGACGACTCGCTGCGAGACGAGATCAAGATAGGGCGAGGTCGCCCGCTTAAGGGTTGCCACAGTTGTGTGAAGCTTAGTGGTCCCGCGGTGCGTGCTCGACTTTCCTGGCTGCTGACCGGCCCGCCGGCTGATGGGGGGCGAGTCACCGGCGGGCCGGCAGCGATCTAGGGCGTCGGCGAGGTCGAGGCCGCCTCGGCGGGCGGGAGTGTTGACGGTGGCCGCAGACGGGGCGGGACGGGCAGGCGAGTCGGGTGAGCGAGGCGGGCTGCTTCTCGCCTCGCGTGCTCCAGCCCGGCGAACGTGGCGCATTCAGCCGCGATGGCGGGGTGGAATCCCCATCGCAGCAGCTGGGTCTCAGCGGCAGCCTGGTCGTCCCCGTAGTCGAGGAGGCTGAGGGCTAGTCGGCGCCCATGGATGCGCAGGCGCTCGGAGAGCGGGAGCGGGGCTGCTGCCGATTCCATGACTACCTGGTGCTCTTCCTGGAGCGTCTCGGGAAGACGGTGCAAGTGGCGCCGCGCCAAGGGTGGAAGGTGCCGGCGCACGGCTAGCGACGAGCCATGCCACTCCGCCATCTGGAAGTCGACGCATCGTTTCACGGTGCGCGAGAACGGTGAGTTGGGGCCGGACCGCTCGCCGATGCCGAGCCGGCGTGCGAGGTCTTCGACCTCGAACTCGACGCCAGCAGGGGCGTCGTCAAGGTGCGACGCGAATCGGCGCAAGAGCCACGTCGTCGACGGCCCCAGCACAGGTAACCAGAACGTCTCCACATAGGCGGAGCGCGGGTCGTGGCCGATCTCGTCGACGACCGGGTCGAGCCAGGGCTCGACGCACAGGCGGCCCGGCGAGGACCGGGGTGGATCGCCGCTCGCTTGCAATCGGAGCGCGGGCGAGTCGACGGGCAACAAGGTCGTCATCGGGGACCTCCGGGGGAAGAGGTGGGGGATAAGGGCAGTTGAAGTATTTCATGTCGTTTCGATGTATGCAAGAGTGAATCAAGCGGGCTTTCCCCGCAGTCGCGGCCCATGGGGAATGATGACCTCACCGCTAGGGTTTATGACCCTTAGAACGAGGGCGCAGGCGCGCCAGGTGAGGAGGCAGAGGTGCCGAACTTCAGGGACCTCTTGAATCAAGTCCGCCAGGAGATCCGGGAGATCGACCCGGAAGGTGCGGCGGGCGAGCGGGATCGGGCTGTCTGGCTTGACGTGAGAGAAGCGGACGAATACGCGCAAGGGGCGATCCCAGGTGCGCTGCACATCCCGCGTGGGTTCGTGGAGCTGCAGGTCGAAGGCCGGATCCCGGACAAGACGCAGCCGGTCGTCGTCTACTGCGCTGGTGGCACGCGCTCGGCGTTTGCCGCCAAGGCGCTCGGTGACCTCGGCTACACCGACGTTGTGTCGATGTCGGGAGGTTTCAACAAGTGGAAGGACGAGGGCCGGGAGTGGATCACTCCCCGGACCCTCTCGGCCGAGCAACGGAATCGCTACCACCGCCATCTCCTCCTGCCAGAGGTCGGCGAGCGCGGGCAACAGAAGCTGCTCGAGTCGAGGGTCCTGCTGCTCGGCGCTGGGGGCCTCGGGTCACCTGCTGCGTTGTACCTCGCGGCTGCAGGCGTCGGGACGCTCGGGATCATCGACATGGACGTCGTGGACGCGTCGAACCTCCAACGCCAGGTGCTCCACAACCTCGACCGCATCGGTGACCGCAAGGTGGACTCGGCGAAGAAGACGCTGACCTTGATGAACCCCGACGTCGACGTGGTGACTTACGACACCCGCCTGGGCGCGGACAACATCTTGGACATCATCGACGGCTACGACGTGATCGTCGACGGGACGGACAACTTCCCGACGCGCTATCTCGTGAACGACGCATCGCTCCTGAAGCGCATCCCGGTCGTGCACGGCTCGATCTTCCGGTTCGAGGGACAGATCACGGTCTTCGCCCCCTACGACGGTCCCTGCTACCGGTGTCTCATCCCTGAGCCGCCGCCCGCTGAGCTCGCTCCGTCGTGCGCAGAGGCGGGTGTCTTGGGCGTTCTGCCCGGGATCATCGGCTCGATGCAGGCGATGGAAGCGATCAAGCTGTTGCTCGGTCTGGGTGATCCTCTCGTGGGGCGACTGCTTGCCTACGACGCGTTGGAGGAGTCCTTCCGCTCGTTCAAGGTGCGACGGGATCCCGAGTGCCCCGCGTGTGGAGAGCACGCCGGGCCGATCGTGATAGCCGAGTACGACGATTTGTGCATGCCACACGTCGTGGAGGCGCCAGCTCCGGCTGCAGTTTGAGCGGGTAGGGCCCGGAGGCCCTTACGCTTGAACCATGGCATCGAAAGGCGATGACGCCCGGCAGAGCGATTCCGGCATCGAGATAAGGCGCCACTACGACGCGGCGGACCTCGCCGGCTTCGATCCGGACAAGCAGCTCGGCGAGCCCGGTGAGTTTCCCTACACACGGGGAGTCCAGCCGGACATGTACCGCGGTCGCTTGTGGACTATGCGCCAATACGCGGGCTTCGGGAGCGCAGAGGTCACGAACGAAAGGTTCAAGTTCCTGCTGCAAGCGGGTCAGACCGGCCTTTCGTGCGCTTTCGACCTGCCCACACAGATGGGCTACGACTCCGATCATCAACGGTCAGAGGGCGAGGTCGGGAAAGTCGGCGTAGCAATCGACTCGATCGAGGACATGCGCCTGCTGCTGCAGGGCCTCCCACTCGACCAGGTGACGACGTCCATGACCATCAATTCGACGGCGGCGATCCTCTTGTTGCTGTACGAGCTTGTCGCAGAGGAGCAGGGCGTCACCCCCGACAAGATCGGCGGGACGATCCAGAACGACATCTTGAAGGAGTACGTCGCCCGGGGGACCTACATCTACCCTCCCCGGCAGTCGATGAGGCTCGTCACGGACACGTTCGCCTATTGCGCCGAGCACATACCCGGCTGGAACACGATCTCGATCTCCGGCTACCACATCCGGGAGGCCGGTTCGACCGCCGTGCAGGAGCTGGCGTTCACGCTTGCCGACGGGATCGCATACGTGTCGGCTGCGCTCGATGCCGGCCTGAAGGTGGATGAGTTCGCGCCCAGGTTGAGCTTCTTCTTCAACGCCCACAACAACCTCTTCGAAGAAGTGGCCAAGTTCCGCGCGGCCCGCCGGATGTGGGCGCGTATCATGACGGACCGCTTCCACGCTGCGAGCGACCGATCGACCCGGCTGCGGTTCCACACCCAGACCGGCGGGTCGACCCTCACGGCGCAGCAGCCGGAGACCAACATCGTGCGTGTGAGCATTCAAGCGCTCTCTGCTGTCCTCGGCGGCACGCAGAGCCTCCACACGAACGGCTTCGACGAGGCGCTCGGGCTGCCGACGACGAGGGCCGCCAAGCTGGCGCTCCGGACGCAGCAGATAGTCGGCTACGAGTCCGGCGTCACCGACACCGTCGACCCCTTGGCCGGCTCGTACTACGTGGAGTGGCTGACCGACGAAGTCGAGCGGCTCGCGACCGAGTACCTCGAGCGGATAGACGAGATGGGCGGCGCGGTTGCTGCGATCGAGCAGGGTTTCTTGCAGGACGAGATCGAGCAGGCAGCCTATGAGTACGCGAAGGCGCTCGACTCGGGCGAGAAGGTGCTTGTCGGTGTGAACAAGTTCGTCGACGAGGAGGTCGACGAGCCTGACGTGTTCCCCATCGACCCAGCGCTCCAGAAGGCTCAAGTGGAGCGGCTGCAGGCCTTGCGAGCAAAGCGTGACAACGACGCGGTTGACGCAGCTCTCGCCGAGGTCGGGGCGGCCGCGAGAGGGACCCAGAACCTTCTCGTCCCGATGCGCGCGGCGCTCAAGGCGCAGGCGACGCTCGGTGAGGTATCCGACGTGCTGCGCGACGTCTTCGGCGTCTACCAGCCCACGAGGTAGCGACACGGGAGTAGCGTCGCCGCGGTGTTCGGAAGGCAGGTGTTGTACGAGCGGCGCTGCAACGCATGCGGTGCCACTTGGCTGCTCACGAAGGATCAGGCGCACTACAGGCCGCGCAGGGTGTCCAGGGTCCACGCCCCCAGACCTGACATGTCCGGTCTGTGGGACCAGACAGCGGAGATAATCGACGAGGTGTACGACGGCCAGATCGACCTCCTCGACCAGCTGCGATCCTGTCCCAAGTGCCAGCTCGAGTTGTTCACCCAACGCAAGGTGACGAAGGCCCATCCCGCGTCACGCGATGCCTCGAGCGCGGCTCTTCCCTGAGGCGGCTCTTCCTTAAGACGAAGCCGAGTACGTCTTTGCCATGAGCCGATCCCGTTCGGTCTCGTCCGAAGCGAGATCGATCACAGTCCACGCCATCGCTGCCGCGCCGTCGACCACGGCCTGATCCGCATTCGCCGACGCTGCTGCCGCCGTGAACTCCGGTTGGTGGTTCACAGCAGGCATGCAGTCGAGCCCGAGCATCGGGTGGATCGAAGGGATTGCGAGCGAGACGTTGCCCATGTCGGTCGAGCCGCTCATCGTCCGGCCGCCGGGTGCGGGGAAGACCCTCCCGAGCGCCTCGGCGTTCGCCACATATCGAGCTGTCATTCCCGCGTCGTTGTGGAACTCGGAGTAAGTCGGTCCCTGCGGCACGAACTCCAGCGACGCACCAGTCGCCATCGCTCCCGCTTCGAAACAGGCCTTCACCCGCGGGGACCACCCCTCCAATCGGGCGAGAGAGCGGGCTCGCACGTAGTACTTGGCGATTGTGAGAGCCGGCACGATGTTCGGCGCCGCGCCGCCCAAGGTCACGATCCCGTGCACCTGGTCATGCTCCTCGGCATGCTGGCGGAGAAGGCCTATCGCTACCTGGGCGACGGTGAGGGCGTCAGCCGCGTTGATGCCGCGCTCTGGAAAGGCCGAGGCGTGGGCCTCCTTCCCGCGGTAGACGACGTCGTAGTGCTCGACCGCGAGGCACGGCATGTGGTCGAGCTCATCTGGCGCGGGGTGCACCATCATCGCCGCGTGGACACCGTCGAAGGCGCCCCGCTCCATCATGAGGATCTTCCCGCCACCGCCCTCCTCCGCGGGCGTCCCGAGAACCCGAACTGTGATGCCGAGATCATCGGCGACCGCTGCGAGAGCCCTCCCTGCACCTATCGCGGCCGAGGCGATCACGTTGTGACCGCAGGCATGCCCGATGCCTGGAAGAGCGTCGTACTCGGCGCAGATCACGATCGTGAACGGTCCGGAGCCGGCCGTGGCCGAGAAGGCGGTCGGGAGATCGCAGATCCCCATCTCGACTTCGAAGCCGACGTCGGCGAGCAGCTCGGCGCACCGGGCCGAGGACTGTTCCTCTTCGAACCCGAGCTCAGGGTGGGCGTGGATCTCGTGAGAAAGGGAGACGAGCACCGACTCGTCAGCCGCCACCGCCGAGCGAGTCCGGTCCTTCAGGGCCGAGATGGCGCCAATGCTCACTCGAGGACCGCCACCACATCGCCGGCACCGAGTGCGTCGCCGGGCTTCACCTTCAGCTCCTTGACGGTCCCAGCGCGGTCAGCGTTGATCGGGTTCTCCATCTTCATGGCCTCCAGCACGCAAAGAGTCTGGCCCGCTTCGACGGTATCGCCCTGCTGCACCAGCACCTTTACGATGGTGCCCTGCATTGGCACCGCCACGCGCCCATGTGCGCTGAGGGCGGGACCGCTCGATGATGCCCGCCCCCGAGAAGCCGGGCGCCCGCCACCCGCGGCGGCTGACCCAGCACCGGCAGCGCCGCCGGCAACCACGCTTACCTCGGGCACCCACAGCTTGACCCGGTAGCGCCTCCCGTCGACCTCGGCGTCGACCTCCCGCATCACGCGGCGCTCGTCGCCTTTGCTCGCGGCCTCGGCGACCGGGCTGACCGCCCCTGCCGAGAGGTCGGACAGATCCAGCCGCTCCTCGACCCAGCGGGTCGAGTGCCTGCCCGCGACGAAGTCCTCGTGAGCGAGGATCGCCTGGTGTGCAGGGATCGTGGTGGCGACTCCCTCTACGATCGTTTCCCCGAGCGCGCGCAGCATCCGCCGCCGCGCTGTCTCGCGGTCCTCCCCCCACACGATGATCTTCGCCATGAGGTTGTCGTAGAACTGGCTGACGGTGTCGCCGGTCTCGTAGCCGGCGTCGGTGCGCGTACCGAAACCGTCCGGAGGACGGAACCGGGAGAGGCGCCCGGGACTCGGCAAGAAACGACCTCCGGAGGGGTCCTCCGCGTTGATCCTGCACTCGATCGCGTGCCCCCGGTGACGAGCCGACAGCTCGTCCTGCGACAGCCCGAGCGGCTCGCCGGCCGCGATCCGCAGCTGCAGCGCGACGAGGTCGAGACCCGTCACGAGCTCGGTCACCGGATGCTCGACCTGCAGCCGGGTGTTCATTTCGAGGAAGTAGAACTCGCCGTCCTCGTAGAGGAACTCGACCGTTCCGGCCCCCTCGTAGCCGCAGGCGTGGCAGATCCGGACCGACGCCTCGCCCATCTGCTGACGGATCTCGTCTGGGAAGCCCGGAGCCGGTGACTCCTCGATGAGCTTCTGGTGCCGCCGCTGGTAGGAGCAGTCTCGCTCGCCGAGCCACACGGCAGCGCCGTGCCGATCCGCGAAGACCTGCATCTCGATGTGGCGAGGCCAGGTGAGGTACCGCTCGGGGTAAACCTCGGGCCGCCCGAAGTACGCCTGTGCCTCCCGCTGAGCCGACTCCATCGCCTCGCCTGCCTCGCTGGGGGCGCTCACGACTTTCATGCCGCGTCCACCGCCACCGAAGGCTGCCTTGATGGCAACGGGCCATCCGTGCTCCTCGCCGAAGGCAACGATCTGAGCCGGGTCGGTGAGGGGCTCGCTCCGCCCCGGGACGCCCGCTACTCCGGCCTTCTCCGCCGCGATGCGTGAGCTGATCTTGTCGCCCATTATCTCGATGGCCTCGGGCGGCGGCCCGATGAAGGTGGCTCCGGCCTCGGCGATGGCACGAGCGAAGGCGGCGTTCTCGGAGAAGAAACCGTAGCCAGGATGAACCGCACCCGCCCCGCTCCGCTGAAGCGCTCCGAGGATCGCCTCGGTATTGAGATAGCTCTCTGATGCGGTCTGCCCACCAAGGGCATAGGCCTCGTCTGCAAGGCGGACGTGCAAGGCGTCGCGATCGAGATCGGAGTAGACCGCGACCGTCGCGATCCCCAGCTCCTTGCAGGTACGAATCACGCGAACGGCGATCTCACCCCGATTGGCGATGAGCACCTTCTCGAACACGGTTCCCCTTCCTCGGCCTATCGTCCTCCCCGTGGCTGACTTCCCGCATGACGAGGCGGGGGAGGGCTCGATCGAGCAGGCTACCCGCGCGCTCGGGGGACCTCTCCCTTGGCGACCCTTCACCAGCCCTGAACGAGTCGGCGAGATCGGCTCGACCAACGCCGAGCTGCTCCTCCGGGCCGCCGCGGGAGCGCCCGAAGGGACGGTCCTGCTTGCCGATCGCCAGTCGGCCGGCCGTGGCAGGCTCGACCGCCGGTGGCTCGACCACCCTGGGGGCTCGGTCCTGTGCTCGATCCTGTTCCGGCCTCGATGGCCGCTCGAATCGTGGTTCCTCGCAGGCTGGGTGGTCGCTCTGTCGGCGATCGAGGCTTGCTCGGAGGTCGCCGGGGTGGATTGCAACTGCAAGTGGCCGAACGACTTGATCGCCGGGAGCGAGCACCGCAAGGTTGCGGGCCTGCTTGCCGAGACAGCCCTTCCGAGCGCGCTCGTCGCCGGCATAGGCATCAACTGCAACTGGCCGGACGGCTTCCCACCAGACGGCAGTCCCGATGCAGTCGAGATCGCTGCCCGGGCCACCTCCCTCGATCGCCTCGCAGGCCGGGCCGTCGACCGAGACGCGGTGGCCGATCGGATGCTGGCTGCGGTCGCCCGCAGGTGGGAGGCGCTCTCCTGTGCCAGCACCAAGCGGGCCGGGGCGCCCGACGCAGCAACGACAGCGTCGCTGCGGAGCGAGTACAGGACGCGCTGTGCCACGATCGGGGAAGTGGTCCGGGTGACGCTGGCAGGCGAGGAGGTCATCGGGCGTGCCCTCGACGTCGACGACCACGGGCGATTGCTCGTTGACGTCGGCGCTTGCATCCGGGTCGTCGACACAGGCGACGTCATCCACGTGCGATCCGGCGGCACCGCCGGGGCCGATTAGCCTTCGGGACGTGCGACTCCTGGTCACCGGCGGTGCCGGCTTCATCGGTTCCAACTTCTCTCGCTACTGGACGACGTCCCATCCGGACGACGACGTCGTCGTCCTCGACGTTCTCACCTATGCGGGCAACCGGGACAGCCTGGCTGACCTCGAGGTCGCCGGAGCCGTCGCGTTCGTCCACGGAGACATAGGAGATCAACCGCTCGTCGAGGAGACCCTCAAGAGCCACGGAATCGACACCATCGTGAATTTCGCGGCCGAGAGCCACAATTCGCTGGCTGTGCTGGACCCGGCTCGTTTCTTCCGGACGAACGTCCTCGGGACCCAAGCCCTCTGCGACGCCGCTCGCAGGGTCGGAGTCGGGCGCTTCCACCACATCTCGACCTGTGAGGTCTACGGCGACCTCCCCCTCGATTCTGACGAGGTGTTCACCGAGGAGACCCCCTACCGGCCCCAGACCCCGTACAACGCATCGAAGGCCGGAGCCGACCATGCGGTGAGGGCCTATCAGAAGACGTTCGGGCTGCAG
This sequence comes from Acidimicrobiales bacterium, assembly GCA_052146895.1. Lineage (GTDB taxonomy): Bacteria > Actinomycetota > Acidimicrobiia > Acidimicrobiales > Bog-793 > Palsa-601. The sequence continues at coordinate 21,398 of JBKQLZ010000086.1, forward strand.
GCGACCATCACCAACTGCTGCAACAACTA
>JBKQLZ010000087.1:0-5852 GCA_052146895.1 Acidimicrobiales bacterium
CCAGGTCCGATCCGGCGTCAGGCTCGGAGAAACCCTGGCAGTACCTGTCCTTCCCCTCGATGATCCGGGGAAGGAAGTGAGCCTTCTGCTCCTCGGTGCCCCACACGATGACCGAGGGCCCGACGAGCCACTCACCCATGCCACGCGTCACTCGGGGTACTCCGGCGCGCCCGAACTCCTCATTCATGACGACGACCTCGAGGCCTGTCAGCCCGCGGCCGCCGTACTCCTCCGGCCACGCGACACATAGATAGCCGGCCTTGTAGAGCTTCTCTGTCCACTCTGCGATGCCGGGGACGTCCCCGAACGCCGCACGTTCGGACTCAACACCTTCTAGCTCCGAAGGACGGTTCGCCTCTAACCACTCGCGTAGCTCGTTGCGGAACGCACGCGCCTTCGGTCCGAGATCCAGCTCTATCGTCATGCTCCCCCTATTTCGATCGTCACACCGCCTAGGCGGTGCTCACCTCGAACAACGGCAGATTCCTTCCATCTTCGAGTGGCTCCCAAGTGACCCGGACGCCTGTATTGATAGTCGCTGAGACCGCGTCCGGCCCGACGATGTTCGTCATGAGCCTCACTCCCTCTTCGAGGTCCACGAGGGCGATCGCGTAGGGCGAGTCCTCGCCCATCGCCTCGGGCTTGTGCTCGACGACGATCGCGTACACGACCCCCCGACCAGATGCGTCCCGCCACTCGAGCGATGAGCCCGGGGCCTGGCACCTCGGGCAGAACGACCGTGGGTACTGGATCGGCTCGTCACAGGCGGTGCACCACTGGAGCACGAGACGGCGCTCGCGCGTCGCCTCCCAGAAAGGCCCGCTCTCCGGTGACTCCGGGCCGACGTTGCGGTCGCTCACAGCGTTGCCTGCGTCCCGAGGACGAGCGTCGACATGCACGAGAGCACCATGCCCGATCCGTGCGCGACGGCCACGTCGGCGCCCTCGACCTGCCGGGGACCGCACTCGCCCCGCAGCTGGCGGACCGCCTCGACGATGAGGAACATGCCGTACATCCCAGGATGCGTGTACGACAGGCCGCCACCGTTTGTGTTCATGGGGAGCGAGCCTCCTGGAGCTGTCCGGCCGTCCTCGACGAATGCGCCGCCCTCGCCCTTGGCGCAGAAGCCGAGATCCTCCAGATGCAAGAGAGCCGTGATGGTGAAGCTGTCGTAGCCCATCAGCAAGCTGACGTCGTCGGGCTTGATCCCTGCCATGGAGAACGCTGACGGACCCGAGACTGCCCCGGGCGTCGTCGTCAAGTCCGGCATCTGGCTGATGATCATGTGGTCATGGCAGGTCGCGGCGCCGAGGACATACGCTGGCGGCTTGCGCAACGTCTTCGCCCGTTCGGCGCTCGTCATGACGAACGCTCCCGCCCCGTCGGTGACGAGGCAACAGTCGAGCAGGTGAAGCGGGGCGACCTGCAATGGCGAGGCCAGCACGTCCGCGACCGTGATCTCTTCCTGGTACCTCGCCCGCGGGTTGAGCGCCGCCCACTTGCGTGTCGAGACCGCGATCTCGGCAAGCTGCTCGGAGGTCGTGCCGAACTCGTACATGTGGCGGCTCGCCGCCAGCGCGTACGGGCCCATCGGCATCCGCAGCCTGTACGGCCACTCCCACTCCGCCGCCGGCATCGGGCCGTTCGGCGTGAAGCGGCCCCCGCCGCGGCGCTGGCGCCGATCGCTCCGTGGCGTTGCGGCATAGGCGCCAACGACCACATCAGCGACCCCCGCCGCGATGGCAGCCGCCGCGTGCTCGGCGTGAACCTCGTAGCTCGACCCGCCTGTGTTCGTCGAGTCGGTGAACTTCGGGTGGATCCCGAGATACTCGGCAAAGGCCATCGCCGATTGCGCATGACAGACACCGTCGACGTCGGCGAGGGTCAGCCCGGCGTCGTCGAGCGCCTCCAACACCATCGCGGTCTCGAGGTCGCGCCCGCGGCGGTCCAGCTCGCCAGTGGGCGATGCGGCGTCGGCTACTCCGACGATCGCGGCTGCTCCGCGCAGCATTCTGGTCATATCGTGTCCACTCTCAACGTCGACGGCCGGCGGCGGTAGATGGATCAGGACGGCTCGGGCTGAGAAGCCCGGTCGGCGGCCACAGCGTCGTAGCTGGCGTAGTCCTCGCTCGTCGCGTCAGCGAACTCGTACTCGAGAAGGCCGGCCTCGCCCCATCGCTCACGTAGGTAGCCGTCGTTCGCATCGAGCAGCCCGAGCTTGCGCACGTTCGGCACGAGCTTGGCAAAGAAACCATTCTGGAACTGCGCGAACGGGCTCTGCTTCATCTTGCCCGCCGCCTCCATGATGAATGGCACGACGTCTTGCACCTGCACGCCCATGCGCTCCCAGATCTCGGGCGTGGTCGAGCGAGCGCGTGCGTTGACGGTGTGCTCGAGGAGGAAGTCCTGGCGTTCCTTCAGCTCCGCTGCGGAGAGGTGCTGGTAGTACTCACCGAGCGAGAGGATCCCGAACGCGACGTGGCGAGCCTCGTCAGCCATGACGTACCGGAGAAGTTTCTTGAGCAAAGGCTCGGTCGTCCTGCGTGCCATGTCACCGAATGCGGCGAGCGCGAGCGACTCGATGACGATCTGCATCCCGAGGTAGGCGATGTCCCACCGGCTGTCCTCGAGGAGCCCGGTGATCTGTGCTTCGAGGTTCGGGTTCATCGGGTAGGGCTCGCCCACCTTCTCATCGATGTAGCGGGCGAATACCTCGGTGTGCCGTGCCTCGTCCATCGTCTGGGTGGCGGCGCAGTACTTGGCGTCGATCCAAGGCACCGTCTCGACGATCTTGGCGGCCGTCAACATGGCGCCTTGCTCGCCGTGCATGAACTGGCTCAGCATTGCCGTGAACATCTCGAGGCCGAGCTGCAGCAGCTCTTTGTCCGTCCAGCTCGCGATCGGCGAGCCCGGCATCTGCGTGACCTCCCGCATGAGCCGCAGGTTCGGGGCGTCCAGGTTGACGAGGGACTCGGGGTCGACAGGAGTCGACCAGTCGAGGTCTGTCACGCTCGCCCACTGCGACTGTGCCGCCTTGTTGTACAAGGTCACGAGTTGCGGGCGCGACCGCTCGTAATTCCACGTGTAGATCCGTTCGCAGTGGTCCTCGATGACCTTAAACGTCTCGTCGAGCACGGTCGGGCTCGGGAGGTCGGTCGTCGTCATGTGCTTTCTCCTTCGGGACGATCGGCGTCACCAAGGCAGGCGACGACGCGGACTACTAGGTCGGACCAGGACTTGCTGTCGGGCTCGGGCATGCCGGAAGCCCTGTGCAACAACAATCCGAGGCGCAGGATCCTGACGAGAAACAGGACGGACTGCCCATCGACGCCCTCTCCCAGGCTCCCGTCGGCGAGCGCAGCGTCGACGAAGGGTCGGGCTGCCTCCCTCCATCGGCGGTTCGCCTCGTAGATCGCCTCGGCGATCTCGGGGTGGCGCCTAGCGGCGACATACGCCTCGAGTAGGAGCGCCTCTTGCTCGCGCAACTCCGGCGTCGTCCGCGTCGCGATGCGCTCGACGAGATCTGCCACGCGGTGCACGTCGTCGGGCAGCCGGAGCGCGTGCGGCACTGACCTCGTGATGACGGCCTCTCGGAGCATCTCGTCCTTCGAGGTGAACCGTCCGTAGACCGCCCCCGTCGACAGCCCTGCGCGGCGCACTACCTCTTGGATTCGGGTGCCGTCGTAACCCCTCTCGGCAAAGACTGCCGCGGCCGCGTCGAGCAGTTCGTCGCGGATCTCGTCGGGCGCGTCAAACACCGGGTCGGCAGCGGCCACAAGCCAAGAATAAATGTTATTCCCGGACCGCGTCAAGGGACGGCGCTGCTGACGTAGGCTGGCCGTGCGAGGGTTCCTTTAAATCTGATTGTGGTGGCGCGACATGTCACTTGATGCAAGCACGGAAGTTCCCAGCCTGCCGCCAGCGTTCTCGGTGGCTCTGCTCCTTGCCGCCGTCGAGTCGAGCACCGACGCGATCATTTCGAAACAGCTCGACGGCACGATCGTGAGCTGGAACCCTGCTGCCCAGCGCTGCTACGGCTACCAGGCCGGAGAAGCCATCGGTCAGAACATCGCCATGATCGTGCCCGAGCAGCTGCGCTCGGAGCTCTCGATGATGATCAGCCGTCTCGCGAGGGGAGAGCGCATCAACGACCTCGAGACGGTCCGGATCCGCCGGGACGGCTCTGAAGTCGATGTATCGGTGACTATGTGGCCCGTCTTCGACGGGAGCGATCGCGTCATCGGCGCGACGTGCATCACCCGCGATCTGTCCGACCGGCAGCGGTCGGAGAAGTTCCGGTCACGCCTCGCCTCGATCGTCGAGAGCGCCGAGGACGCCGTCATCAGCCTCGACAACAACGGATACGTCATCAGCTGGAACCCGAGTGCCGAGCGTCTCTTCGGGTATCAGGCCGAGGAGATGCTCGGTCGGGCGTACTCCGACATCTTGGAAGGAGATGAGTTCAAGGACTTCGAGCATCTCTTCGCGCTGGCCATGGCCGGTGAGCGCGTGAGCCAGCACGAGACCTCGCGTCGAGCGCGCGATGGCACGACTACGGAGGTATCGCTGAGCCTTGCGCCCATGTTCGCGGCCGATGGCTCGATCATCGGCGAGTCGGCCATCCTGCACGACATCTCCGATCGCAAGAAGCGCGAGCGTGAGCAGGAGGCCAGCAGAACGCTCTTGGAACGGGCGCAGCGCGTAGGCCGCATCGGTGGCTGGACTGCCGGCGTCGGCGCGAACTCACCGCTGACATGCACGAGTGAGACGTTCCGGATCTTCGGGATCGAAGCTCGGCCCGATCTCACGACGGCCGACTTCTACGATCGGGTCCATCCAGACGATCTCGAGCAGGTACGGGCGGCGGTTCAGAAGGCGATCGAGAGCGTCGGCCGCTACGAGTTCGAGCACAGGTTCGTGCGGCCCGACGGTACCGAAGGATGGGTGTTCGAGGCGGGCGACGTGTTGGCCGACGAGTGCGGCCGACCTGTGGAGTTGACCGGAGTCGTCCAGGACATCACCGAGCGTCGCGAGACCGAAGAGAGAGCGAAGGGTGTCGAGCACCAGCTCCGGATGCTGGCCGAGAACTCGCAGGACCTCATCTTCCGCTACAGGATCGTCCCCCCCTACCGCTTCGAATTCGTGAGCCCGGCATCGCTCGCGATCACCGGGTACACCCCCGACGAGCTCTACGCCGACCCCGAGCTGATCGACTGCCTGCTCGACGTCGACGATCGTGACCTCTGGCTCGAGCGAGTGCTCTCCGGCCACGCCGAGCAAGCCGACGACCTCGAGATCGTGCGCAAGGACGGCTCCAAGATCTGGGTGAGCCAGCGCGTCGAGCCCGTTCTCGGCCCTTCGGGCGAAGTCGTCGCCGCGGACGGCATCACCCGTGACATCAGCGAGCGCAAGGCGGCTGAGCAGCGGCTCGAGTACGAGGTCTTGCACGATCCCCTCACCGGGCTGCCGAACCGGGAGCTGTTGATCGACCGGATCGGGCAAGCGCTCGCGCGGGCATCGCGCGACGGAGCCGTCGTTGCCGTCCTCTTCGTTGACATCGACAGGTTCAAGCTCTTCAACGACATGCGCGGCCATGAGCGGGGAGACGCCGTGCTGGTCGCGGTCGCGGCCCGGCTCGCGGCCCACTTGCGACGGGGCGACACTGTCGGCCGATTCTCGGGCGACGAATTCGTCGTCGTGTCCGAGGGACTGCGAGTTCCGACGGACGCGATCAAGATCGCCGAGCACACCCTCAGCTCCTTCAGCACCCCGTTCATCCTCGCCGGCGAGGAAGTGCACGTGACAGCGTCGATCGGGCTCGCCATCAGTCAAGAAGGAGAGAGCGCAGACAG
>JBKQLZ010000088.1:0-20458 GCA_052146895.1 Acidimicrobiales bacterium
GGCCTCACCAGTCGCAGGGTCTAGGCGCACGACCTTGAGGCTTGCCTGGTCTCGAGGCTCGATCTCGGCAATCAGACTCGACTCGGTGGCCACAGCACCTGACACCCAGTGCACCCTGGCGAGGTACTGGTCGGGATCACCTGTATCCATCCAGGTAGTGATCGGGGGCGTGGCGTGTTCGGCGGGCGTGGCGGGTGTGGCCGGTTCGGCGTGTTCGGCGGGTGTGGCCGGTTCGGCGGGTTCGGCGGGTATGGCGGGCGTGGCCGTGGCCGAGTGCCCGGGAGCTTCCCCGTCCGCATCCCCTTCCGCTTCCGCGTGTCGCCCTAGGTCGATCACACCCAGCCGGACGATCGCGTTCGCTTTCCCGGCGAACGGGTACCGGTGGTCTTCCTGCGCGGTTGGCCCGACGTCGTCGCTTCCCTGGTGGACGATCCGATACACAGGAATGTGACGCTCGTCGACCTCGGTGTATGCGAGGTATCTCGAATCCGGCGACCACCAGCAACCATTGGAACGATCCATCTCCTCCTGCGCGATGAACTCGGCGATTCCATTCGTGATGCCTTCAGTCGCTGAGGTCGTTAGGCGGCGCGAGGGCTCGCCCTCCCGACCTGGTGCGGTTCCCACCACATAGAGATCGCCTTCCTGGACAAATGCGATCTTGGTTCCGTCCGGGGAGAGACGCGGGCAGAGGACGGGCGGAGCTCCCTCGGCAACACCCATCACGAACCGTGACCGCGCGCCGCCTGGATCCGCCGCCAGGCCCGACACGACATGCAACCCGTCAGGAAGCGGGACGAGCAGCACATCAGCGTCGTCGGCCCACGTCGCTGATGTGACTCCGAGACCGACATCGCGCGTGCGCTCGCGCCGGAGCTGCTCCTCTAGCGAGAGACCTTCCTCGCTCACGGTTGCCGCGCCCACGTTGACCTGACGGTGCGGCGGCTCCGCCGAGGCACCCGCCCGTTCCCCGTCCAGGTCGAGCACGAACAGCCGCCGCTCGAGCGAGCCATCAGGGCTGTACAGATACGTCAGCACTCGATCACCTGGGCCGAAGGCCACGTGCACCGGCGCGGTGTCGCCCGGGCGCGGGAACCGGGCGATCTCGGAGTAAGGGATCGGGACAGCGTCAGCGCCAGCCCCAGCGCCAGCGCCAGCCCGAGCCCGAGCCCCAGGTTCCGGCATACGGTCAGACACAAACGGCGAGGCTATCCACACTGCGCTCCCGTAGACTCGCGGACATGACGCCACCGACAGCGACCGATCAGGTCGGGTGCAGCGACCAACTCGAGTACACCGAGTCGGAGCTCCTGGCGGATCACGACATCGCAGAGCCATTGATCGCGAACGGCGTCCGGTGCCATGGCGGCTTCGACTCGGACGGCAACTACTTCTCCCCCAGGACCAAGAACCGCTGGCCCGCGATCAACGCGTGGGAGGCCAAGCGGCAAGCCGACTTCGGCACGGAGCTCCTCGACATCCCGCTCCAGCGTTGGCCGGCAAGTTTCCCGAGTGTGGAGCAGTCGAAGTTTCTTATTGACAGCGGAGTGCCGGGCCCGACCATTTCCAGCCTCACTCGCATCGGCACGGTCGAAGGTTTTGGGGGCATGCTCCGGCTACTCCCGATACCCGACTTCCCCGCGAGTTTCGCCGAGGACGTCACCGGGACGGCGATCGCCCATATCGACGGCGGGCTCTTCGAGGCGCACGCCAGGGACGAGGCTGGGTTCGGGGACCAGGCCGGCCACAAGGACATGTGGTTCGTAGCGCGGGACATCGCCTTCGAGAACCCCGTCTCTGCGGACGAGACAGAGTTCATGCTCGCCCGTATGGGGATCGGCCAAGGGCCTCGCACCGCGGCCGACCTCGCCCAGGTCCAAGCCCGGGCGCTCGCCAGTCGCGCGCTACCGGACGACATCGACTTCCGGCTCGAGACGCTCGTCGCTCGCATGATCGGTCTCTTGCTGATCGAGATCTCAGCGTTCCACAGCTTCGCTTGGGCGGAGGCCGTGCTGAGCGACGAGAGGCTGGTCGCCGGTGATGGAGCAGCTGCGCAACTCGTGGCTTACATCCGATCAGACGAGACCCCGCACGTCGCGTGGCTGCGTACGGCTCTGTCGGAGATGCGTGACCGAACCTGGATAGGCAGCGACGGCGCACGCCACGCCGGCACCGACATGATCGGCCGCTTATGGGGCCGGGCGGTCGATGAGTCGCTCTTCGTTCGTCGTCAGGAGAACCTGGCGGGTACATGGCGCGAGATCGAATTCTCGCTCGAAGGGCGCCCCGACGGCGCCGACGTGCTGGCCGAGATGATGAGCCTCGGCACGGTCACCCGACTCGAGGACGGAACGTTCACCGACGGGGTGCGCGGCGACTGACAGAGCCGTGGGTTTGGTTATCTAGCGCAGAACCAGCAAATCCCTACCTGGCCCAGGCTCCGCAGTCACGTCACGAGGGCCGATCCGCTCGCCGCAGCACTCGCAAACGAGCACGGCGTTGGTGATCTCACCGCAAGACTTGTGCCGTACCTCGACCGGGTGCCCGGAAGGCGCGGCGTACCGATCGCCCCACTGTCGCATCGTTGTCAGGACGGGCCAGAGATCCCGGCCCTTGTCGGTCAGGCGGTAGTCGTACCTGACCGGTCGGTCTGAATAAGGCGCCCGCTCGAGCACGCCGGCAGCGACCAGCTTGGTGAGCCGCTGTTGGAGGATGTTGCGTGAGATGCCGAGGCGACGCTGAAAGTCGTCAAATCGCGTAACCCCGAGAAACGCATCCCGCACCACCAACATGCTCCACCACTCACCCACGACTTCGAGGCACTGGGCGACTGAGCAGTCCATCATCGCAAAGCTCTTCCGCTCCATGAGCACGATGTTAGCGGGGTGGGTTGCATAATGCAACTGTCGGCCCTATAGTGCGTTGCATGACAGAACCTTTGGGAGCGGGAGGCGGGGCGGTGCCAGGGTCGGCGAGCGATTCAAGGGCGTGCGCCGTAGCGGCCCAGGCCGTCGTGCGCGCGCTTCCCCCGGGGGCACCAGTGATCCCAGGCGCCGACCTGAGCGACCGGACCGACCTGACCGACCTGACCGACCTGAGCGACCGGACCGACCTGAGCGACCGGACCGACCTGAGCGACCGGACCGACCTGGCGGCCCAGCGCCGGACCGCTGTGTTCGTCGTGACGGCCCTGGGCGCGTTCATGGCCTCGCTCGACTTGTCGATCGTGAACATCGCGTTCCCGGCACTCGAGCGGTCGTTCCCACTCGAGTCGAAGGCAGCTCTGGCGTGGGTAATCACGGGATACAGCATCGTGTTCGGCTCGCTGCTGGTGACCGGTGGTCGCACCGCCGACCGCCTCGGCCGGCGTCGCGTCTTCTTCACGGGCTTGGCCGTCTTCACACTCGGCTCGGCTCTCTGTGGTCTGGCCCCTTCCGTCCCGCTGCTCGTGGCGGGACGCCTCATCCAGGGAGCTGGCGCCGCCGCGCTGCTTCCTTCGTCTCTCGGCCTGCTCCTCGGTGCCGTCCCAGTCGAGCGGCGCTCGCAGATGGTTGCGTTGTGGGGTGGCGTCGGGGCACTTGCCGTCGCGACCGGACCGTCCCTCGGGGCGCTCCTGGTCTCAGCAGGTGGCTGGCGCTGGGCGTTCTACGTCAACCTGCCGGTCGGGGCGTTGGCGTACCTCGTCGGCCGCCGCGTCCTGACCGAGTCCGTACCAACTCCGTCCAAGGCTGCGCCGGATTACCTCGGGGTGGGACTCATCAGTCTCGGGCTCGCAGCGCTGGTGCTCGCGATCTCCGAAGGACCGACCTGGGGCTGGTCAGACGGGCGGGTCATCGGTGCCTTCGTGGCTGCGGCAGCGCTGATCGCCACGTTCGTCCACCGGTCGCTCCATCATGACGAGCCGGTGTTGCACCTGGCCCTGTTTCGGGCGCGGTCGTTCAGCGTGGCGAATGTGGCGACGTTGTTGTACGCGATGGGTTTCTTTGCGATGTTGCTCGGCAACATCTTGTTCCTCACGAGCGTCTGGCACTACTCGATCCTGCGGGCCGGGCTCGCCGTCACTCCCGGACCGCTCGTGGTGGCAGCCGTCTCGGCACCCGCTGGGCGCCTGGCGGCACGAATCGGCTTCAGGCCGATCCTGCTCGGCGGCGCGGCGACGTTCGCCGGGGGGTTGGTGTGGTACGCCACGCGGGTCGGCCTCCAGCCCGAGTACCTGACCCGGTGGCTCCCGGCGACGCTGATAGTGGGCCTCGGGATCGGGCTGACGTTCCCGGTGCTGAGCGCGGCGGCCGTGTCGAGCTTGCCTGCCGAGCGTTTCGCAGTCGGATCGGCCGTGAACCAAACGGCGCGACAGATCGGTGGAGCGCTCGGCATTGCCTTGCTCGTGGCGATTCTCGGGGCCCCTGCCTCGGCTTCGTCAGCCATCGCGCACTTCCACGACCTGTGGATCTACGCCGCATCGATGGCTGGACTGTCGGGTTTGATCTGCTCGCTGCTGCCTAGGCGGGCGGTTGTGGTGCGGGCGCTGTCCTGAGTTCGGCGCGGCCCGTCGCTGGCGCCGTCCCCGGCGACCTCAGAAACGGTCGCCGGTTCCAGCGCCACCGCCGCGCCCGTCTCCGTACCCCGGCTGACCCGCGCTCGTACCTACTCGTCACGATCCGTGCGCGAGCGCCCGGGACCTGTGTCCGCGTGAAAGATTCAGGGCGATGAAGGCCATCTTGTAGGTGGGATGGAGATGAGGGACGAGCAGGCGGAGTTTCGACGGGTTTACGACGAGAACGTCGACTCCGTCTACCGATACGTCTCGAGCCGGCGCCGGGGCCGGGGCGACATCGGGGACGTGGTCGCCGAGGTGTTCGCCGTCGCATGGCGGCGGCGCAACGATGCCGGCGCCTCGCCCGAGAGTCGCGCCTGGTTGCTTGGCGTGGCACGACGGGTGGTGGCAGACCACCGGCGGGGCGATGCTCGCCGCTCCCGGCTCGCCGCCAAGCTCGCCCAGGAGCCATCCCGAGCTCAGGCGGACGTCGGGTCGCGTGATGAGGGCGCGACCGGCGACCTGGGAATCCGCCTCGAAGACGCTCTCGCGCAGCTTGGTCGCCGCGACGAGGAGCTGCTGCGCCTCCTCGCCTGGGACGAGCTCAGCCGTGAGGAGGCTGCGAGTGTTCTCGGCTGCTCGGTAAACGCAGTGAACATCCGGGTCCACCGGGCCTTGCGGCGACTCTCGAACGAGATTGGCCTGCGGCCGACGGGCGCTGCTCGTTCAGATTCCACTCCACCCACGGACACACCCACGGACACACCCACGGACACCCTCCCAGATGAAGGGCTAGGACCGTCATGGACCTCGACGCACTGATCACCCTCGTCCGGCGCACGCAGATGCCTCCTGGCGCTAGCGACGGCGCCGGCGCCGGCGCCGGGCCGAGCCCGGACGAGCGCGAAGCGATATTCGAGCTCGCGGCGGCCAAGGTCGCTGCCGATGCAGCTGGCCAGGTGGGTGGCGCGGGCCGGGCTGGCCGGGCTGGCCGGGCTGGCCGGGTGCGCAGTCTCACACGGACCCCCAGCGGGACCTGGCGCCGCACCGCCTCGATAGCGACAGCCGCGATCGTGGCGATCGCGCTCGGCACGACGGCCGCCGTGGTCGTCGCCCACCTGCACGGCGGACGAGGGTCGCACCCCACTCAGGGGCCGACGACCACTACTCCAGGCCACAATCGCCACGGCAACCACGGCAACAACGGCAACCCGGTTGCGGTACTCGACCGCACCTGCGCGGCGGCCCCTGCCGACCCCGACGTCGTGGCGTACGTCGTGCGCGACTTCTACAACACCGCCGCCTCACCGCTACCCAACCAGGTCGCGGCGATCGACCTCCCGTCGGGACACCTCACGTGGTCCCGGCCTCTGCCGAGGGGCTTGGACGACATCTGGGCGCTCGCCGCCGCCCCGAACGGGAAGACCCTCTACGCCGTGGCGACGGGCACGGACCTCTCGTCGAACGCGTCCGAGTCCCTCGTTGCGATCAACACCTCCACCGGCGAAGCGAGAATCCTGACGACCAAGCTGCAGGGTCCGCCTCCCTATTCGAGCGGGCTGGCAATCTCGCCCAACGGTGAGTATGCGCTGGTTGCTCACACGGGGAGCGCGGCCATCGACCTTCCCGGCCCGGCGGGCTACACCGTCAGCGATGTGAACCTCGCCCACCCGGCTCGGCTGCGCTCGATCACGATCCCCGACAAGAGGATCCCTAGTGGCCCTTGGGGAGTTGCTTTTGCGCCGAACGGGACCGGCTACGTCACCTCGTTCTCGGGCTTGAGCGAGTTGAACCTGGCCGGGCACAGCGTTGTCCGCACGATCCGGCTCCCCCGATTCGAGAGCGTCGAGAAGGCCCAGCGCTATCCCCTCTTGCCCGGCGCCATCGCCATCTCTCCCACTGGATCGCCGGCGCTCGTCGGAAATCACGGCGCGGATCTAACCAGCCCGGCACCTTTCGTCAGCGTGCTCTCGCTCATCGATCACCGCTATGAAGACTCAATCAAGGAGTGGAATACGGCGAGCGACACCTCCTCGATCGCCTTCGATTGCACCGGCAGCACTGCCTTTGCTGTGACTGGCTACGGCCTCGTCCGGGTGGAGCTCGCTACGAGCTCTGCTCAGCCCGTCACCGAGTACGACCGAGGCCCGCTCGACCTCGACGAGGTGGCAAGTGTGCCGGGGACCCGTGCGATCTGGGTCTCGAACACCAAGGGCTCGACGACGGCGTTCATGCTGCTCAACCCCTCGTCTACGAAGGCTGGCGACCCTGTCGGGTCAGTGTCGGGATCGATCACCGCGATGGCGCTCGGGATCAGCCCGGGATAGCCAAGTCCCGGAACAACGCCCTAGTCCGCTGCACTTCCTCGCGGCTGCCGATGGGCGCAGCGGAGAAGTCGGTCACACCGGCGGCTTCGAGGTCCTCGAGCACGGCCCGCACGGCGGCCTCATCTCCGACGATGGCTGCGTCACCAGGGCCGGCCGCGCCCTCAAGGTCCAGCATCGCCCGGTACGACGGCAGCGTCCCGTAGATGGAGAACACCTCATCTGCGCGTTCCCGGGCTGCCGCCACCTCATCGGTCACACAGACCGGTAGCGCCGCGATCACCCGGGGCGCCGGGCGCCCGGCACGATCAGCCGCGGTGCGGATCGTCGGCACGATGTGCTCGGCGAGAGTCTTCGGCCCGGTCATCCACGTAGCGGTCCCATCGGCGACCTCGCCCGCCAACTCCAGCATTGCCGACCCGAGGGCCGCGACGATGACCTGAGGCGGCGCCAGCACCTCGATCTCGAGCGGACCTGCCGAGGCGCTCACAGTCTCTCCGCGGACTCGCACCGCCTCGTTGTGGAGCAGCGGCATCAAGATCGCGAGGTACTCACGCATGGCCCGCAACGGCTGATCGAAGCTCAACCCGTACACCGCCTCTACCAACACCTGATGCGAGAGGCCGATGCCGAGAGCAAAGCGCCCACCGGTCGCCGCCTGCACCGTCAACGCCTGCTGCGCCATCGCGATCGGGTGGCGCGTGTAGATGGGGACGACCGCAGTCATGAGTTCGACGTCCGGGACTGCGAGCCCCACCACACCAAGGAGGGTGATGGCGTCGTAGCCGAAGATGTGCGAGCTGCTCAGGCAGGAGGCGCCGTCCGCCGCGAGCCGTCTTGCCTCGTCTACGACCACGTCGATGGGCTTTCCGATATTGAGTCCGGCTCCATATCTCATGCTCGAAGCGTAGGTCGTAGCCTTGGCGGCGTGAGTGAGAGCGATAGCCCTACCCCGACCGGTGGTCCGACCCCGAGCGACGGTCCGACCCCGAGCGACGGTCCGAACCCGAGCGACAGCATGAGCGAGAGCGGGCCAGACGGGTCAGACGGGTCAGACGGGTCAGACGGGTCAGGCGAGGCTGGCTGGCCGCGCCAACCACGAGTGCAGGTGACGCCGAACGGACCTTACGTCGTGGCGGGAGCCGTGCCGCTCGCGCGTCGCCGTCGCGTTCAGTCCGAGCACGGTGAGCCCTTGACTTGGCAGACCACCACGCGTCTCGATGCTCCCGTCCGCTACGCGTTGTGTCGTTGCGGGCAGTCCTCGAACAAGCCCTACTGCGACGGGACCCACGTCACCGTCGGCTTCGACGCGACAGACACCGGTCCAAGCGAGAGCTACGACTCCCGGTCGAAGACGTCCTCGGCACGAGCATCGTCATGCGCGATGACCGTTCGGTCTGCGTACATGCCGGCTTTTGCGGGAATCGCGTCACCAATGTGTGGAAGCTCGTATCGGGTTCCGCGACGGACGACAGCATCGTGCGGGCGCAAGTCATGGCGATGATCGAGCGGTGCCCTTCGGGTGCGCTCACGTACCGGATCGAGACCGACGGAGAGGACATCGAACCGGAGCTGGCCGACGAGATCGGCGTGATAGACGACGGCCCGCTCTGGGTCACGGGGCGCGTCGTCGTCTCCGGGCCGGACGGCGAGGAGATCGAGTGGCGCAACCGCATGACGCTCTGCCGTTGCGGGCAGTCGAAGAACAAGCCCTTGTGTGATGGCTCGCATGTGGAGGCAGGCTTCGTCGATCACTGAGCGCGGGGCGCGCCGGGCTTGCCGTGCTTGCCGTGCTTTCCGGTCCACCGAGCCCGCGGGTCAAGCGCCGCGCGTGCGGGCCGCCGCGGCTCGGCGCAGCCCACTCAGAGCAGCAACCGCTCCTGCCGCGGTTGAGGGGTGGGCTCGGGTTGCCCCGACAGCGGCGGCGGTGAGGGCGGAGGCGGTGAGGGCGGAGGCGGTGAGGGCGGCCGCTCACCCATCGTTGCCTGGTGTTGCTCCGACTGCGCCGGCGGCACCCACCTCCACGCTCCGGGACCTCCTTCGATCCTGTATCGCTCGCGGGTCTTGAGGCCATGGTGCCAACGACAGAGCCGGCAGAGATTGGCAAGGCTCGTCGGGCCGCCCTTGGCGAACTCGACGATGTGGTCGATCTCCAAATGGAACGTGCTCGTGCAGCCGGGCACCACACACGTACGATCCCGGTGCTCGAGCGCCGTCCTCAGGGCCGAGGGAATCGTGCGAGAGAACGAGAACACCGAGGCGATGTCCGTCCCCTTCGTGACCACCAAGCGGAGCTGGGCGGCGTCGAGGTAGGACTGCACGACCGAGACCGGCACATGTCCCGTGCCTTCGATCATGCACTCCTCTCCTCTCTCGGTTGCTCCACGGATCAACGCATCGAGGTCGACCCGCATGATGATCATGTAGTCAGGGCGACGGGCACGATTCGCCCCGTCGATCTCACCACCCCGCTCGCCGGCTGCGCCAACCGCAGAGGGCTCACCGGCTGCCCCAGCCCCACCGGACTCGCCGGCTGCCCTAGCCCCACCAGCCCCAGCCCCACCAGCCGCCTCAGAACCGCCGGCCTCGCCGGCCGCGAGTGCGACGAGTGCGTCGGCGAGGTAGGCCGCTCTCGGATCCTGGCGATCTGCCTGTCTCGCCTCGTCGAACAATCCGTCTGCGATCGACACGAGCCGACCCATCACCACCGCCCCATCCTCGGGCGTGAGCGAGAATCTGCCGGAGAACGCACCTTCCCGATCGGTCCATGTCGACAGGGAGCGGTTCTTGTGAATACGAGCGTGGCGCTCTCGTTCGTCCTCTATCGAGCGGGCGGCGGCACGAACCGCGTCGGCTTTGTTGCGCAATTCTCCGAAAGATCCTCGGCGCGCGGTATCGAGCAGTTCAGACTCGGCCGATGGGTCCAGGCTTGCCGCACGCGAGATCTCGGCAGCCTCGCGCGGCGACAGCTCTCCAGATCGGAAGGCTTCGTCCAGGCCTGGAAGGTCCGCGAGCCCGCCGACAACATCGAGTAGGTCCTTAGCGCCGGTGCGGGTCTCGCCCGAGAGATCTGCAAGCCAATCAGCGCCGTCTTTGTGACCCCCAACGGAGTAACGACCTGTCTCGGCGACTCGCTGAGCACAGATGGCCTTGCCGGCTGCGCAGGCGTGCTCACCTGCCACGAATCGCTCAGCGAGCGCCGCCGCCAGGTCGCCCGAGAGCGAAGATCCATCGAGGGAGGCAACGAGATCCCGGATTGCGTCCAGATGCTCGTCGAGAAGTGCAGTCAACACAGAGTTCTCCCGGGAAACGAATGGCCTGACAAGGGCAACCCGTGCGGCTGCGAGACTCGGCTTGATGACTTGTTGAACATGGTAGCGAGGGGGTGCGCGTTGGCCGGAGTCGTTGTGCTCGAGCCTCGCCGCCCCTAGCGTCAGGAGAGCGTCAACTCCTGGCGCACCCCGGAAGGAGAGCCCATGCGGAAGGTGCTCGTAGTTACAACAATTCTCTTGGCGGCCATCATCGCTCCCGTCGTGGCAATGGCCGCAGCCGAAGGTGGGAGTGGTACCGGCAACTCGCCGGTGAACTGTCAGACGTCGAGGTGGACCGAGACGGCCGTGTCTACCTCGTCGTCCAGCTATTCCTCGATTGGCGCGCTCCAGACCGACACCGTCTCGATCTATCCCGCCACGATCACGGTCAGCGCAGTTGTCACCGGCGAGCCCGTCGAGTGGCGCCTGATCGACAACTGGGTAGGCGGTCCCACATTGGTCCCTCCAGGACAGGTCCCGTTCACTCCGGCTGGCTCGAAGGCGTCGGCCTTCTCATTCTCCTGGACCGACCCGGGAAGCGCGGCCGCAGTGCACGGCCACCAAGTCTCCGTCGAGTGGAGGCGAACCTCAGCCACCGGGACGTCCAAGATCTCGCAAGCAGGAGTGGTCATCACCTACAAGACGGACGTCTGCACAGGCTCCTGAGCAGGATCAGGCGCGGCCCACGCCGGGTCCCTGCTGATCCGATCCTCCGGCGCGCCGTATGTGGGCGCGCTTGAGCACGCGATACATCCCGGCGTCGTACAGCGACAACATGACGAGAGCGATACCGGCCACCAGCAATCCGTGACCGACATGCCGGGGATGGGTCGCGAGGCCGAACTGATAGAAGAACACCAGCGTGACGAGCGCGGTGGCGGTGCACATGCCAATCAGCTGAAAGCGCAGAGTCCGCGCCCACGTGTCCGGCATCCCCGAAGCGTTGCACACATTCCCAACCGGAGCCGGTCGACCGTCCCCACCCCGAGCTCAGCCGAGCGACTCGTAGATCGAGTCGATGAGCGCCCGGTTGCGGGGGTTCTGCCAGCGAGGACCGAGCGTGTTGATCACGTAGCCAAAGGCCACACCCGCGGCCGGATCTGCGTAGCCCAGGCTCCCGCCGGCGCCGAAATGGCCGAACGCACCGGGGTTCGGCCCGAGTGGCCGCTCAGCTTGAGTGAGCTGGAAGCCGATCCCGAAACGCGACGGCCGCTGCAACACCAGATCCTCCCCGTAGACCTGCTCGGCGGTGCAGGCCTCCAGCGCCTCCCCGCTCACGAGCGCCACGCCGTCGACGGCGCCGCCCAGAGTGAGAGCCTCGAAGATGCGGGCGACGCCACGAGCGGTCGCGTGGCCGTTCGTAGAAGGGATCTCGGCCATCCGCCACTCGGGAGTGTTGATCACTCCTGCCCCGGACAGCCCAACAGGGTTGCGATAAGCGTTGTTGGACATGAGCGCAGCACCCTCGAGCGCCACGCCCTCGAGCGGGGCACCGGCTCCTCCGTCGGCAGGCGTGATCGGCCACTGGAACTCGGCCACCCGCTCGTGCTCTGCAAAAGGGAGGCCGATATGGAAATCCGCCCCGAGCGGCCCTGCCACCTCGTCGCGGAGCAGGCGGCCCAACGTCTCCCCCGTGACCCGCCGCACGAGGCCACCGACCAAGTAGCCAAACGTGTTGACGTGATACCCGTGCGCCGTCCCAGGAACCCACCACGGTGCCTCGGCAGCGAGCGCCGCTTCCATCAGGTCGGGCCGGAACATGGCGTCTTCAGGGAGGGGATGCCGCACTGCCGGCAGACCCGCCTGGTGGCTCAACATTTGACGAAGCGTGATCGCGTCCTTGCCGTCGCCGGAAGCGCCGAACTCGGGCCAGTACCGAGCCACCGGATCGTCCCAGTCGACGACTCCCCGGTCGACCAGTCGCGCCACGCATACTGTCGATACTGCTTTGCCGATCGAGAACACGTTGACGAGTGTGTCCTCCTGCCACAGGCGGGACCGAGCGCCGTCGGCCCACCCGCTCCACAAGTCGACGACAGTGTGGCCACCAACGGAAAGGCAGACAGCCGCGCCGAGCTCGCCACGATCGGTGAAGTTGGAGGCAAACGCGTCTCTCACCGGAGCAAAACGCCGATCGCACGAACCGCACATCTCAGCTCCCACAGTCATCGGTGCCAGTCTGACATCCGCCACCACGCTTAATCTGCAGTCATGTCCACTGTCCGAGAAGTATCCGACGCCTTCATCGACGAGATGGCGGCGAGCGACCCGATCGCCGCAACCGCCTGGGGAGTCCCGGGATATGACGACCGTCTTCCGGATCTCTCACCGGCCGGCACCGACGCCCGCGCCGAGATACAGCGCCGGGCGCTCCTCGCCCTGAGCGCAGTACCGAGAGACACCAACAGCGACCGCGTCGCCGCAGAGGTGATGGCCGAGCGCCTCAGCGCGAACCTCGAGCTGCATGACGCGGGGGACGACCTGCGCTCGCTTCGGGTGTTGCACAGTCCGCATGGCGCGGTGAGGCAGAGCTTCGATCTGATGCGTCTCGAGGACGAATCAGATTGGGAGATCGCCGCTGCTCGGCTGAGAGCAGTCCCAGCCGCACTCGAAGGGTTCCGCATAACGCTGCAAGAGGGCATGGGTCGTGGCCTCACGAGTGCGCAGCGCCAGGTGCGAGCGTGTGCGGCCCAGTGTGACGCGTGGGGCGGCCTCGAGGACAAGGAGACGTCGTTCTTCGCCGGGCTCGTGCGTCGCTACACCGGCGGGCCGAGCGCAATCGAGCTCGAGGAGGCAGCTGCCGGTGCATCGAAGGCCTACCTCGAGTTCGGCGCTTGGCTGCGCGAGCACTACCTGCCGGTAGCCACTCCGGTCGATCCCGTCGGGCGGGAGCGGTACGCGCTTGCGGCGCGCTATTTCACGGGCGCGAGCCTCGACCTCGCGGACACCTATGAGTGGGGCTGGTCCGAGCTCTACCGCATCGAGGAGCGCATGGCGGCCCTCTGTGCAGTCATCTCCCCTGGCGCGTCGCTGAGTGAGGTGATCGAGAAGATCGAGGCCGATCCAGAACGCGTCATCGACGGCGCCGTTGAATTCCAGCGCTGGAACCAGGAGTTGATCGACACGACCATCGCCGAGCTCAACGGTGTCCACTTCGACATCGCCGAGCCGATCCGCCGTTGCGAAGCGATGATCGCTCCCCCCGGCGGCGCGGCGGCCATGTACTACACGGGACCGAGCGAGGACCTCACGCGGCCCGGGCGTACCTGGTACCCGACGCTAGGGAAGACGCGCTTCCCGCTGTGGAGGGAGGTCTCCATCTGTTACCACGAGGGTGTTCCGGGGCACCACCTCCAAGTCGCGCAGGTCCGTCTTGTCGCGGATCAACTGACGCGATTTCAGCGCCTGGCCGGGTTCACCTCGGGTCATGGCGAAGGCTGGGCTTTGTATGCCGAGCGCCTCATGGGCGAGCTCGGCTATCTCAACGATCCCGTCTTCGAGCTCGGGATGCTCTCGGCGCAGGCGATGAGAGCTGTGAGGGTCATCGTCGACATCGGCATGCACCTCGAGCTCGCGATCCCGGCAAGCGAGCGCTACCACCCGGGTGAGCGCTGGACCGGCGAGCTCGCATTGCCGTTCGTGATCGACCGCTCCTGTTTCCCGGCCGACTTCATGGCGTCAGAGGTCGACCGATATCTGGGGATGCCCGGCCAGGCGATCTCGTACAAGGTCGGCGAGAAGGTCTGGCTGGACGGTCGCCAGGCCGCCACGCAGCGCAAGGGAGCGGAGTTCGACCTGAAGGAATTCCATCGTTTCGCTCTCGACCTCGGAGGAATGGGCCTCGATCAGCTCGAGCGGGAGCTCGCCCGCTACTGACGCAGAGCGCGGCGCATTGCACCGGTTCATGCAGCGGTCACGCTCCGGAAACGACGGAGCGCGAGCGGCACGCAGACCGCGATTATCAGCACGCACCATCCGATCATGGCAATCACGGGATGTTCGAGCTGCCACGAACCGTGCGCTGAGGTCCCCTGACAGACCTGGCGGACTGCTGCCACTAGTGCGGAGAGAGGATCCCACTCGCCGATCACCCGCGGGACGGTCTTCATGCCGGCGATGGGCACGAATGTGCCGGCGAGGAACGACAGCGGGAACACGAGCGCAAAGCCCAACCCCTGCATCGCGTCGGCGCTCCGCACGAGCATGCCGAAGAGCACGCCCATCCATGTGAACGCGAACAGACCGAGCAGCACGAGCAACACGAGCTCGACGAACCCGACCGGCGACAGATGTGGACGCCAACCGGCCGCCAGCCCCACGCTGGCGTACAACGCCATGCCGAGTACCATCTCGAGCATCTGCCCTATCACCTGGGCAGTTATCACCGACAGGCGAGTGACGGGCAGTGACCGGAACCTGTCGATGACCCCGCTCGAGAAGTCGGTCGCCGTAGCCGTGCCGGCACCGATGAGGCCGAACGCCATGCCTTGGCCGATCAAGCCCGGCAACAGGTAGTTCTGATAGCTCAGGCCTGGCACGTGGATCGCGGACCCGAAGACGTACAAGAAGAGCAACGTGAACACGATCGGCTGGATCGTGACGTCACTCAGCCGCTCCGGCACCTGCGGGATGGTGCGCAAGCTGCGGCCCACGAGAAGGAGCGTCTCGCGGACGTAACGGACGGCGCGATGCGGGCGGGGAGGAAGAAGCTCCAACGTTGCGACAGTCATGCGGTCACCTCCACGATCTCGTCGCTCGACGACCCCGCGCTCGCCGGCTGGCCCGTGAGGGCGAGGAAGGCATCGTCAAGGGTCGGCCGCCGGAGGGCGATCTCGTCCACCGCCGCGCCGGCCGCCGCGAGCATGTCAGCGACTGCGCTCAAGTCCGCAGCGGCCCGCGGCGCCGGGATCGAGATCATCCGGCGCTCTCTTGACACGGTCAGGTCGTAAGCCGGTTCGAGCAGACCGACAAGTCGCTCCAGCCCGGCGCTGTCAGTTGCCATGACGTCGACTCGTTGGTCCCCGATCTGCGCCTTCAGGTCGGACGGGGTCCCCGTTGCGACGAGCTTCCCGTGGTCGATCAGCACGACGCTGTTCGCCAGCTCATCCGCCTCCTCTAGATACTGCGTCGTCAGCAGCACGGTGATTCCCTCCGCGACGAGATCGCGAATAATTGCCCAGACCGCTTGACGGCTGCGCGGGTCGAGGCCTGTCGTGGGCTCGTCGAGCACCAGCACCTGAGGAGTGGTGACGAGACTTGCGGCGAGGTCGATCCGGCGCCGCTGGCCACCGGAGACGGACTTCACGAGAGTGTCCCGGAATTCCCCGATGTCGAGACGTTCGATCAGCTCGTCGGCCACCCGACCGGCGGACGCGAGCCGGTACCCGCGCAGCCGAGCCATCAGCACCAGGTTCTGCCGCGCCGTCAGGTTGGCCTCGAGAGCGGCGAACTGCCCCGTCAGCGATATCACGCTGCGCACGGCGTCTCCATCGTGGATCACGTCGTAGCCGCAGACCTCAGCAGTGCCGCTTGTCGGCTCCGACAAAGTCGCGAGCATGCGGACGATCGTGGTCTTGCCGGCTCCGTTCGGTCCGAGCAGCGCCACCACCGTGCCAGCCGGCACCTCGAGGTTGACGGTGTCGACGGCTGTGAGGTCCCCGAATCGCTTGGTCAGGTCATGTGTCACGACTGCAACATCAGGCATTGGCTGGTGTGCCTTTCGCTCGGCCGGATTGCGCCCGGCCGGACTAACTTATAGTGACTAGAAACATCATGCAACTGTACCTTCAATCTCCTGTCCGCTACACTTGGCAACGTGGGCGACCAAGGCGACGCGCGCGAGACGCAGCTGATGGCGGAAGGACTACGAGCCCGCAAGAAACGCCTGATGCACAGCCTCATCTCCGATACGGCGACGGCGATGTTCCTCGAGAGCGGCTTCGACGAGGTCAAGGTCACCGATGTCGCGGCCGCATGTGGCGTGTCGGAGAAGACGATCTACAACTATTTCCCGACGAAAGAGTCGCTCCTCCTCGACCGTGAGGAAGAGATGGCGATCTCCATTCGGCAGGCGTTCGGCCCGGAAGCGCCGCCGCGCTCGCCGATCGCGGCCGCACTCGAGCTCCTCTCCCGCGACCTGAGAGAACTGCGCGAGTCGTGGCACCCGGAAGGTGTCGCCGGCTCGGAGCTGATGTTGTTCCGCCGGTTCACCAACCTCGTCGACAGCACGCCCTCGTTGCGCGCCGCCCAGCGCGACATGATGGACCGCCTCGTCCGCGTCACCGCCGACGCGATGGCGGAGCGCGCTGGGGTCAGCCCCGACGACCCCGAGCCGCAGATCGCAGCCCACTCGATCCTCGGGCTGTGGTCGATCCAGTTCCAAGCGATCAGCCGGTATGTGGACGAGCGCCGGACGACCGACGAAATCTATGAGCTCGTGACGAACGAGGTCCGGCGCGCGGCGCGCCTCATCGAGTCCGGGCTCTGGTCGTTCGGCGCCATGGTGCAAGGCAGCAACAGCCGGGAGCAGCTGAAGATGGCCGCCGACTCCGCTCAGCAGGCAGGCCGCCAGGTGGCAGCCGCGCTCAAGCAGGCACGGACTGCCTGGCGCCAGATCCAGCAGGAGATGGATCACCTCGAGCACCCCGATCGCCATCAGCGGAAGCGGCACGGAAACCGCCACGAGGGCCGGGGAACACGCCGAACGGGATGAGCGTTGACCTCATTGACAGCACCCGAAGGAGACAGCCGTGCCTGATGCCCCCGAGACCGACGCCCCGACGACCGCCGCCGTGAACGACGGCGACCGGAGTTCCATCGATTTCTGGTTCGACCCCCTCTGCCCCTGAGCCTGGCTGAGCTCGCGCTGGATGCTCGAGGTCGAGAAGGTACGGCCGGTCACGACCCGCTGGCACGTCATGTCCCTCGGGGTTCTGAACGAGAGACGTGAAGACCTGTCGGAGGAGTACAAAGCGCTCCGCAACGAGCACCGAGTACGACGATGCCCTCCGCAAGTCGCACCACGAAGGCATGGACCCCGTGGGATACGACGTCGGCACGCCGGTCATTCACATAGATGGCATGGCGATCTTCGGCCCAGTCGTCACGCCCACGCCCAAAAGTGACGCAGCCGGGCGCTTGTGGGACGGGGTCAAGTTGGTGTGTGGGACGGATGGTCTCTATGAGTTGAAGCGCAGCAGGGACCGGAGCCCCATCTTCGACTGATCAGCTCGGCTCGAGGTGCCGCTTGAAGAAGGCCTCGTAGGTGTCGCGCTCGTAGAGCGGTGTGGCGATGTGCCCGCCCGGGTGGATGTGCATGGTCTTGTCGGAGGATCCAAGGGCGTCGAACAGATCTATGCCCGACTGGCGGGGCATGAGCTCGTCGTCCCACTGGAACATGAAAAGCACCGGGATCGTCAAGCGCCTGGCTGCCTGCTCGAAGACGGCAGCGCCCGGCCGGTTCGAGAGCCCCGCCAACCCGAGCACGGCAGCGCGCACGCGTGGCTCGGAGGCCACGAATGGCAGCCCGATCGCTGTGCCCATCGACAGGCCCCAGTAGCCGATACGACTGATGAGGCCCTCCTCGGCCTCGAGGGCGTCAACTGTCATCTGCCACTCGATGACACCGCGGGCACTGCGATCAGCGAACGCAGCGGCCTGCTCGGGGCTCATCTCGAGGACCGAGCCCTTGCCGGGCCCGGCCGCAATGCGGCGCTCGAGATTGCGACGCGCCTCGTTCGCAGCTGTCTCGTCGGTGACGCGCTCTCCGTGGCCGGGAGCGTCGATCGCGACCGCTGCGTAGCCGAGGTGCCGCACGGCACGGCGTCCAAGCGCCAGCACGTTCGGCGCCCGCTTGTGCTGGGTGCCACCGTGACCGATGAGAATCACCGGCACTGGTCCGCTGGCATGCTCGGGCGTCCAGATGATGGCAGGCACCGTGTCATCTTCGGTCTTCACGTCGAAACGGCGCTCGACGACGCCCTTTTCCACCACCTCGCTGATGACTTCCATGACCCTACCTTCGCCGATCGGAGATAGTTATGGTATCGAACGGTTCGGCGATCGGCTGGGGCGGCCGGCTTGCCCAACCGGCTTTGTCTCGCATCCAGATAGCGTTGGAGTGTGAGCCGATCCAACTTGCCACCTGAGGGCTGGTATCGCGATCCATATGGGAGCCACGAGGCGAGGTGGTTCTCGGACGGCACTCCGACGGCTCTCGTCCGCGATGGCCGGCAGGAATCGCAGGACCCACCTCCCGACGCAGCGCGAGTCGCGGCCCTCGAACCGGCGGATCTGCCGGAAGAAGAGGACAGCTCCGGCGAGAGCGCCGGCATGCCGTGACGCGTTTGTCGCCTGAGCAAGCGGGGACCCCGGAGGGACGATGAACACGAAAGACATGCTCTTCAAGGGTTTCACGGACTTTCACCGGTCGGTGTTTCTCGCATCGAAGGGTAGGGTGGCGGGCCACCTGATGGGAATGCCCGTCGTCATGTTGACGACGACCGGACGCAAGAGTGGCAAGGTCCGGCACAACATGCTCACGACCCCCCTCGAGCTCGGGGAGTCCTTTGTGCTCGTTGCCTCCTACGGCGGCGACGATCGCCACCCGACGTGGTACCTCAACCTCGCCGCGAACCCGCACGTCGAAGCAACCATGAGGGGTCGTACCCGCAAGATGTTGGCGAGGGTGGCCGAGGGCGACGAGCGCTCTGACCTGTGGGAGCGCCTCATTGCGGCTCACGCGAACTACGGCGGATACCAGAAGAAGACAGAGCGTGAGATCCCGGTAGTCGTGCTCGAAGACGAAGGCTGAGCTTTCGTCTATTTTCTGGACTGTCGTGTGTCTTGTCTATAGACTCGAGACCGATGAATCCCGGCAGTTGTCCGAGAGGGGCGCGCAACGCCGGTCTCGTCGTCGCGGAACCTGTCCTACCTCGTTGCTCGTGAGATGACTTCACGTAACTGGACGCGGCGTCCGGTGCGAAGAATGGCTCGCCTGTAGATGAGGGCGGCAAGCCTCGCAACGCCGACGGTGCACACGATGCTCAGCGCGGCGGACGCGGCGAACTCCCACCACGTGACGGCGCCGAACGCGACGAGGACCGGCATCGCGAAAGGTGCCGTAGGTGGAAGGTAGGCGAGTACATCGAAGAAGGTCGAAGGACCACCGGCGGTGAGGGTAATCAGAGAGATGATGTAGCCCGCGATGATCGGAAGGCTGAGCGGAAATGCCATGCTCTGCACCTGGTCTTGGCGCTCCGCCATCGAGCCGGCGGCGGCATACACCCAGCAGTAGAAGGCGTAGCCGAGAACCAACCACACGAGCGTGCTGACGAGCACGACAGGAGCGGTGCCTTTCAACAGATCAGATCCCACTGCCTTTGCAAGAACGAGGGCGAACACCACGATCAGGGAAGCTTGCGCGAGGGCCACTAGTCCGATCCCGAGCACCTTGCCCGCGAGAAGTTGGATGGGTCGCACCGCAGCGAGAAGCACCTCCACGACGCGGCTCGACTTCTCTTCCATCACGCCTATCAAGATCCACCCGTTGTACTGGGTGAGCATCACGAACACGAGGATCAGACCGATCACCGAGGTCGTTTGAGCCGCCCCCTTGGCCTTCCCAGGCTGGACACTCGCCACCGGAAGCGCTCTCGCGCGGGACAGCTGCGCCGATTGTGCAGCGGAGAGATGGGCGGCCTCGACCGCTTCGGCCACTCCGAGGACCTTCGCAAGTGTGAGGACGAGCGCGGCCGTCGTCGAAGTGTCAGTCACGCTGACAGGCTTGTCTGCGACAATCTCCCGCGCGTCGACGATTGCAAGGTCGAGTCGGCCCGAGCGCAGTCCGGCGCGAGCAGTCGCCAGGCTCGCTTCGGGCACGAGGTTGACGCCCGTCCCGATGCTCTTGCCGGCGGCGAGGACCGTCGCCCGTAAAGGAGCGGAAAGGTCACCGACAACGCCCACCCGCTGCGGCTGCGGCGTCCCGCGATCAGTTGTCGGGATCACGATTGCCGCGGCCACAACCACGAGGATGAGCAGCGTCCCGACCCGGAAGATCCTTCCTCGGATCCGCTCTCGCACCTCCCGCGCGGCGACCAAAGCGACGTCACCTGTGAAGGGCCCGGCTCCGATCGGCACGCGGCGCTCGCCCCCGCTCGCCCGCCGCCGGAATCGGAACCAAAGGCGTAGGGCCAAGAAGACGAGGACGAGAGCGAAGATGATGGCGCCGCTCATTCCAGCGCCTCCCGGAATACCTCCGACAACCTGCGGCGCTCGAAGACGAACTCCGT
>JBKQLZ010000089.1:0-11132 GCA_052146895.1 Acidimicrobiales bacterium
CAGACGGTCGACCCACGCGTTGTGCAGGACGCCGTGATGGCCAGGGTGGCTGCCGGTCAGGATCCCGGTGTGATTCGCCAGCGTGACAGTCGGGAGCGACGCGATCGCGCCGTAGCGGTAGCTGCACCCGAGGTCCATCAGGCGGGCGATGTTGGGAGCTTCGCCACGACGAGCGAGGTCGTACAACACGTTCGGGTTGGTGCCGTCCAGGAGCATCGCCACGACATGACTGGCCCTTCCGGGCTCGGCAACTACCGCGTTCAACACGTCGCCGTCCTGGTGGACGAGGCGGGCAGCAGGCGATGCGGCTGGCGGAGGAGGGCATCCGAGCAACTCGAGAATCGTGGGCGCGACGTCGACGAGGCGGCACGATTCCCCGGCCATCCCTAGCGGCCGGACACCGGCGCCGGCAACGATGAACGGGGCACGCGCCTGCACGATGCCGAGAGACCCGTGCTCACCGAGGTGACCTCCCTGATCACCCCAGTAGTGGGCCGCGGAATGCAACACCACGAGGTCAGGGGCGGACGGATGATCGAAGAGCTGAGCCAGGTGGTCGAAGGCGTGAGGGTAGGAGTTGTCGCGCCTGCGAGGATGCGGGACCGATCGCTCGGCCCCGAGGTCACCGAAGTGGGAGGGGTCCTGTCGCTCGACAGGGTTGCGACCGGTGAGCGTCTCGACCTCGTAGGACCAACGAGGTTGAGCTCTGTCGGGCGCGCCGTCCGCGAACCGGCGGAAGCGAAGATGGCCTTCAGCCGAGGCCACCTCGTAAGCGCCGTCGACAGGAGACCACGCGACGAGGTCCACGATCGCGTCGAGCTCCGCACCGAGCAGGACTTCGAGCGCTCGATCTCTCGTATCGGGCCCTGCCTTCGGGAGCACAAGGTCGGGCATCAGGGACGCACCTCGTAGTAGAGATTTGCCGGATCCTCGAAGTCGTGGACCCTGAAGCGCGTGAAGCCGGCGTCTCGGCACATGGTCTCTGCGAGCGTTCGATCGAATCCGAGCGTCCCGAGCCCGGCCCCTCCCGGCTCGGACAGCGCAGACGACATGCATGTCGCTACAGAAGTGCCGTACATCATGGCCAACATCGGGTTGCGGCGGGACTCTTCCCACGAGGCAGACGACCGGATGTCCTTGATGAGCCAAGTTCCCTCGTCGGTGATCGCGCCCCGGATGGCGGAGATCGCCTCTGCAGGGCGGGGCATGTCGTGGATGCAGTCGAGAGTCAGGATCAGGTCGTATGTGGGCTCAGCGGGCAGGTCTGCCGCGCCAGCGCGATGGAAAGTGACGTTTGTGAGGCCAGACTCAGCTCGCTGGACCTCCGCCCGGTCGATGGCATGCCGGGACACGTCGTAGCCCTCGAACTGCGAGTGAGGAAAAGCACCGGCAAGCGCGAGCAGCGCCACACCGCTCCCACATCCGACGTCAACCACACGGGCGCCGAGCCGCAGGCGATCCGCCACTCCTTCGAGCGCTGGCACGACGACCGGCACGAGTGCCAAGCGGGACCAGGGTGCGAGCATCCTCTCGACACCGTGTGCGGCGGACGGTCCGAGGTCGTCGTAGCTGAGCCCTACTCCCGTGCGAAACGCGTCGGCAAGGCGGTCGACGATGTCCGGCGACGCCACCCCGCCCTGGAACGCCCCGGCTGCGAACCAGAGGCTGCCTTCCTCGTCTGCCAGTACGGCCGCCCCCTCGGGGGTGAGCTCGAAGCTCTGGCCATCGGCCGACTCGAGGAGCCCTGCAGCGGCCTGGCCGCGGAGCCACTCGAGCAGCCAGCGTTCGCTCAATCCCGTCTGCGCCGACAGCTCCGCCGCCGAGGATGGCCCCGCTCCCGCGAGTGCGCGGTAGAGGCCCAGCCGGTCACCCAGGTGAACCATGAGGGAGACCACCTCTCCCTGCTTGTAGCTCCAGACCTGCAGTGCGAACAACAGGACACGGTCAGGGTCGGCGGGCTGGGGCTCGGTACCGGGCACCGGAGCTAGCGATGGATCCTGCATCGGGCCTTCCTACCACTGGCCGCGGCCAGGTGTCACTGAGGTTTGAGGCCGAGCGCGCTGCTATCTATAGGTGTGTAGACTTACAAGTAGCATCGTTGCATGTTGGCGGAATGGAAGGAGACCTGCAGCGACGACTCGGCCAGCACTTGCGCTCGTACCGGCAGGCACGAGAACTCAGCCAGGAGGCCTTTGCCGACGCGTTGGGTGTCCATCGCACGTACATGGGCGGAATCGAGAGGGGCGAGCGCAACCTCACTCTCAAGTCGGTGGAACGGATAGCCGAACGACTCGGGATCGACCCGCTGGAGCTCTTGCGCGCGGTCGACTCCTAGGCCATTTCGGCGCTCATCGCCTACGACTCGGGCGTTCGGGAAGTTCTTCCTGCTCACGCTGGCTGTCATACCGTCGCCGTACCATCGAGGCAGCCCTGGAGCTGTCTCGTCACGATCCTGACACCGGAGCTGGGACCGGATTCAGCGATCTCGACCGCCTCGGTCGCGTAACAGCGACCTCGAACAGGACAATCGCCTCGCCGGGACTCCGCCGGGGCCGAGACCGAGGAGGTCGGTGCAGTGGGCGACGATCAGGTGCCGTTGGCGACGGACGATGCCGCTTCGACAGGGCTCAGCGACCGGGTGGCGCGACTCGAGCAGCGGCTGGCAGAGCTCCGCCTCGAGGTCCGAACGGATCGACTCGTGGTTGTGGACCCGGCGCAGCAAGAACGCCTCGTCGCCGAGGTGGTAGGCGGCGTACTGGAGCTGCGCATCGACCTTCCCCCGGCACGAATGGGGCGGCGGACCGCACTGCTCGGCTTTTCCGCTCCGTCGCGAGGTCACCTGAGCGGCGGCATCGGGCTGCAGCTCTGGGCAGGGGGAGAGCTCGTCACGGAGCTCTGCTGGTGGGAGGACGGCGAGGCGCCGGGATGAGCCCGCCGATCGGTCCGAGCGACGACGCGGCGATCTCAGCCGAAGGGCCACGACGCGTAGACGAACTGCTGGTAAGTACGCGCGACTCGGGCCGGCAGGACGGGCCTCTCCCGCTTGGTGGCGACAAGTACGGCACCGTCGACCTTCGGCACCGGTCTGAATTCCCGCGCCGGGATCCGGCGGCCAACCTCGAATTCCCACCAGGGCGCCCAAAGCGTTGAGACGAGCGTCGATGGTGGCGACTTTGCTCTCTTCACGGCGACTTCGTGCTGCACGATCAGATCCGCCCGGCTGAGCGGCAAGCCAGGATCGTCGAACAACCTGTGGCAGATATCGGTCGTTGCTCCAAAGGGGATGCAGCCGAATATCCGGAACGGTTCGTCTGGCAACCCGTAGGAGAAGAAGTCCGCCGTGACTATTCGAACCCGCCCGTGGCCAGCCTGGTTGACAACCGCTCGGAGGCGGTCTGCCCACGCTGGGTCGAGCTCGATCGCGAGCACGTCCGCGCCGCGTCGCGCGAGAGCCAGCGTCAGAGCGCCGGCGCCTGGCCCGATCTCGACGACTAGCTCACCGGCATGAACGCCGGCGTCCCTTACGAGCTGATCAGCGAGCCGAGGGCGTAAGAAATTCTGACCGAGACTGCGACGCCGCTCGTCTCGGGCTGTCCGCCGTCGGGCGGGCACGGAACATCACCGTTGTCGGCATGCCTTTCGTCTAGTAGAAGCGGCGCCGTCCGCGCAAGCGCATGCGCTACTGGGCTGTCTCCCCGCTCTCAGTGGTTGAAGACGGAGGCGGGGACGCGGGCGGGGGCGCGGGCGGGGCCGGGGGAGCCCAACTTGGCGGAGGCGAGGACTGCGGTTGCCAGCTTGGCGGTGGCGTTTGGGGCTGCGGCTCCCCCCATCCCGACGGACCGGACCCGGGTAGCGGGGGCTCCCCCCATCCCGACGGACCGGACCCGGGTGGCGGAGGCTCCCCCCATCCCGACGGAGCAGGCTGACCGGGAGGCCAAGGTCCAGTGCCTACCGGGTACTGAGCTGAGCCATATGCGGCGCCCCCGACGGCAAGGCTTCTGCCTCGCCGTCGCTGCAGGATGACGGAAGGGACGACCATCGCGAGCCCAGCTAGGACAAGCGCTACGCCGCAGAGCAACAGCCCGAGGGATACGGAGCTGGCCGGAAGTAGGTTGAACTCCTCGGTCGATATCCCTTGGAGAGTCGAGTCGGACGGTGGTGACGCTCCGTACGAGGTGACAGCCACGATCGCCGCCACCGAACCTCGGCTGAACACCGCGAACTGGAGCGTTAACGGTGTGCTGTTGGTGCCCTGCGTCAGCACCCCAGACCAGGAGTAGCCGAGAGCGCCCGGTATCCCCGTGATGGCGATCGGCGCTGCGGTGGTGTACGTAGACGCGGTCGTGTTGAACGCCTGAGGGTCCAGGTTCCTCGCGTTGAGGCTGGCGGGTGTGCTGGTGGCGTCGGCGCTGTCACTGTGACTCACGAGCGAGACCGACACCGACTGCTGCATGGTCCCTATCCACCACACCTTCCAGTAGGCGCTCTGACGGTCACCGAGATTGAGCGGACCCGCAGGAGTCGTCTCCAATCGGAGGCTGGGAGTGTCGGGGAAGTAATTGAAGTTCGCGAGGGGCGCCGTGCCTGCCGGGGGACGATAGAAGCTTGTCGGCGCTTGCCCGCCCGACGTGGACACCCCTGTCACGGACGTCGACGCTCCAAGCGTCCGCGGAATGAGAGATGCGAGGCTGGGCAACGACTTGCTGTCGAGGTTCAACACGGCGACGCCTGCCGCGATGGCGACGGCACCTACGATCACGACGAGGCGCTGGCTCGTCTTCATCGCGTTGGATGGAGGCATTCGCCGAGGGCGGGCGTCACTACGACACCTGACCCCTTGTCCACGGCCGAGATGTTACGGCGCGAGGGTCCTTTAATGCGGACTCTCAATGCGAGCGACTCCGAATCACTCTGATTGCGAGTCGGGTCGGGTGATCCCGTGGCCGTCGACCCGTGGATCCCCGGCCTGGAGCGCCGCCCACCAGCGCCGACCGCCGGCGGCGAACTCGGCAAGCTCGAGAGACTGGCCACTCGCGTCCGTCACCGTCAGCTCGTCGAACTCGATCCGTAGGTCAAGGTGCCTGGGAGGTCCAACGGCGCTCTCCTGGAACACGTCGATGGAGTGCTCGCCGCGTCCCTGCCCGACGGAGAAGTCGATGCTCGCCGGCCTCTTCCACGCGGAGTTCCCGGACTCCGCGAGGTCCAGGAAGTCCCACCCGTAGATTGGCTGGCTCCCGAAGCTCCTCACGGTCAAAGGGAGGTCCTGCAGGCGTAGCTCTTCGATCGGGGACGATTCGTCGTCCCAGCGGCCATGTCGGAGGGATGCAACGATTCTGGAGACACCCTCGCACAACAGCACGGTCCGGCGGTCTTCTGGCTCGGGACCGATCTCTGGCAGCGTCAGCACCACGAAGAGGAGCTGGACCTCACCGATCCGCTCGTTGATCCGGATATCGCAAAAGTCGGCCTCGTTCAGGGCAACTTCGAGGCCGGCGCGCAGGTCATCGGGAAGCTCCACTCACGCGACGATACGGCACAGGCAACTCGAGCCGATGCCCGCTGCGGCGCCCCGACAGCAGGCGCAATGTGGCAACCGCGCGGGAGCTCTCTCAGTGGCAGAGCTTCACGTCTCGCACCCCGAGAACCGCGGCCGCCGCGGCGATCAGCCGCGGGCGAGGGAGGTGGCCGTTCGCCACGGCTTCGACGATCGCCGATTGCATCTGAGACGTGTCGGACTCGGTGACGCTCGGACTGATGGTGGGCCCGAACAGGACCATGTCCGCCCCGGCGATGAGCGCCTGGGCGGCGGCTTCCGGAAGCGTGAACCCCGCTCCTGAGATCGCGCCGGCCGTGAGGGAGTCGGTCAATACCAGGCCGTGAAATCCGAGGGTCGTCTCGAGCTCCCTGCCGATAGCCGCAGGCGACAGGCTGGCGGGGTAGGAAGCGAGCCCGGGCACCGTGGCGTTCGAGACCATGATGGCCAGAGCGCCGTCCTTGATGCCTTTGATGAATGGCGGGAGCGCGACCTTCTCAAGCTTGGACCAGGGCAGGGTGTGGGCAGGCCCGTCGTCGGTGTTGCCGCTCACCCCGCCGAGCCCGGGGAAGTGCTTGAGGACCGGGATGACGCCGCCCGACCTGAGACCGTTCATGAACGCCAAACCGTCCTGGACGACTATAGGCGTGTGTCCGCTGAACGACCGCCAACCGTCAGGATCGGTCGCGCTCGGGGGTGCGTTCGTGCCGTCGACGTCGACGACAGGAGCGAGATCCATGTTTACGTTGGCAGCCGCCATCTTCTTGGCGACGGCGGTGGCTGCACTCTCGATGTGTGCGGCCGTCCAGTAGTGGCCCATCCAAGAAGCCCATGGCAGGGAGCCCACGAGGTTGGCCATGCGCTGCACCCCGCCCCCCTCCTCATCGGTCATCACGAGCAGCCCGAGGTTGCCGGGCACGCGAGCCTTGAGGGACTTGAGGTCCGAGCCGAGATTGGTGGGCGCCGTAGCGCCGAAGAGCAGGACTCCGCCGGCGCCATCACTCACCTCCGTCGTCACGTCGCCCGTCGAGGTCTCCTCAACCGGCACCGCGATGGTCATCATCGCGAGGCGGCTGTTCGGCCACTTGGCGAGCTCCGTCGAGTTGGTGCATGCGAGAGTGCCCGACGGGGCCTTCGACGATGACGGGATCGACCCTGCGCCGGCGCACGTCGCCAGAAGCGTGGCCGACGCGGTGCTCACTGCCAGGACGGCAAGCAGCCGCGTAGCAAACACCCGAGCCGCGCTCTGTCTGTGGTGGCCCCGCTCGTCCTTCATCGCCAGCATCCCTTTCAACCCGCTCGCTCCGTTGCGCTCTCGGCCCTACGAGCTTCGCACGGGAGCCGTCGCAAGTAGCGGCATGTCAGGAGCTGAAGTCGGGCAACTCCGCACTGTTCTCCTGGACAACCCAGCTGTTGCCGTCCGGGTCCTCGATGGTGACCCACCTGCCCCACGGCGCCGACTCGATCGCCTCGTCTTCCTCGAGCAGGCCGCTCGCGCGCAGTTCCGCGACAGCTTCCTCGATGTCCGGCACCGCCAGGACCGTCCCCTTGAGCGATCCCGGCACCATCGTGTCGAACCAGGTGACCAAAGTGACGGCAGTCTCCCCACCGGGAGGGCGGAGCATGACCCACCGCATCCCGGCACCGAACTCGTTGTCCATCACCACTTCCATGCCGAGCTTGTCGACGTAGAAGGCCTTTGCCACGTCCGGGTTGCTGACCGGGACGGAGATCACTTCGATTCGGTGGCCGTGCATCGCCTCGCCCTTTCGTGACGGTCGGTCTGAGCCTGAGCGATCATCTCGTCAGTCGACGAGTGACTGGTACACGAGGCGCCGCAGTTCGCGGCGGATCGGGTACGTAGTCGAGGGAAGCAGCTGCGTCATGAAGATCACGGTCAGCTCCTCGAGCGGATCGACCCAGAACGCCGTGCTGGCTGCACCACCCCAGGCGTACTCGCCCTCGCTCGCTGGCACCTTCATCGCTGCCGCGTTGATCACGACCGAGAAACCCAGCCCGAACCCGACTCCCTCCTCTGCCTCTCCCCCGATCGGGTGGCCGAAGTAGACGATGTCGTGGTCTCCTGGCAGGTGATTGCGAGTCATGTAGTCGAGCGTCCGCGGACCGAGCAGGCGGACGCCGTCGATCTCGCCGCCGTTCAAGAGCATCTGGGTGAATCGGTGGTAGTCGCCGATCGTCGAGACGAGGCCGCCGCCGCCGCCGAGCATCCGAGGCGCCCTCGTCGCGAGCTGACCCATTCGGTCGTTCGGCGTCGCGCGACCGGAGGTCGCGTCCGGGAGGTACAAAGTGGCGAGCCGGTCGACCTGGTCCTCGCGGGCGTAGAAGCCCGTCTCGTCCATTCCGAGCTGGCTGAAGATGCGGTCGTCGAAGAACTCGTCGAGCGCTTGCCCTGAGATCACTTCGATGAGGCGCCCGACTACGTCGGTGCTGTGTGAGTAGTTCCAGCTCGACCCCGGCTCGAACATGAGCGGCAGGCGGGCCCAGATCGAACAGCACTCTTCGAGGTCCGCTCCTTGCGGGACACCCCACTCGAAACCTGCCGACCGGTACATCGCATCGACTGGGTGGTTGAACAGGAATCCATAGGTCAATCCCGAGGTGTGAGTGAGCAGGTGCCAGACGCGTAACGGCTCCGAAGCCGGTCTCGTGATCGGGCTCATGGACGAGCCGCCGGCGAAGACGCGCAAGTCCGAGAACTCCGGAAGGTACTTCGACACCGGGTCGCTCAGGTCGAAACGGCCCTCCTCGTACAGCATCATCGCCGCCACCGACGTGATCGGCTTGGTCATGGAATAGATGCGGTAAACCGTGTCAGCCTCGACAGGCAGACCGGCTGCGATGTCGCGCGAACCGTGGGTCGTGAAATGGACGACCTCTCCTGCCCGGCTCACGAGGACAGCGAATCCTGGGAGCTTCTCGGCTTCGACGTAGCGAGCGAAGTGCTCGTCGATCCGGTCGAGGCGACGAGGGTCGAGACCTAGCTCGTCGGGGTCAACCGTCTTCTCGATGAGGGCCATGTCGTCACGATACGCCCTGGGTGTGCTTTTGCCGAGGGCTACTCAACGTCTGTGACCAGCACCCCTGTCTTGGCATTCATCTCGGTCAACGTGTTGTTCGCCTCGTTCGCGACCCACAGGTCGTTCCCGTCGAGCGCGAACGCAGAGGGGTTGGCAAAGTGGAAGAGGTAGTTCGTGTTGCACATCATCCAGTTCGAATCGCCGCTCGAGGTATCGATCTGGGTGATCATCGGGCTCGAGCCAGGTGGGCTGGCAACGTAGACGACACCCTTCGCTGCCATCACGCTCGCGGGCGACCAGAACCCGTAGTTCGCGTTGTGGCTCGTGTTCGTCAGGATTTGGACAAATGCTCCCGTGGTGGCCTTGAGCTCGGTGACTTGATTCGCTCCACTGTCGGTGACCCAGAGATTCGTGCCGTCATAGGCGATCCCCGCCGGGGCTGAGAACCCGTACTGAGTCTTGGAGAGAGTCTTCAAGACTGCTCCCGAGGTGGCGTCGATCTCGGTGACGGAATTGCCGGCGAAGTTCGCGACCCAGAGGTCGGTGCCCGCCGAGGTGATCGCCACGGGATCGTCGAAGCGGCTAAGTGAGCCCTTCTCGTTCGCGACGACCCGGACAAGATGTCCGGTGCTTGCTTCGAGCTCGGTGACCGAGTTGCCCTTGGCATCGGTTACCCACAGATCACCTTTCGATACCACCATCGCGCTTGGATCGCGGAGGTCGTTGCCGCGGCCCTTGATCTCCCGCACGAAGGTACCCATTGATGCCGAGACTTCGGTGATCGCGTCGTCCCGATCCGCAACGAACACATCGGCGCCATCTGCGACGATCGCCGATGGCGACTCGAGGCCGTTGGTCGCCTTCGAAAGGGTCCGGATGAGAACCCCTTTGGGGCTGATCTCCGTGACCGAGTCCGCCCCGCGATTGGCCACCCAGACGTTGCCGGCGTCGACCGCCAATCCGACGGGCTGGTTGAATGCGGGCGCGACCTCGGCACTGCTCGGCTTTGCGAGAGGGCGGGCGCTCCCATACCCAGCTGTTGGCGCCACTAGGACCGCCGCCGCGACGGCTCCGGTGAGCGCGCCCGCGGCTGCCAATGTTCCGATGATGGGTCTATGGGTTGACATTGGCACCACTCCCGCCCTTTGCGTATGAAGCTGCTTGGTCCGCGACGATAGTCAAGAGATTGCCGAGAGCGATGTTCGCGTCGTAGAGGTGGAGGCCCCACTGGGCCCCGAGCGAGTCGTCCAGGCCGAACCGGTCGGCGCCGGCGTTGCTCGCGTAGCTGATCTGCAGCCAGTTCGCGCCACCCGAGTCCTCGCACTGGGCGCTGAAGAGATCGGGGAACGTCACCCACGGAGTGCTCGCCTTGGGCAACGTTGCGATACCGCTGAAGACACCAGAGACATGCGTGGGGAAATAGGGCTCAACGACCCCGCTGCCGCCACCGAGTGCTGCCGGGTTCGTGCAGAGCACCTGGTCGCCCTTGACCGTTGTGCGGCCGAAGAGGCTGTCCGAGGGCGGCGGGATGTTGAAGCTCGAGTAGGCGATGACACAGCCCGTCTCGGAGCCGCTATGACAGGCGGGGATGTGCTGGAAGTCCCCGCCGACGTCCTTGCCGACCGGCACGAGCACGTTGCCACCCAGCAAGATCGCCGAGACGAGTCGCTTGCGCAAGGCCGGGTTCGTGTCGATCTGCGTCTTGATGATCTGCTCGAGGATGAACGCGCCCTGGGAATGACCTATGAGAACGAAGCCTCGCCCGTCGTTGTAACGCTTCAAGTAGTCCTTCCACGCTGCGAGCGCGCTCGCGTAGGCGATCTCACCAGCTTTGGGCCCTGACGACTTGAACAGCCCTGCGACGGTGACTTGGCGGTACATCGGAGCGAAGACACGGCAGTCCTGTGAGTAGCGCGACGCCTGCTCGTGCGCGACGCTCGTCTCCGCGGGATCGATCTGCAGGTTGGCGTTGACAGTCGTTTGTGCCGAGACGGTCGGGTAGACGTAGAAGCAGTCGATCCTCGGATGAGCCGCAGGGGACGCCTTCTCGATCGTGCGCGATCCGTTCGCCGCGACTGCGGTGCTCGTCAGGTCATCGGTGCAGGGGTCAGGCGATTCGCCAGGGCGGCAAAGCCAGACCTGGGGGTCAGGCCCGAGATTGGCAGTCGTTGGCGGCGCCGAGGAGCTGGGCGACGAAGAAGACGCCGGAGCCACGGTCGTCAGCGAGGTCGACGCGTTCGACGCGCAGCCGGCGAGCACCAGAGCTGCGCCGACGAAGAACAGGACGGTGCGGTTCATCGAGTCGCCAGCCTATGCGCCCTTCGCGAACTCTTTGAAGTGAAGGATCGCGTACTGCGCGACGCTTTCGGGCGTGACCGAGCCGAGATCCATGTTGGTAAGCGCAACCGCTTCGTTCCGAGCCGTCACACGGCGAACTTCGACGTGAGCGGAGAAGTAATTGGCTTCGAACACGAGGTCCGACTTCTCCCCGCCGGCTTGGCCGAGCCGGAGGACCACGGACCGGTGATGCTGAGGCAGGGGCGAGTCGTCGAAGACGGTGC
>JBKQLZ010000090.1:0-21651 GCA_052146895.1 Acidimicrobiales bacterium
CCCACCAGGGCCAGGTCCTTTCCATCGTGAATGACCGTAACCCGCACGACTTCGGTGACGGGCTAATCGCTCAATGCTGTATGTCTGGGAAGCCCAACGGTCAACACCCGGCGGATTATTACATGAAGGTCAGCAACTACGTTCGCGTCCTTGGAGACTTCGCAAGAGCTATCGATCCGAGCGTGACTCACGCCAACTTTCCAGTACGTGAGAGTGCGGCGGAAGAGTCCGTTTTCCGCTACCACGACGCGGCTACGAGCAGGGCAGGCTTGAGCGCCGTCACAGCCAGGCTCAGGCTCGGCAAGGTCGCCATCATCGGGCTCGGAGGTACCGGGGCGTACATTCTCGACCTGGTCGCCAAAACGCCGGTCGAGGAGATCCATCTCTACGATGACGATCTGCTGCTCGCGCACAACGCGTTCCGCGCGCCGGGGGCGGCATCCCTAGACGAGCTCCGCATCCGCCCTCTCAAGGTGGACTACCTGCTCAGCCGCTATGACCCGATGCGCCGGAACATCTTTCCACACCCGACTCGTGTAACGGCAGCCAACGTCGAAGAACTCCGGGACATGGCCTTCGTTTTCCTGGCGGTCGACAGCGGACCCGACAAGCGCACGATCGTCGAGCACCTACAGACTTGGGGAATCCCATTCATCGACTGCGGCCTGGGTGTACAGCGCAACGGAAACTCCCTCCGTGGCATGCTCAGGGTGACTACCGGGCTGTCCGGCAGCCTCGCCCACCTCGAGCGGCGCATCTCTTACGACGATCAGGCCGACGACGAGTACGAGTGGAATATCCAGACCGCCGATCTCAACATGATGAACGCCGCCATGGCTGTCATCAGGTGGAAGAGGCTGTTCGGCTATTACGTGGACACCAAGGGCGAGCTGAACAGCACATACACCGTTGCTCGCAACCAGATGGCCAGCGGGGACATTCCCGCATGAAGAGGCACTCGCTGACGCACGAGTTCGTAGACGACATACCGGCTCAGCTCGAGGACGAGACGCTTTATGTTTCGATCCGGTATAGAACGGTCGTCCACCTTTGTGCCTGTGGCTGCCGCAGCAAGGTGGTAACTCCGATCAAGCCGGCGAAATGGCACCTCACCTTCGACGGAGCGACGATCTCATTGTCGCCGTCGATAGGTAACTGGCAGTTTCCTTGCCGATCTCACTACTGGATTCGCAACAACGAAGTCCGCTGGGCGAGGCCTTGGACTGACGAGCAGATCCGTGAGGGCCGTGAGCGTGACGCCAGAGAGCTACATGGGTACTACGAGGATCGTGAGCCGGCCCAAGCGGGACGAGTTGAGATGGGGGACGCAACCCAACTCGGCATGTTCGCACGCATCCGACGCTGGCTCCGGCATCGGTAAGTCGTCGCAAGTCCGCTGGCCGACCTCTGTCGCGATTGTGACCCTCCTTATTCGATGCGCGATAACGCTTCAATCCAGGTGTTGAGGTGCGCCGCCCTAGCGCGAGCAGCTGATGTGACAACGTTGGGCAGTCCGGAGGCGGTCAAGACTTCATGCCAAAGATCTGTCTCGGCGCGAAGTCGTGCCGCTGCCGGGCCTAGACCGATATCCGACCACTCGCCGATTTCTTGGGAGCGACAATATACTGAGTGTTTCATCAGCTCATGGTATTCGAGCGTGTTAGGTGGATCGCCGTTGCACTCGGGGCAGTCACACTCTGCAAGCCGCCTGTCAGCAACGAGCAGGCGGGTCGCCTCATCCGGTTGCAGATAGCGATGTAACTGGGGTACATAGTACCGGGCGGGTGGTGGACCAGATTCCGGAAGTTCGATCCACTGTCTGCTTTCGCCATAGCCGATGCCGTGAGACGACCCACCGAGTCCCGCATTCTGCAGTAAAACACTGAAGAACCCTCCGTAGAGAGCAAACGAGTCCTTACCCTCTGACGCAATCGATCTAATCGCCCGACCGTAAGCTGCTAGCTGCGAGACGGGCACGGTCAGCTCGTCCAATCCGGACACCCAAACCGCCAGTCGGTCATCGGTCACGCTCAGTGCATGCCTTTCCAGGACGCCGACGTTGCTAACGGCGATGACCCGAGTGCACTGCGTACCATTGGCCGCTGCCTCAGCCGTTTCTCGAAATAGTTCTTGCGATATTGTCCACCACGCGTCATTTGGTTGATGGCTGACGAGGTACGGTGGAAGGATCGTAACAGGCAACCGTGCATCTTCGACAGGCAGCAACGGTTCTCCCAGTCGTCGCGCATACTTTGCGAACTTCCCACTTGCTACGTTGGGGTATCCGCCATTGAACTCTGCCCACGACCTCGCTATCGTTTGCAACAGTTCCGGGGTGAAGTCTTCCGGTTCTGGATCAGTCGATCTGATCAAATGTGGGGCCCCAAGAAGTCCAGCCAGAGCTTCGTGGGACTTCTTGGGTCGCCTGAGCGATTGTTGAAAGAGCGGAAATCTTGGATCGATTGCGTAGTCAAGCGTGGCGGACGGTGAGGCTGAGAGGGATAACACGAAGCCGCCTGTTCCTTCGCGTTGAAACGCGGCGACTGTTCCTGGGACCAGGAGACCGTCAAAACGGCCTGCCAGAGCAACGACCGTCTGCTGATCGGTCGCTCCGTAGCTCAGGTAATGGATGAACCGATCACCGAACATAGACATCTCCTGCACCTGACTCGATCTTGCTTCGCAATCGGAGACGCACAGTCGGTGCGATGTCCTGACGCACCGGAGACAAGAGAAGCTCGACGCTGCCAGTGGCTAGATTCATCAGCAAGATTCCCAGTCCGAGCGCTTCCGCCTGGGCCAGATTCTCCTGCGACGGTCTGGATGCTGTGACTATGCAGCTGCGGTCGAATGAGAGCGCGTTAAGTGAGCTCTGTTCAAGCACGCGTCTAGTGTGGCGGAGCTTTAGTTCGTACGCTGTTGATACCCCCGTCTTGGTTAGGGTTGCCACATCAACCCGGCGACCGTGCCAAGGGAGCTCTCGAATGACCAATGTGTCGTTGCGTATCCACCTGCGCCGCGTGAGCCAGACTAGCAATGGTGCTTCCATTGCTTCCTCTGGCTCACTGAGCTGCAGCGCCATCGTCCTCAAGCGTCCTTGGTAGCTAGGATTTCGGCGCTGCTGAATAGGTGTAGGAGGACGAAGTATGTCGCCGAAGCCAAGCACAGTCCGATAACGAGGGCGATAGTGACATAAAGCCCTATCAGACCCATCACTCGAAGACGCGACCAGCCGGAGAAGTACGCAAAGGTGACCACTACGGAAGCTACGGTGCCGGCGAGAAGACCGACCAGCACGGGCCCGATCAACAGAAGCCGCTGAAAGTACTTCGGGAGCCGTGCTCGCGCCTTCAACGCTCCAGCCACTGAGTCAACCAAGTCGAGCAACTCGCCCGGATCGGCAATAGCGTCTGACGGACTGAAGTCCGCGTCGAGACCTCCAAGAGCGAAGCTGACTCGAACAGCCAATCGCTGGAGGGACACTCGCGCTTTCTCATCGAGACCGCTCTGAGCAAGGTTTACTCGGGGCTGGTATTTCTCAACGATGTCGGACCTTAGCGAGCCGGCTCTCCAGGCACCGGCTCCAAAGGTGAGGGCAAGAAAGGCGCCGAGCGCGACCACCCCCGAGTCGACATGGCTCACGACGTGGCTGGCGACATGACTCATCTACCTTGTCCGAGGATCTGCTCCTTGATAATCGACCGCTCGGTCAGGTCCGGGTGCCGCGTATAGACGTATCGGATGAGCTGGCGCAGCGGAAGACCGCCGAAGCGGTTCTTGACCTCCGAAACTATCTCCTCGGTATCGTCTGGCAGCTCGCCGAGAAGGGCCTTGTAGTACTGGCGCCCACGGTCAGTGAGCTCAAAGTCGCGAGTGGTATAGCGAGTATCAGGATTCTCACCGATGATCTCGTCTGACTCCCAGGAGTCCTCCTCTGTCGCGGCGACCGCTGCGGAGTCGGTGACGAGGCCGGCCGACGAGAGCATTTCGATCGCTTGATAAACCTTTTGAGAGAAGGGCCCAAAGTTGTGAGCGATGAAGTCAGGAGGCTCGGTCATTCGTTGTCCCAGTGGCGTCTCCCTCTCGAGGAGAAATACGAGTTTCTCAAGCCGAGTGATGCCAGGCAGGCGACCTTGAAGGCTCGGACTCTTGGTCGGCGCACCCAGCAGTAGGACAATGGCGTCGTCTACCTCGAACGGAACCGGGTTCGTCATGCAATCCTCCGACGCGGTGCGATGCTGGCATCCTCCACACTAGATCGGAGCGCGCTCGACTTCTCGTTTAGCCTCTCCTCGACACCAACAAACATATGTTTGATGGTAGTGAGAGGGTGTAACGACTCCACGTGCTGCGCGTCATGCCTGGTCAGAGGGTCGGGCCTGACCCATGACTGACCGTGGCGGGTCGTGGGCCCGGCGCTGAGTGCGCTCCAAGCGCGTCAGCTCGAAGACGATGGCCATCCCAGGCGGGGGCGGATGGATGCACCCGCACTGCGCAACGTCCGGGCCACGGTGCCGGGATCGACTGAGAGCTCGGATCCGATGACTGCCAACGACGATCCTGTCTCGTAGGCCTTGACTACTTCCTCGACGCGCTCCGGAGGAATGCCTCTAGGACGTCGCACAACCTGTCGTCGCTTCAGGATCGAGAAGACAGTGTCGCGGTTGACGTCGAACTGGGTCGCCAGCTCGTTGATCTCCACGCCTGCTCGGTACTTGGCGACCAGCTCGTCGACCTCCGCCACGCTCAGTCGGTGCTGAGCTTGTCTCGAGGTTCGAAGTTTGGCCCGTTTTGGCTCCGCGGGAACCATTTCGAGCACGGCCTCGACGCGTTCTCCCTGGTCACGGAGGTTCGAATAACGTCCCAGCACCTCCACTCGACAACTGCAGGTCAAGGTACCTTTCTTGGCTCAAACATTGTCGCCCAACCTCTCCTCATCCCGCGCTCATCCCGCGAGCGCCACCGTAAGAGGGTAAGAGAGTCGACGACGAGAGGGCACCGACCCGGAGGAATCGCGCCGCGGTTGGCGGACCCCCTACTTGCGAGAGAGCTGACCTACGGCG
This sequence comes from Acidimicrobiales bacterium, assembly GCA_052146895.1. Lineage (GTDB taxonomy): Bacteria > Actinomycetota > Acidimicrobiia > Acidimicrobiales > Bog-793 > Palsa-601. Next base: position 5,064 of record JBKQLZ010000090.1, read on the forward strand.
AGCGTGTGACTGACGCTCCTTGGGAATCGCCGCTTGCCGGCACCGAGGCGCGATGACGGTCTCGCTTGTGACCTCGACCACCATCGGTCTCCATTACTTCGCCCGCCCGAATAGCAGAGAGTGGCACACGCCTTCCTTGGAACGAACGTACAACGACGACGACCGGCGATGACTCCAGCTCAATCCGGGGAAGCGACGCTGCCGCCGAGGTAAGCCTCGACCTCGCAGGCGAGGTCTTCGGCATCGACCCCGCCGCCGCCGATGAAACTCGACTTCCGCCGGCGCAGAAAGGGGCTTCCGAGCAGGTACATCCCGGGCGAGTCGACAATCCCGCCTTCATGGCGAATCAGGCCCTTGCGGTCCAGCACCGCCACGTCCAGCCACGAGTAGTCGGGCCGGAAACCCGTCGCCCAGATGATGGTCTCGATCTCCCCGCTCCCGAGGTCAAGGCCGAGGGCCGGCGATTGGGGCACGGCTGTCGGCTCGAACCGCTCCGGTGGCGGCAGCGAGCCGTCGAGGCCACTGGCCATCGCCCAGTCGTCGATCCTGTCGAGGAGTCGGCTCAGTTTGAGGTCCGCTAGCGCGCATATGTTGCGCAGGGAACCGGAGAACTGAGCACGCCCGCGATCGACTCCGGCGAGGCGGCCCACCAAGGTGACGCCGAGGCTTGTGAGGGCGTTGAGATCGAAGGTTGCCTTCTCGGGCGAACCGGCAAGCTGCATCGAGGGGACGCGGCGTGCTCTCACGATGTCATCGACCTCGTCGTAACGCTCGTCCAGCACGCCGGCCGCCTCCATCCACCACTGGATATCCCTGCCTCGGTAAAGGCGCGGCCCTCGCACGTGCTCACCCACCGAGAGGAGGACGCGGCGGCCTGAACGCCGCACCTCGGCGGCGATCTGTACCCCCGTGGCCGAAGCACCCACCACCATCACTCCGCCCTCGCCGAGCTGCTCGGCGTTGCGGTACTCCATGGGCGTCAACAGCGTCACAGCCGGCGGCACTGCTTGGGCAAAGGAAGGCACACACGGCAAGTTGAAGGCGCCGGTGGCCACGACGACCGTGGCGCAACTCCACTCGCCTTGGTCTGTGACGACGACGTATCCGTCATCCGCCCGCCGCACAGAGGTCACCGAGGTGCCGGCGAGTACTGGTGCAGCTATCAACTTGGCGTACCCGGTGATGAACTCCACGACTTCGGGCATCGTCATGAAGCCGTCGTGGTCGTCTCCGGAGTACGCACGCCCGGGAAGGCGGCACTGCCAATTGGGCGTGAGCAACCGGAGAGAGTCCCACCTCTCCGTGCGCCACGAGTTGGCCACCTCGCCTCGCTCGAGGACGACGTGGTCTATCGAGCGCTCGGAGAGGCAGTGGCTCATCGCGAGCCCGCAGTGCCCGCCGCCTATCACGACCGTCGTAGTTTTCACCAGAGCTCCCGTGCAGGACCTTCGTCTTTCGTCTCAGCCAGGCCTGTCAGGCGACCTCAACGCTCACGTTGGTGGGGTTCGTCACGATGTCGAACACGGCCGAACGCTTCTGTGACTGGGCGACGAGCGCCTTGACGTCGTCCGCCGAGGCGTCGGCGTCGATCTTGTACGTCACTTTGATGTCGCTGAACCCGTTGCGGATGTCACTGTCCATGCCGAGGATGCCGCGGACATCCATGCCACCCTCGATAGTGGCCGTGACACTGCGCAGCTGGATCTCGCGATTCTGGGCAACGGCCGCCACTCCGGCGGTGAGGCAGCTGGCGAGGGCCACGAGTACGAGCTCGACAGGCGTGGCACCGTTGTCCTCGGAGGCGAAGATCTCGGGGTGGTCAGCGTCGAACGAGTAGGCGGTGCGGTGCCGCTGCTCGTCGCCAAGCCCGTAGAAGCCCTCCACCGTCGAACGGCTGTGGGTTCCGTTCTGCCATTCGCAGCTTGCCCGCCAAGTGAACTTGGCCGCGGCGGGCGCATCTGTGAGGGCGACGCGGGCGCCGAGGAGGGCCTCGACGTTGACGCCGTTGTTGACAGGGGTATGTGTGGCAGTCATGTGATCAGCTCCTTGCTGTCGTGTCGTCCGGGTGTTTCCCGGAGATCTGTTCGTCGTGGTGTGTCTCGGGGAAGAGACGTCCGAAGGTGACGGCCGAGCGCAACGGCTCGGGAAGAGATGCCTGCAGCTCGTCGTCGGGAACCGCTCCGAGGGCGTCGTTCACGGTGGAGAAGGCCAAGCGGAAAGCCACGAACGCCGTGATAGCGAAGATCTGCTCGTCGCTGAACCCGGCCTCGCGCAACGACTGGACGTTGTCAGCAGTGATGCCGTTGGGCTCCTTCACGACGAGCCGGGCCCAGCTGGCGAGTGCCCGCCCCGTGCCGTCGAGGCCACCCGAGTCGCCACCGATAAGAGCGGCGGCCACCTCGGGTGTCGTTGCGTCCGCGAGCTTCTTCCCCCATGCCATCGAGCAGTACGAGTCGCCCAAGTTGGACGCAGTCGTCGTGACGAGCACACTGCGTTGCCCGAGGGTCAGGCCGCTCGCCTGGGTCAACCCGTCCATGAGATCGCGGAAAGTGTTTAGAAGTGCGGGAAGGTGCGACCAAAGGCGCGAAGCGTTCATGACATAGCCGAGAGCCTTCAGGTCGGCCTGAAAGATCCGCTCTACTTCTGCGGTGTGCTGTGCCTCCCTGAGGTAACCGGAGGTGGTCGGTGCAGCTTCGGAGGCTGGCGAGTTACCGCGGCCGGGCGGCCGAGTAGCGGGCTTCGTCGCGACGTATCCGACGAGCGCTATTTGGGCGCGCAGAGGAAGGCCTTCGCGAACCTTTTCTCGGCTGAGATCGATCGCTGCCTGGAAGAATGCGGCTTCTCCCACGGCCTGAATGGCTTCGAATGCCGGTCCCGTCGACGCGAGACCGCGGGCGTAGACTTCAGGGTCGGCGAACTCGAACACGAAGGGCACCTCGAGCCGCTCGATCTCCGTGAAGCCCGCCTCCGCCAGGAGCTTCTCGCCTGCTCCGGGGCGGCCGAGAGCGACCATTGCCGCTTGGTTCTCGAGCTTGCTTTCGTTGGCAAGAGTGAAGGGAACGAACGCCCACGCACCAGGCGAGGCCTTGATGTGACCCCACACCGTGATCCCGAGGCGGCCGCCTGGAGCGAGGACCCGGTTGGCTTCGAGCACCGCACCAGGCGTCGTGCCCCAGATGCCCCGGAAACTCGTGACGACGTCGAACGAGCTGTCCTCCCAGGGAAGGGCGTTCATGTCGCCGACGCGAAGGTCGGCGTCCGGATTGCGGTCCTCCGCGACGGCGAGGAGCCGGGGCGAGGCGTCGATGCCGGCGCAATGGGCGCCGAGCAGCCCCGCCAGCTCGAGGGCGAGGCCGGAACCGCAAGCCATGTCGAGCAGCCGGTCACCGGTCCTCAAGCCGAGGCACCGGTGCATCGCGACGTACTCGCGGCAGTTAGTGGGCTCGCAGAGCGTGGCGAAGTCAACGGCTCGCCTCCCCCAACCCTCGTCGACTAAACGCCACTGATCGGTCGTGGGCGTGGTGGCCAGCGCGTCGGTCATGATGCTGATCCCTTCGGAGGAAGCGGCGCCCCAACCGCTCTCGCGGTTGCCCGAGGCAGGGCGGGTCCCGGGATGACGGGAAGCTCGGACAGGCCGCGGAGGACGAGGCCGTCCCCGTGCCCCCAGTGCAGGTCGCCAAGTGGTACCGCCAGGGCGAGCCTCGGAAAGCGGCGAAGCAGTGAAGCGAGGGCGATGTGACCCTCGAGGCGCGCCAGCGGAGCGCCGAGGCAGTGATGCACGCCGTGGCCAAACGCCAGGTGGCGGGTCGCCTCGCGATCGATGTCGACCTCTTCGGCCTTCGGGTACCTGTCAGCGTCGCGATTCGCGGCCGCCAGGCAGATGATGACCTGCGACCCTGCCTCGATGGTTACCCCGGCGATGGTGACTGGTTCGACCGTGTAGCGGAACGTGGAATGCGGCACCGGCGCGTCGTAACGCAGCAGCTCCTCGATGGCGGCAGGGATCATCAGAGGATCGAGGCGCAACTCCGCAAGCTGCATCGGGTGGCGGAAGAGGGCGACGATGCTGTTGCCAATAAGGCTCGCAGTCGTGTCGTGACCAGCGACCATAAGCTGAAACACTGTCGAGAGCAGTTCCTGGCCGGTGAGCCGCTCGGCGCCATCACGGGAGCTCACCAAGTCACTCACGAGATCGTCACCTGGAGCACGCTGCTTGTGGGCGACAAGCTCGGCCAGCATCGTCACCACGGCATCCGAGGCCTCCTTGGCCGCCGCGTACTCCTCCTCTGTGGCGGTCGGCACGAGCAGTTTCGTGAACGCGCCTCCGAGTTCGGTCCGATCCGGCCGGGGCACACCGAGGAGCTCACAGATGACTGCGAACGGAAGCGGGAACGCGAAGGTCGAGACAAGGTCCACCTGCTCGTCGGGTCCAGCGGCAGCGATGTCGTCGAGCAGGTCGTCGGCGATGGCCTGCACGGGTTCACGGAGGGCGCCGACCCGCTTTGGCGAGAATGCTGGCGCCACCAACCTGCGGAGCCGCGTGTGGTCCGGCGGGTCCACGGTCAGCATGTGCCGCGCGAACTCCGGTCCCGGCAGTCCCTCGGCCACGACGGCCGAGCCTGTCGCCAAGGCGGCGTGCATGTCCTTCGAAAGACGGCGGTCGTTGAGAGCCGCCATCGCTTCGTCGTGGCGAACGACCAGCCATGCTTCGTGCCCGTCGGACAACCTCACAGGGTGGACCGGACCGAGTTCACGCAACTCTGCGAAGAGGCTGAACGGGTCGTCGCGATAGAAGGACCCCCACGACCGCAAAGCTTCCGCCGTGGTCACGTCTCCGCACGGGCGGCGGCCAGGTGAGGGTTCGATCGAGGGTTCGATGGCGCTGTGAGGGATGGCAGACATCCAGGCTCCTCAGAGTCGAGCTTCGTAGACGGCGTTGAAAGGTGTCTCCGCCGCCCGCCGGAACGACGAGAACCCGGCCACCGCCACCAAGCTCCGCAGCCTCGCCTCCCCTGCTTGGGCGCCGAGGGCGGCACCGCCAGCCTGTGAGAGTGACGACGGCGTGCACAGCAGCATCGAGAAGCAGTAGTGCGCACGCCCGACCGGATTGATGTTTTCCTCCATCCGGTCGGCTGCCGCGGGCTCCACGATCAACCAGGTGCCACCGGGCTTCAGGGAGCCATGAACGTGACGAGCAGCCCTCACCGGGTCGCCCATGTCGCGTAGGCAGTCGAACATCGTCACGAGGTCGTACGGCCCGCCACCGAACGCTGTGGCCAGCGAGACGTCAAAGGTCACCCGGTCCGTGAGACCCGCGGCCTCAGCACGCTTGCGAGCGACATCGATGGACTCGCCGTGCTGATCGGAGCCGAAGAATCTCGAGTTCGGATACGCCTGCGCCATCAGCTCCGTCGAAGCCCCGCGACCGCAGCCTACGTCGGCGACAACCGCCCCGGCCTCGAGCTTGCGTACGACGCCGTCGAGCGCCGGCAGCCAAGAGGTCGTGAGGTGGGTGCCGTACGCCGGCCGGAAGAAGCGTTCGCAGCGCTCGTGGACGTCGCTCACGTGCTCGTGCCACCCGACGCCCTCCCCGGTCTTCGAGACCTCGGTGATGCGACGGGAGTCGATGACAGAACCGAACGCGAACTGGAACAAGCCAGGCAGGAAGGCAGGGCTCGCTTCGTCCGTCAAGGCGACGGCCTGTTCGTGAGGTAAGAAGTAGCGGGCGGAGTCGGGGTCGTACTCGACGAAACCTCCGACTGCCTGGGCGCAGAGCCACTCTCGGACGTAGCGCACGGCCGTCCCGGTAAGGCTGGCGAGCTCGTCTGGGGTGAGGGGCCCTGCGCCAGCCAGTGCCCTGTAGAGGCCCAGCTTGTCGCCGAGCACGACCAGCGCCGTGTTCAGCGTGGCCCCGACCTCGACCACGGCTCGGAACACGAAGTCCCTCAGCCGGTCGGGGTCGACCTCCCTGTCCAATGCGATCGTCAAACCGACCTCCGGTCGAGCAGACACCGGCCTTGGTGCCACTCATGAAGTAGACGACGATGTCCCCTCCGATCGCATCAGGTGGCCCCCCTAGTTCTTCTCGGGCTTTCAGCCGGACGGTGAAATGGCTCGAAAGCCAACCCGCCGAGTCGAGTCCGCCCCAAACACGTTCGCAACGGGAAGTCGGCGGTTCGAGTCCGCTCACCTCCACTCCGTTGTCGATTCGACAACGTTCAGCCTGCTCAGCACGGTTCGCGGTTGACCGCTCAGTTGTCGAGGGCTGCGATCACCCTCAGAACTGGCACAACGACAGTGTCGCAGCGGCAATGCTTGCCAGTATGGCGGAAACAACGCTGATCGACATCGCCGGCCGGAAACTCACCCTCGGAACTGACCGCCAACCGGACAGCGATGGCGTCTGGGCGTACCGCGCCACGCTCGCTGTGCCCGAGGGCACAGTCACAACTGACGTGTGGGACATCGGGAACGGGCTGGCCACATTTGTGCGTGAAGTTGCAGACGCGTGGCAGGGATTCGAAGGCACGAAGGAGTTCTCAAGCCTCGAAGGTCAGCTTGAACTGTCGTGCCAGCACGACGGAGTGGGCACAGTCGTGTGCATCGTCCGGCTTCGTCGGCCGCAACCTCCGGAGTGGCGGTTTGAAGCGGTGCTGCAACTCGGTGCCGGCGCGCAGCTCGACGAGTTCGCTAGCGAGATCGAGGCCCTGAGCTGGAACGCCTAGGCGCTGGTTACGGGCTGCCGGCCACCACGACGGTGACTCAGCTACTGGGCGATGTCAATCTCGACTTCGGCGGCTACGTCGGAGAGCAATGCCACGGCGAGCTTCGGATCGAGCTGCGGATTGCTTGTGATCGACCATGAAAGTCGTCGCTGTCCGTCAATCTCCAAGACATGCCATTCAATGCTCACTGTGCCCTCGTCGGGAAACTGTTCCTCCAACGCCATGTGGAGAGTATGCCGTTCCTTCTAGTGCCAAAGCTCCGAGAGCCCGCGCACATACCGTTCAGCGGCAGACACAGCTCACATGTTCCCACCGCACTCACAATGCTGAGATCGCAGCTCGGGCTACGGGACTAGCTCAGCACGGAGGCCGCAAGATCAAGAATTGCCTGCACAGGAGGAGTGGGGCGTCGGTTCGCGAATCGTCCGCTTATCTCCACGCCGTTGTGGATAACACAACGTTCCCGCAGTTAGAAGCCCGAGTTCCGGGTGAGCGCCCTGGACCCACCTAATCGGTCAAGCGCGAACCGGCTTCAACCCAAGGGAATCTTGAAATGTGGCCCATTCGGCGGGACAGTGAAAGGGGCGTACCCCGGTTCAACCACGTTTGCTGACAGATCCGAAAACACCAGTCGGAGGTTGTGGCCATTGGTTCCGATCTCGACCTCGTGGAAGTCCACGCCCAGTGCACGAGACCAGCGATCAGCCAATGCGGAGTCTGCGACGATGCGCCCGCCGGGATACAGCACCTGCCACTTGACGCCCCAGACGTAGCCCTCCAAATCCTTGCCGGTCTCGTAGTCGATCAGCCGGTCGTCGAGAGAGCGCTGCCATACGGACTCGGGGACTGCCGAGGTGACCTCGGCGAGCACGCAGAGTTTGAACACGAAGCGAACGTGCTCAGGCTCGATACCGGTGCGCGGATCGGCCGTGCAGAACACAAACAGCTCGTAGTCGCGCATGTACTCCGTGAACCCGTGAAAGACGAGGGCCTGATCGAACATGTTGTCCATGTGCTGCTGAAGCTGAGCCGACTCCATGATCGATGCCTATCAGGTCGATCGAGCAACGCCAAGTGACAACGGCCACTGGCGGGCTCGCCCGTTCGCCTCGCATGTTGGCGCCTTCTGATTGGCAGCCTCCCCACGTCGGAGGCCGCGGCGCCGGTAGAGCGAACACCCAATCAATATCCTGCTGATATGGCTGAGGCAACGCCCCGCGTCCGTCTCTCGGCCATCGATGCTGCGGTGCTGCTTGTTGTGCGCGGCGACGAACTTAGGTCCGACATCCTCCGCACTGATGCACTGCGGTTTCACCGACGGTACACAGCCTGGGGCAAGTACGGCGTCTCGGCGTTCGCCGCCCACGACGAAGCCGAGATCGACGCCATCTGTGAGACGAAGCTAGAGCGGTTCGAGGAGGTTGTCGTCATCGAGAGGTCTGAACTCGAGCGGAGCGGTATCGAGATCGTCCCAACGTTCCGGCGTCCGCACGTCACCCTCGCCCATGGAGACCTCGACGCTCTCGTAGAGGGACTCCAATCGTGCGAACATAGGAGGATCAGCAATCGTCACCACCAGCGAGAAGGGAGGCAGCCGTGACTAGAGAATTCGATGTCGACCTCGTGGTCGATCTGAACAGCGAGGACGAGTCCGGTCTGCCATGGAGCTTTCTCGACGAGGCCCGCGATCCGGCTTTTATCCGAGAGGGAGCGTGGATCGTTGTCGGTGAGGGATCGACCCGGGCCGTTGCCCAGGTAGTTGAGATCGAAGGAGAAATCGTGCGAGTTCGGCCGCTACCCGGGCCGGTCGAGAGTCACCGGGCGCTGCTCAGGCACGACGTGGCGTGAACAGGACTAGACCACAGCACGCGTGAACTCGTCGGCGAGGTCAAGAATTCCCTGTACAACTAGGGTGTGCGGGCGGTTCGCGAAGTGTCCGATCAGCTCCACTCCCTCCGTTGCCAAAATCACAACGTTTTGGCTGATTAGGGCACCTATATCTTGTCCGGTCGCTCAGTGACCCTGAGGGGCTTGCTCCAACCCCGCAGAGCGTGGATAGCCGTCTCGTTACGCGCTCCGATGGACGGGTGAGCCACTGCCGACGCCGGGGTCGGCGCAGACGCTGATCTGAGCGGACAAACCGCGACTGGTAGCCCGGCTCCTACGAGTCGGCGCGAGCCTCCGCTCCACGGCACCAGCGGTGACCACGTGGGTTCCGCCCGCTTGCAGAGATCGGGTGCCGCCTCCTGCAAGCGGCACGAAAGTGCCGTTGGACCCTGGCGTGCAGCCGGTACGGGTGATCAATCTTGACTACGTGAGGCTTTGCGCCAGCGTCGTGTCGTGAGGGTGGAGCGGGTATGAGATCAGACAAGCTCGCCGCACGGGTCGCGGGCACGCTGTTCATCGCCGCCACCGCAGCGAGCCTGCTGTCCACGGGACTCCTCAACCCGATCCTGAACAGCTCGGACTACCTCGTCAGGATCTTCGGCGACCAGGACCGGGTGATCGCCGGCGCTCTCTTCGAGATCGTCGCAGGTTGCGCGAGTGCGGGCATCGCCATCTCGCTCTACCCGGTCCTGAAGAGCCGTGGCAACGGTCTCGCCCTCGGCTCCGTCGCCTTCCGCGTCATGGAGGGGGTGCTCTATCTCATCGGGGCTGTTGCGGTGCTGTTACTGGTGAGCCTGAGCCAGGCCTTCTCGGGGGCGCGAGATCCCGCTTCCTCGTCCTTCCAAGTTGCCGGTTCGCTGCTGCGGGACCTCCGCGACCAAACAAGCCTCGCCGGCGTCATCGCCTTCTACGTCGGCGCCACGATGTACTACTGGCTCTTCTACCGGTCACAGCTCATCCCGCGGTGGCTGTCGGGCTGGGGCCTGGCGGGGACGGCGCTCGGCCTGGTCGCGGCGTTGCTCGTCCTCTTCCAGGCGACCGGCTACATGTCGACGGTTCAGGTCGTGCTGAATCTGCCGATCGGCGTGAACGAGATGGTCCTCGCGGTGTGGTTGATCGTGCGGGGATTCCCTTCAACGGGCTCTTCCCCACCCATCGACGCGGGGAGGCGACCCGTCGGCGTCGGTACCTCGGCCACGTCTCTGGTTTGACGAGCAGCACGAGCTAGCAAGCGCAGTTCAAGGCCTGATCCTCGTCGAGCGGGTGCACCGCATCCCGCTCGTCACCCGCTCCACGACGCTCCACTCCCAGATCGCCGCGGCATCCAGCCCTCAGCGCTCCGCCAGCCAGTGCGCCCTGGCCCAGGGGTCGCCGTCGAGCAGCTCTATGGGGTCGCTCGCCGCTGGAATCCTCGTGCGTCACGACCGCGTCTCACACAGGCTGTACTACCGGCACGATCAGCCTGCCCCATACCGCCGGGAGCGGGGCGGTGACGTGCCAGAGTCAAGACATGGAGTTCGACCCGCAGGCGTTTCGGGGCACGGCCTAGCACTACGCAACCGGTCGCCCCTCCTACTCGCGCGAGCTGGCCACCACCCTGGCCCGCGAGCTCGCCCTAGACGGCGCTGGACAACTCCTCGATGTGGGATGCGGACCCGGAGTGCTCGAGTTGGAGCTTGCCGGCTTGTTCGATTTCGTCGTCGCGCTCGATCCTGAGATCGGCATGCTGGAGACGGGCCGGCGGCGCTGCGCGGACGCGCGCATCGAGAACGTGCGCTGGCTCGAGGGAATGGCAGAAGACATCCCCCAGCTGGACATCGGCCCATGTCGCGTGGTCACGTTCGCTCAGTCGTTCCACCGGGTGCGTCGGCACCAGGTGGCCGACGTAGTCTACGACTTGCTCGAGCCGGAGGGCTCGCTCGTCCTTGTCTCCCACGAGGTCAGCCCGAGGCCGCGACCTGTGGGCCCGCCATACCCGAGGATCCCGCATGACGAGGTACGCGAGCTCGTCATCGAATACCTCGGCGAGTCCACCCGCCAGTACCTCGCAGCGTTCCGCGAGGGCCAACCGGCGAGGTTCGAAGACACTTTGCTGGAGACTCGTTTTCGAGGCTCGCGCACCGTCTACGCCCCCGGAAGACAGGACCTGATCAGGGACATTGATACTGTCGTAGCGAACTACTTCTCAATGTCATGGGCGGCGCCGCGGTTGTTCGGCTACCGTCTCGCCGACTTCGAGGCCGACCTACGCGGTCTCTTGTCCGAGCGCTCGCCTGAAGGTCTCTTCTGGGACTGGCCCGGCGACACGGAACTCGTCATAGCGACGAAGCCGTGATTGTGGGCCTGACCGGCCGGCCGCTGGCTGCATCTCTCGATCCCGGGTGCCCCATCCGCCGGGAGCGGGGCGGTGGCCGACGGGGTTCGAACATAGTCCGATCACTTCCCGTGCCTATCCTGCGGCGAGCCATCCGGTGCCCGAAATTGGCCCAAGCTCAGGTCTTCGTGCTGCATAACGCGCCCAACGGGCCGTCGAGCTGATCGAGGCCGACCGGTATGTCTCGGACGCGGACAGGAGAGGGCGACTGAGATCTGATCCTTACGCCTCGTACAGGTGACCGCTCGCGTTCCCTTCAGCGACACGCTGCCGCCCACGGGTTTCCGCGGGCGTGGTCGTCGGCGAGCGGTGCGCGACTCGCGTGGAGTTGTCGGTTAGCGACGCCGGCGGTAGTGAAGGACGACGACGCCGTTGGTGCAGGGATGGCAGGATACGAGCTCGAGCGGCTTGGACTCCCCGACGTCGTCAAGTTCGAACATCCGCCTCCCCTGACCCGACAGCAACGGGAACACCGTGATGCGGAACTCGTCAATAAGGTCGTGATGCAACAGAGTCCGGGTGATGCCGCTGCGCCCAGTCACGATCATGTAGCCATCGCCCTCGCTCTTCAGCTTCTTGACCTCGCTGACGAGGTCGCCCCGGTTGATCGTTGTGCGCTCCCAGTCCGCCGAGGCGAGGGTGCTCGAGAAGACGACCTTGTCCGTGGCGGCGTAGATGGGGGCGAAGGGGTGGTCGGCCGCGGTCTTGCCCTGGAAGTGCTTGGCAAACGTCTCGAAGAGGAGCCGACCCATGATGTACACCTCGGCCCCCGCCAGGAAGGCGAGTATGCGCTCCTCCTCGGCGGGGTCGTCAGGGAGGCCGATGATGAAGCGAAACTCATCGGTGTCGTCCTCCGTGTCAGCGGCGTTCACCGAGTACACGTAGGTCATCGAGATCAGTGTGCGCACGTGCTCGCTCCGGGTGTCCTAGCCCGCCATGCCCTGTTAGGCGAGGTGGAAGTAGTCAAGGTACAGCAGCGTCGGTCAGTTCGGCCAGCGTCGCTTGACGCTTGTACCGAAGGCCTCGGAGTCGCCCGACTTCGTGCTGTAAGGGTCAACCGCTGTGCAGGATCCCTAGCGAACTGCAGGGCAAAGGGGTCAGCGGAGTCAACTAACTCGTATGGCGAGCCAAGCCATCATGCTGCCCCTCGATGCTCCCATGGGTTGTCAAGGCCTAGATCGTCCCGCCGTAGCAGTCCGTGGACTTCGCGGCCGCCGTGCGCGTTGGATGCCTCTCCAGCTTTGAGGGCGTGGCCTAGGTCCTACCCGATCATTCGCGGGGCCGAGTGAAGTCACCTTGCGGCTCCACGCCGGCGGCGGTGATGAACTGCCGGACCTGGAAAGCGTGCTCGACGGTGTGGAGAGTGAGCCCCGCTATCCCCATGCGAACAGCCGACCGTGCTGCGACGGATGCCCCGGAACGGCGGCTCAGAGGGCGCGCGATCCGAGTACGCAGAATTCGTTGCCCTCGGGGTCCCGAAGCACGATCCAGGTCTGCTCGCCTTGTCCTATTTCCGCTCGTGTGGCTCCGAGCGCGAGCAGTCGCTCGACCTCGGCGTCTCGGTCGTCCGGCCGAAAGTCGAGGTGCAGCCGATTCTTGATCGTCTTCTGCTCTTTGACGGGCACGAACAGGAGTCCAGGAAGACGATCCGCAGCTGGTCGGATCTCGAACTCCTCAGGATCTTGGTTGACGACAACCCAACCGAGCGCCTCTCGCCACCAACTCCCGAGCGCACCCGGGTCGCGTGCATCGACGATCGTCTGCTCCCACTCGAGGGTCATTGGACGATCCTAGAAAGTCCGGGCGGCGGCGCTGACAAATACAACGGTTGGGCTGCTCAGAGGCACTTTTGCGCGTCCGGTCGCTCGATGACCTCAGGTGGTCTACTCGAACCCCCGCGAGAGCCAAAGCTTCCTATCCGCCATCCGGCGGTGGGTGACACCCAGCCGACTGCTATCTGCCGGTGCGCTCGCGGTGCTTGCACCCTGGCCAGCAGCAGGGCCGGCGCTGGCCTTCCTCCAGCTCCTCCTGCGTCCGGCGAATGCGGCGTTCCCTGGTGATCTGCTGCTTGGCGTCCTCGACCCAGCAGATGAACTCGTTGCGGGCAATAGGCGTGATGTCCTTCCAGGCATCGAGTGCCGTGGGATTGGCGATCAGCGCCTTGCGCAGGTCTCCTGGAAGCCGGTGCAGCACCCCACCGGGCACTCGCGGACTGCTCATGACGCGACGGTAGCGGGCACTAACGGACTCACGTATAGCTAACTCAGCGAGCCTCCGGGTGTCCGCGTCCCGGCGTTCTGGGCGACCCTTGAACGCCCTGGCCCGCGTACATTCGAGGACAATGTTCTCCGTGAACTGAGTCTGCGAGGTCAGAACTATGAGATAGGAGCACTCGGTGCGTGTGTTGTTGTCGACGTATGGGTCACGGGGAGACGTCGAGCCGATGGTTGCAATGGCAGCGCAGTTGCAGGCGCTCGGCGTCGAGGTCCGGGTATGCGCGCCGCCGGACTTCGCGGAGCTGCTGGACGGCGTCGGTGTTCCACTGACTCCTGTCGGCTGGCCGATACGCGAGCTGGCGACGGGGGCGGTCACCGGCAAGGCGCCGAAGACCCTGCCCGAGATCGCAGCCGAGCTGACCGCCATGACCTGCGAATCGGTCGCCGCGGTGGCCGAGGGCTGTGACGCGGTAGTGGCCACCGGCTCGCTCCCGGCCGTAGCCGGTGCGCAGGCGGCGGCCGAGAAGCTGGGCATCACCTATGTATTCACGACCTTCTCCCCGTGCTACCTGCCGTCCCCGCACCACCGGCCGGTCGCCTGGCCCGGCCAGGTTCTGCCGGCGGACGAGACCGACAACCGGGTGCTGTGGGACGTCAACGCCGAGCACCTGAACACGCTCTTCGGTGAGACGATCAACGCGTACCGAGGCTCGATCGGACTGCCTCCGAACAGCAACATCCGCGACCACCTCAACACCGACCACCCGTTCCTGGCGGCGGACCCGGTTCTAGGCCCGTGGCTGCAGCCTGCGGATCTCGATGTCGTGCAGACCGGCGCGTGGATCCGCCCGGACGAGCGCCCGCTCCCGGCCGCTCTGGAGGCGTTCTTGGACACCGGTACGCCGCCCGTGTACGTGGGCTTCGGCAGCAGGCCTTTTCGCGAGGCGGAGGAGGTCGCCCGGGTGGTCATCGAGGCGGTCCGGGCACAGGGCTGCCGCGTCCTCCTTGGGAGTGGCTGGGCCGGCCTCGCCTCGATCGACGACCGCGACGACTGTTTCGTCGTCGACGAGGTCAACCAGCAGACGCTGTTCCCTCGGGTGGCCGCCGTCGTGCATCACGGCGGCGCCGGTACGACCACGACGGCCGCTCGGGCCGCTGCGCCACAGGTGATTGTGCCGCAGGCGGCGGACCAGCCATATTGGGCCGGCCGGGTGGCGGCGCTGGGTATCGGCGCGGCACACGACGGTCCGACGCCGACCGTCGAGTCCCTCTCGGGCGAGCTCAGCACAGTCCTGTTACCAGAGACCCGCGTGCGAGCGGCAACCGTGGCCGGCACGATCCGCACCGACGGGGCGACGGTGGCCGCGAAACTGCTGCTCGACGCGGTCGACAAATAGGGGCCTCCAGCGTGCGCGGGAACCCGGGCAGGGAGCCGAACCGCCATGGCCCGGGACAGGGGCGGCCCTACCCAACGTCCCTCTGGCTCCTGGCTTCGTCGATCCTGACAGGTCCAAGCCTTGGGTACCGACAGGGGACGCCGCTTGTGGTCGAACACCGTCTGGCGTTTGCGGCCGACCCGCGTTCGGTCCCCCGGCGTGGAGGGAGATGCGAGAATCAGGCATGGGTAAGTACCTTTACTTGGATTCCCGAAGGCGCGAGGTGCTGTGATGGCGGAGGACGAGAGTCCGTTTCACGGACCGCCGCGGCCTGACAGTGGCCTGTTGCACACAGCCGCCGGACAGCTGCACGAGATGTTCGGGGTGCACCGTCAACTCGACCACGTGTTGTACGAGTCGGCGAAGCGAGTGGGTGGGGTCGAGTTCGAGAGCATCTTTAACCCCATCTCGCCGGAGGCGCTCACGGCGGCGCCTCGCATGGATGCCATAAATCACGACCAGGCTTTCTTGCGTTCGTCTGCGATGTCGTCCGCGGAGACCGAGACCACGCTCGGTCTGCTCGAGATCCTCCACGGCGATTTCGCCCCGCCGAACATCGAGATATTCGCGGAGTTTGCTGCGCTGGAGAAACTGTTCGAGCGGCTCGCCGACGGGCAGTCCTTCATCTTCGTGGGTTCGCATCTGGAATTCCAAGACGTGGGTTTCAACGTCGGCTACCTCACACGCGCGGCCCAGCGCAAGGGCTTCGACCGTCTCGACACCCGAACGACGCTGATGATCGGCCGGTTGTTGGGATACCTCGAGGTGATGGGCATGAACGTCATTGACGACATCCTCCGAAAAGTCGCCAACGTGTTGAAGACCTTCCCTGTGAGTGGCGGGGAAGCGGTCAACGAAGGCGACATCACCGACGAGGATCTCACCCTGCGGGTCAAAGCCTTCCGCAAGAGACAGAACGCCTACACCCGCTCGGAGTTCATGAACCTGATGACGTCCGATCACGGACACATCGTCATCGAAGCCGGCAGCGGCTCACGCGACGCAAAGGATGCCCACGGCTACGTCGTCATGGAGCCATTCGCTGCCGGAACCCGAGAGGACCTCTTCCTCGCTTCGCGGGCGGGAGCGGCGATATTCCCCGTCTTCGGTGACTACGGCAACCGTGAGGAACCGAGCATCGTCGAGTTCGGTCCCGAGATCCGCAGCCTCGACAGCCCCCAGCACGCGCATGCCATCGGGGAGATGATCGCCAGCATCGGCAACCGGGCTCGAGGCGCCGCCTCTCAGCAGTACCCCGACATACCCCGCTTCCGAATCCCCATCAGATACGGGGGCTACGAGACATAGCGGAGCGACCAACCGGAGTACGCCGCGACCCTACTTTCAAGCCGTGACCGCTCGCCGACAGCGCCGGGCAACCTCGACCTTGGCTGGCGATCCGTGCCGCCAGAGCCATCGTTCTGCATCCGCCGACATGGGGACCCACTGATTGCTAGCGTCCTTCCGCGTGAGGCCGTTTCAGGCGGCCGGCAAGCACAGGGGATGTGGCCATGCGGGCGCTGGTCGTCTACGAGTCGATGTTTGGTAACACGCGCGCGATCGCCGATGCCATTGGCAAGGGTCTTGGCCAGGGCCTTGAGTCGGTGGACAACGTGGTCGTGGTCCCGGTGGTTGAGGCAGGCCGCGAACGGTTGGGCGATGCCGACCTGCTCGTGGTGGGCGGTCCCACCCATTTTCACGGCATGAGTCGAACCCGCACCCGCAAGTGGGCAACCGCCGCTGCGCAAAAACCCAAGAACGATCTGGTGCTCGATCGCGACGCCGAAGGCCCAGGCGTGCGCGACTGGCTCAGGTCGCTCGGCCATGGCAACACAAAGTTTGCTGCCTTCGACACGCGCTTCAAGGGTCCGGCAGTTCTCAGAGGGAGGGCGTCGAGGCCAATCAGCCGAAAGCTTCGGAGGCAAGGGTTCGAGGTGGTGGCCAAGCCGG
>JBKQLZ010000091.1:0-2628 GCA_052146895.1 Acidimicrobiales bacterium
CACGAGCTAGCGCACGTGAAGCGGTTGGACACGTTGTCGGGCGGCTTGTCGGTCGCGCTTCTCCACGGCGGCCGTCGCGGCTTGCCGGGTTCGGCGCGGTTGGCGTCGTGGCTCGAAGGCCCGAACCGGGAGCTCGAGGCCGATCTCGCGACCGTCCGGGTCACCCGCTACCCACCGGGTCTGATCAACGCGCTCGCTGGAATCGACGAGGCGGCCTCATCTGTTCCCTCGACGTCGGTCCAGGCCGGCTTGCTGGCGGACACGGCCTCGCAGTGGATCGTCCCACTGGCCGAGCTGCAGCCGAGCCGATCAGCGGCGACGTCTCAGGCCGACGAAGGTGTGTTCGGGATCACAGAGCGCCTCGAGGTCCTGCGAGAGCTCTAGGCCTGACCGGCCAGTCAGGGGCGGCCAAGGCGCCCACTAAACTGATCTTGTGACGAACCACGACGAAGAGAAGGCGGGCACCGGAGCCACGGCACAGCGAACCGGAACGGCCCGGGTGAAGCGCGGGCTGGCCGAGATGCTGCGTGGCGGCGTGATCATGGACGTGGTCAACGCCGAGCAGGCGAAGATCGCCGAGGACGCCGGCGCTGTCGCAGTCATGGCGCTCGAGCGTGTGCCGGCTGACATCCGTCGCGACGGGGGAGTGGCACGGATGAGCGACCCGGCATTGATCGAGGGCATCCAGCAGGCCGTGACCGTGCCGGTCATGGCCAAGGCTCGTATCGGGCACTTCGCCGAGGCCCAGATCCTCGAGGCGCTCGAGGTCGACTACATCGACGAGTCCGAGGTGCTGACACCTGCGGACGAGGAGCACCACATAGACAAGTGGGCTTTCCAGATCCCGTTCGTCTGCGGTGCGACGAACCTCGGCGAGGCGCTCCGGCGCATCAGCGAGGGTGCCGCGCTGATCCGCTCGAAGGGCGAGGCGGGCACCGGCAACGTCGTCGAGGCGGTCCGGCATCTTCGCTCGATCCTCGGTGACATCGGGAAGATCACGACAGCGGACTCGGCTGAGCGGTACGCCTGGGCCAAGCGCCTGCAGGCCCCGATCGAGCTCGTCGAGGAGGTAGCCGCGACCGGCCAGCTGCCCGTGCCGCTGTTCTGCGCAGGCGGGCTCGCCACGCCGGCCGATGCTGCGCTCGTCATGCAGCTCGGAGCGCAGGCAGTCTTCGTCGGCTCCGGAATCTTCAAGAGCGACGACCCGGCGCGAAGGGCCCGCGCCATCGTCGAGGCGACGGCGCACTTCGAGGATGCCGCGATCGTCGCGAAGGTCTCGACGGGCCTCGGCTTGGCCATGGTCGGACAGGAGATCTCCTCCCTCGAGGTGAAGCTGGCCGATCGGGGCTGGTGACTCGTGACGAGCGACCGCCCGGTGCGCTCTAGGCGCTCGGGGAGCCCAGCGCGGGTCGGCGTTCTTGCGCTCCAAGGAGACGTCCGCGAGCACCTAGCGGTGCTGTCGTCCCTCGGGGCGGACGCGCGAAGTGTGCGGACGCCGCCCGAGGCGCGGGGGATCGAGGCTCTCGTCTTGCCGGGAGGCGAGTCAACGACGATGTCGCTGCTGCTCGAGTCGTCGGGTCTCGGCACCGAGCTCGAGAGAATGGTTGCCGACGGCCTACCGATGCTCGGGACGTGTGCCGGGATGATCCTGCTCGCGACGGAAGTGCTCGACGGGCGCTCCGACCAGATCTCGTTCGGGGCCATCGACCTGTCGGTCCGCCGCAACGGCTTCGGCCGGCAGGTGCGCTCGTTCGAGACCGATCTCGACGTGAAGGGCATGGACGATCCGATGCACGCGGTGTTCATCCGGGCACCTGTGGTCGTGCGCGCGGGCGAGCACGTGGACGTCCTGGCCGAGGTGGACCTGCCGGGCGGCTACGGTGCGCGGTGTCCGGTCGTGTGTACCGAAGGCAACGTGATCGTGTCGTCGTTCCACCCTGAGCTCACCGGCGACTCCCGGTTGCACGAGCTGTTGCTGAGCAAAGTCGAAGGAGACTGAACCGATGTCGGGCCATTCCAAGTGGGCCACCACCAAGCACCGCAAGGGCGCGAAGGATCAGGCACGCGCAAAGGTGTTCGCAAAGCTCATCCGCCAGGTGGAGGTCGCCGCGCGGGAAGGCGGTGGGGACATGACCGCCAACGCCACGCTGCGGACGATGTTCACGAAGGCGCGCGACGCGTCGGTGCCAATCGACACGATCGAGCGGGCGATCAAGCGGGGGACCGGTGAGCTCGAGGGGGTGCGGTACGAGGCGATCTCCTACGAGGGCTACGCCCCGAGCGGCGTCGCTCTGATCGTCGAAGTCCTGACTGACAACCGCAACCGGACCGGCGCCGACATCCGCTCGATCTTCTCGAGAAATGGCGGCTCGATGGCTGAGCCCGGCGCTGTCTCCTGGCAGTTCGAGCGCAAGGGCGTGGTGATGCTTCCGAAGACCGTCGGTGAGGACGACCTGATGACCGTTGCCGTCGACGCCGGCGCGGAGGACCTGCGCGACGAGGGCAACGATTGGATGCTGACCTGTGCCCCCGGTGACCTGCCGACCCTTCTCCAAGCGCTCGAGGCGGCGTCGATCGCGATCGAGGCGGGCGACGTCGAGATGGTCGCGACCACACGCGTCGCGGTGG
>JBKQLZ010000092.1:0-7401 GCA_052146895.1 Acidimicrobiales bacterium
CCGCTTGGTCTGCCCATGACTCCGGGATGCCACCAGAGGTCGGGATGCCACCAGAGGTCGGGATGCCTCCTGACGTCGGGATGCCACCAGAGGTCGGGATGCCACCAGACGTCGGGACGCCACCGCCGGTCGGGAAGCCACCCTCAGGGACTCCACTGGCTGACTCAGCCGAGGTACCCGCTACATAGCTCGCGTCGGCCGCACCACCGCCAGGCACGTACGCCCCGGTGGCTCCAGGCTGTGCGACCGCTGCTGACACGGTGATCGGCCCGTTCTGAGCCTCGAACTCACGAAGCTGGGTCGTGAGGTCGTTGATCCTCGCCTCGCTGCCAGGCTGTGGCCGGCCGGTCTGCTCGAGATAGATGATGCCGCCGTACTCGAGCAGCATCGCGTCGGAGTGTTTCTTGCTCTGCATCTGCGACAGCTTGTCCTGCCCTGCCTTTGCGCTCTCTTGTGCCTTGTCGGCGAGCGCGCTTGCCTGGGTCTTGACCTTGTCCATGAATCCCATGATCGTTACCTCTCTCTAGATTCGCTCAGCTACCTGAGAATGCTCCCGAGCACGCCGCCGACTGCCCCACCAGCGACCGCGTCCTTCGTCCCGTCACCCTTGATGTACTCGGACAAGGACGCCGCGAGGATCGGAAGAGGCATCGACTGGAGCCACACCTTGCCGGGGCCCGTTAGCACGACCAGCCAGTGACCGTCTGCCCCCATGTACCGGTTGGCGATGCCCTGAATGCGTGTGACCTGGAACTGGACGGTGTCCTGGAAGACCCCGACGTGACCGGGGTGAACCAACAGCCCTTGGCCCGCCGCGAGGTCGTAGGTCGTGATCTCACCCGAGAGCTCGACCCAGGCCGTGCCTTGCCCCTCGAGCTTCTGCAGGATGAACCCCTCCCCGCCAAAGAGCATGCCGCCGATACCCTGCTGAAATCCGACGGTCGCGCTGATCTCAGTTGTGCCGCAGACCCAGCCGTGCTTGTGGACGAGATAGCCCCCGTTGGCGCCGCCAACCTCGAGCGGGAAGATGCGCCCGGGCACCTTGGCTGCGAAAGCGACCATTCCCTGGCCACCGGTCGGCTCGTAGCGCGTGAGGAAGATGCTCGTGCCGCTCATGACTCTCTTCAGGCCACCCATGAGCCCGCCGCCCTTGCCACCCATCGCGGCGGTCTGCGTCATCTGCATGTTCGTGGTCATCCACGACAGCTCTCCGTGGTTGGAGATGACCGCCTCGCCTGGATCAAGGATCATCTCGAGCACGGGTAACGTCGAACCTTTGATCTCAGCCTGCACGGCGACCTCCTCTGGTCTACGGATTCAACTCGACAATTGACGCCAGTCTGCCGCGCTCAGGCCGTCTAGTCGAGAGGGACCCTCTCTCGGGTCCGCAAGGGCGGAGTGCGGAGCCTCGCTCGTCCTCATTTCCGCCACTGGTCGCGCAAGAGGGCCCACCGCTCGTGGTCCCGCCACTCGCCGTCGACCAGCAGATACGCGCGTGAGAAGCCTTCCTTTTGGAACCCGAGTCGTCGCACCAGCTTGATCGAGGGGGCGTTGGTGGGCTGGATGTTTGCCTCGACACGGTGCAGGCGCATCTCCGAGAACACCCGGTCGAGGACCGCACTCAGACCGGCACTCATGAGACCTCGCCCGGCATGTGAAGCGAACGCGGCGTAACCGAGGTGTGCGGACTGAAAGGACCGGTGCACGATGTTGTTCAGGTTGACGTACCCCACGAGCTCCCCGCACGACCCGTGACGCAGGAGGAACGCGGCCTGGTCATCCCTAGCCGCGTGGTTCAGGTAGGCGGCGTACCGCGCTGCAGAGTCCGGAGGTTCGACCCAGGGATGGTGCAGCGATCGGCTCGCCTGCACGGCGCTGATGAACTCCTCGGCGTCAGCGGCCGCAGGCACCGAGAGACTGACCTCCACGGCGCGAAGTCTCCCAGGCTGAGCTGCCCCATCACGGGCACCACCCCCACTCGGGCTCGCCGTAGGCTCGGCTGGCCCCTGCGGAGTGAGAGAAGTTGAGAGGAGCCCCATGCTGATCATCACCGGCAGCATCACTGCCCTACCTGACTCGTTCGAGGAGGTAGAGGCGCTCAGCCTCGCGCATGTCACGCGGTCCCGCCTCGAGCCCGGATGCCTCGCGCACGGAGTCCACAGAGATGTCGAGAATCCTCTCAGGCTGGTCTTCCTCGAGAAGTGGCTCGACCAGACCTCGGTGGACGCCCACTTCGCGGTTCCGGAGTCCGGCGCCTTCGTGCGAGAGGTCGCGAGACTCTCAGACCCGCTCACCCCGCCGACTCTCGAGGTCTTCGAGGTGGTGCCACAGGCTTGAGCTCCGGTGGCAGGATACGGCGATGACAAGCGAGACGAGCGAGCGGTTGGAGGTCCAGAGGACTATCGCGGCGGACCCCGCGAAGATCTTCTCCGTGTTGTGTGACCCCCAGGGTCATGTCGCGATCGACAGCTCAGGCATGCTGATGGATGCCTCAGGCGAGCCAGTGACGGCGGTTGGCGACAGCTTTGTGGTGCACATGGATCGAGAGGCCTTGAACGACTATCCCCTAGGCCTCTACGACGTCACGGTCACCATCACGGCCCTCGTGCCCGACCGGGAGATCGCGTGGACGATCCTCGGCCAGATCCGCCCGCAGATCGGCCACGTCTACGGCTACAAGCTCGAGCCGAGCGACGAGGGCACGGTCGTCACGTCCTATTACGACTGGTCGTCGATCGATCCGGTCTGGAAAGAGGCCGGGATCTTCCCCGTCATCTCAGAAGGAGCGTTGCGCGCGACCCTCGGGATCCTCGCTCGCACGGTCGCACGTGCGTGACGATGTGATAGCCGCGAGCGGCGCCCCACGCATCAGCACGTGAGGCGCCGCGAGGTGGCTCAGTAGTTCGCCGACGCCCCTCCGCTCACCAGAGACTTCACGTGGGACACCGAGCCGAGCGACTTGGCGTCGCCGAATCGGGACACCGACCCATTCGACGAGACAATCCAATACCCGAGCCCATCAGGCGTTGGTACGAGCGTGACCGCTGCCGTGCTCGATCCGGGGAGCGAGCCCCAGGAGCGCGCGTTGCCATATGCGAAGACACGGCCCGTCGAGGTCACGAGCCAGTAGCCGGTGCCATTTGGCGTCGACGCAATCCCCACTACCGGAGCGGAAGGAGAGGTGGACGCAGAGCCATGGGACTTGGCATCCCCGAACGGCAGCACGCGCCCTGTCGACGTGGCGAGCCAGTAACCGCCGCCGTCGGGAGTCGAGACGATGCCGACGACCCGCTCGTGCAAAATGGTGTAGTTCTCGCTCCCGTAGTACTTGGCATCGCCGAACGGGTACACGTGGCCCTCCGCTCCGACTAGCCAGTAGCCCCCGTTGTCGGCCGTCGCGGCTATGCCGACGATCGGCGCGGCGAGCGGCAGGTGCGCGAGCGAGCCTTCGAAGTGCGCGTCCCCGAAGGTGAAGACGCCTCCATCGCTGCCCGCCTGCCAGTAGCCCATGTGATCCGGTGTGGCGGCGATACCGACGATCGGACCCTGCAGATCAAGGCCGTAGGCCGAGCCGTAAGAACGCCCGGCGCCGAAATGGAACACCTTGCCATCTGCCGACGTCAGCCAGTAGCCGTCAGCGGCCACCTCGTAGGCGCCGACGTCGCACGTCCCGTCCTGGGGCCGCGTCACACCCCGGGCGTCGAACGCGGGACATCCGGCGTTGGTCCCGGCGTTGATTGCCGGGCTCCCCGCAACGTGGCCGGCCGGTGGCGTGAGCGCCTCGGTCTCCACTGAGCCGCCGTTGTTTGCCAGGGGCATCAACTTCGGGTTGGTGTTCACGAGATCGCCGGGCTTGTCAAAGCTGCAGCTCGAGCCGCCGTCAATGTTGTGCCCCTCAGAGTCGATCGTGCCACCCTCCGCCGCGATGCAGTCTTCCGCGGGAGCACCAGGATCGTCGACGACCGTGTTGAGCAAGCTCATCACGTCATCGTCCTGGACGTAGAGAAGGCTCGAGTCCCCCTTTGGCCCCGACACGGAGTCCCCGCCGATCGTCGAGTTCGTGAGTTGGAGCTGCCCTGAGTTGCCGTTGGCGACTGCATAGTCGCCTTCGCCGGACGACGGCACACTCGACGTCGACGCTCCGAAGGTCCCGTTGACGATCGCCGCCGTCTCGGCGTTGTAGTAGATCGAGCCGAACGCTTCAGGATGGGTCGCGTCGACGCCACCCGGCACATTCGCCTTCACGTCGCCAACGGTGAAGTTCGTCGCCGTCATGTAGTCCCAGTTGTCGAACCCGCCCCCCTCCACGTAGTCGTCTGCGCGTGCCGTAACGCCGAGGATCTGAGTGTCGCGGATGGTGACTGAGTCGTCGTTGTACCAGGCGCCGCCAAACACACCCCCGTCGCCGCCGGAGGCGATGGCCGACGTATCGGTGATGGACACGCCGGCGGCGGTGCCGCCGTCTTCGTTGTATACGGCTCCGCCGTAGACACAGGTGTCAATGGTGGAAGGCGTTGTCACCGAAGTAGCAAGGGAGGCGGATGCCGCCGTGCCGTCGATGGAGACATCGGTGAGACCAAAGCCGCCCTCCATGTCCAGCACGCCGCCCCAAACGCCGGAGTCGCCGTGGTCGCAGCTTTCCGAAGACACTGAGCTCGCTGTCGTCGACGTGATCGATACGTCGGTCAACTCGAGGCCCCCTTGGTTCTCGATCGCGCCGCCCTCGATGGCACTGCCGTTGGCGGACGTGTCGCTGATTGTCACGTCCGTTAGCACAGTGGGGTCGATCGAGACGTCACAGCCGCAGCCGCGCTGGGGAGAATCCTGCCCAGTCGAGCCGCAGCAACTCTCGGACTCGACGAAGATGTCGCCGCCTTCGACCGTGTCGGCGTCGGCAGTCGTGCCCGAGATGACGTCGCTGTCGATGTTCGCCACGTCCGCGTCGAGGAAGAGGGCACCACCGACCACATCGGTGTCGGTCAGGTCCGACGGACCGCTGTTGAGGGAGCCGAGGATGCTGCTGTTCGTCATGCTGAACGACCCACCGGAGGTGTAGATGGAGCCGCCGGTGTCGTCGCCGTCGGTGGCGAGCGTCATCACGTCGTCCTTGAAGGTGTCGTGGTCCAAGCTGATCGACGTGCCGAAGTCGGCGAGTCCTGCGCCGCCTTCCTCGTCGTCGACGACACCGACATCCTTGTTGAAGCTGATCTTGCTTCCGGAGATCTCGGCGACCCAGACGTTGTCGATCCCTACGCCGCCTGCACCGTCGGGGGCGACGTTGTGCTCGATGGAGCTGTCGGACACGTCGATGGCGCCGTCGTTGTAGATCCCCACGCCCCAGGCGTACACATCGTCTGCGGGAACGGTGCGGCCCTGAATGACCGGCTGCTCGGCTGAGATCGGGCTGTTCCAATCCGCTGTGCTGCCGGCGAGGACCGTCGTCCCGTCGTTGAAAAGGCCGCCACCTTCGTAGGCCCTGTCACCGGTCGCAGAGTTGGACCCACCGAGGCTGCTGGCGGTGATGTACGCCGCACCGTCCACGTAAAGGCCTCCCCCAAATCCCTCGCCGTCGCTTGAAGCGGAATCGTCGCTGAACGCTGTGTGCGAGGCCCAGAGCTGGCACTCATATCCAACGTATGCACCGCCACCGTCCTCGCTTGCCGTGTCGTGGGACAAGGTGACCGCGGACAAGTCGAGTGCACCTTTGTCGCAGTAGATCCCGCCGCCGTCTCCCTCGGTCTCCGCGCCGCCTGTGATTGTGAGGCCGTTGATCTGCACGGCGGGTACGACGTCGTTGGACTCGAACTCGTCGAACACCTCCGACCCGCCGCCGTTGACGGTCGCTCCGACGCCGTCGATGAGCATCGAGTTCGAGAGGTCGAGCACGCCGAGCGACAAGGTGATCTTCGTGCCGGAGCGGATCAAGATCTCGTCGTAATGGCCGGTGTCGTCGTCGGCTGCGCCTATGGCTGCGCGTAGCGAGCACTTAGGCGTTGTCTCCGCGTCGACGCATGAGGTGCTGCCGGTCGTCGCGAGCGGGGAGTCGAGAGTCGAATCGACTGTGAAGGTCTGGTGCACGGATGCTCTGGGAACGAGGTGCGGGGTCGCTCCCAGGCGGTGCGGCAGGGGGCGGGTGCGATCACTCTGTGGTCCGGCCGACAAGGGACGCGGCGCGAATCGCCCCGCCTCGGGACGGTTCGCCAGACGAGCGGGATGCATTGAGCTGGATGTAGATGGCCGCGACATCGCCGACGTCGTTGCTGAGGCGACCGAGGGGGCGATGATCGCTGTCATCCCTAACGCCACGACGGCGCCTCCTGCCACACGAAAGAGGCGATGAAGCGAAAGCCAGCTCCAAGAGCCTGATACGTGCGCCTGCTGCGCTCTGTCGGTGGTCAAGACGGCCTCCTGGCATTTCGCGCCCACTCGGAGGGAGGGCGGCTTTCCACCCTACCCACCGTGAGAGCCAGTCAAGCGATGAGCGACAGGCCCCCATCGCGCCTACCTCGAGTGCACCAAAGCTCGTTTCACCGCCCTCGATCGTGGCTGAGCTCAGCGATGTGCGAGCTTGGCTGGGTTGACGAACCGGTTCCTGGGGCTGGCGGATGAAGCCGGTGCCGCACTGCGCGGAGACGCTCCTGTCTGCCTCTCGGCTGCGTGCGAAGAACGAACGGGCTCGTTCAACGTTGAGGCGTAGGTCGCCGTCAATCCGTAGTCGTGGACATGAGCAGTGGTCCCGAGGACGAACGTCTCTCTTCCCAGCTGGGATTGGGCGCACAGCACCTCGATGGTGCGGAAGCTTCCGAAGTGCGATGGAACGCCGGCCACCACGGCGCCGGTCAGAGCCACCGTGTCTGATCGGGGGACAAAGGTTGGTTGCGAGGACCCCGAGGCGTGGTAATGCGGAATGTTCGCTCCCTCGCCCGCCGCATATTCGGTGCGACTAAACCTGCTCGCGCCAGAACTCGCGACCTCTGCGTAGCAAAAGTAGTCAATGCTCTCCGGGGCGCCGATCTGGGCGGTGAAGTTGACGACGTAATACCCGTATCGGTTCGGCGTGAAAGCAGCAATGACTTGCGGTGTCGAGGTGAGCGCAATGTTGAGCGAGGAAGCGTGCGCGCTGTAGGCCGACACAGGTCCAGCGGGACCCTGGGCCCCCCGCGCCCCCTGGGCGCCCTGTGAACCCTGAGAACCGGCGGAGCCTTGGGCGCCTTGCGCGCCCTGCGAACCGGTGAAGCCTTGCGCGCCCTGCACGCCCTGAAACCCCTGCGAGCCTTTGCCGCCTTGAGCTCCGGAAGAGCCTTGGGCGCCCTGTGAGCCCTGCGCGCCCTGTGAGCCTGAGCCCTGCGAACCCTGCGCGCCCTGCGAGCCCTGCGAACCCTGCGCGCCCTGCGAGCCCTG
>JBKQLZ010000093.1:0-22376 GCA_052146895.1 Acidimicrobiales bacterium
AACCCTCGGGAAAACCCTAGGAATTTTGGCACGATCCTCCACGATGCCGTCTATCCACAGGGTCGGCCAGCCCGAGCGGTAGGTACAACGGTAAGTCGTGGCGCCATCGTCGCGAGATGAACTCACGGATGAACATGCTGCTCGCTCTCGCTACAGCTCAACGCGGCGTGGTGACGCGGCGGCAAGCCCTCGAGCTCGGCGTTACGAACGACATTCTCGCGAGGATGATCCGCACCGGGTCGATAGCGCGCGTCGACGGAGTGCTCCGCCTCACCGGTGTGACCCCTGATCCGGACACAGCTCTCTGGGCAGCCACTCTCCACACTGGCGGTGTGCTCTCACACTCGACGGCGGCGCAAAAGCTCGGTGCGGAGCTCCGCCACTCGACGATCCACGTCACGGTTGCCTACCCGAGAAACGCGGCCCGGTATCCCTCCACCACCCTCCACCGCTCACGCCGGCTGCCCGAGACACATGTCTCGAGAAGTCCAGGCTCCCTTCCGCTCACGACTGCACCAAGAACGTTCGTGGACCTCTCCGCTCCGAGCACGGGACTCAGCGACGATCAACTCCTGAGGTGCCTCGATGCCTGGTTGATCCACCGTCGCGTGAGCCTGGGGTGGTTGAACTGGTTCGTGGAGAAGGAGGCGAAGGGACTCGACGGCAGAACTCGTGCGAGGTCGCTCCTCAACGCGTTGTTCAGTCCGCAGGTCGAGAGCATCGCAGAGCGATACCTCGCGCAGCTCCTCGCTCGCGGAGGGTTGGCACCCTTCTCGACCCAGCACCCCATATGGCGGGCGGGCGCCTTCGTCGGGCGGGTCGACTTCGCTTGGCCTGTCCAGCGGGTGGCGCTCGAGCTCGACGGCTACCGGTACCACTCCGTGCCGGGCGTGTTCGCCGCCGATCGCCAGCGCGGCAACGAGATCCGGCTCGCCGGCTGGACCCTGCTGCGGACCACGCCATCAGAGGTGAAGGCCGACCCGAACCACCTCATCGCGACAGTAAAGGCAGTCCTTGACCTGCAACCTTTCTTTGCACCAGGCTGACCCTGACCTCAGTAGCGGTAAGCGTCCGCCTTGTACGGCCCCTCGACGGGGACGCCCAGGTAGTCAGCCTGTTCCAGCGTCAGCTCGGTCAGCCTCACGCCGAGCGCGTCGAGGTGGAGCCGCGCGACCTTCTCGTCGAGGTGCTTGGGCAGCACGTAGACCATCGGCTCGTACTCGGAGGTCTTCGTGAAGAGCTCGATCTGAGCGATTGTCTGGTTCGTGAACGAATTCGACATCACGAAGCTCGGGTGACCGGTCGCGCATCCGAGGTTCAGAAGGCGCCCCTCCGCCAGGACGATGACGGCATGACCGTCGGCGAAGACCCACTTGTCGACCTGCGGCTTGATGTTGACGCGCTCGATTCCCGCCACCTTCGCGAGGCCAGCCATGTCGATCTCGTTGTCGAAGTGGCCGATGTTCCCGACGATGGCCTGGTGCTTCATGGCGCCCATGTGCTCGGCGGTGATGACCGCCTTGTTGCCGGTGGCGCTCACGAAGATGTCGGCGGTCGCGAGCACGTCCTCGATGCGGGCGACCTGGTAGCCGTCCATTGCCGCCTGCAGGGCGCAGATCGGGTCGATCTCGGTGACGATGACACGGGCGCCCTGGCCTGACAGCGACTCGGCACAGCCCTTGCCGACGTCCCCGTAGCCGCACACCACCGCGACTTTGCCGCCGATCAGCACGTCGGTCGCACGGTTGATCCCGTCGATGAGCGAGTGCCGGCAGCCATACTTGTTGTCGAACTTCGACTTCGTGACTGAGTCGTTGACGTTGATCGCTGGGAAGAGCAGCTCACCGCGCTCTTGCATCTGGTACAGGCGATGCACGCCGGTGGTCGTCTCCTCGGTGACTCCACGGACCTGGTTGGCGATCTGGGTCCAGCGGCTCGCGTCCTCAGAGAGGGAGCGCTGGAGCACCGACAAGTACTGCGAACTCTTCGCTGTCGGCCGTGCTCGGGTCTGGCACAACGCCGGCCTTCTCGAACTCGACCCCCTTGTGGACGAGCAGGGTCGCGTCGCCGCCGTCGTCGAGGATCATGTTCGGGCCCTCGCCGCCGGGCCACGCCAGCATCTTCTCGGTGCACCACCAGTACTCCTCGAGCGTCTCGCCCTTCCACGCGAAGACGGGGACGCCCCTCGGGTCCTCCGGTGTTCCGCCGCGGCCGACCACGACCGCTGCGGCTGCATGATCCTGAGTCGAGAAGATGTTGCAGGAGGCCCAGCGCACCGTGGCGCCGAGGTCGACGAGCGTCTCGATCAGAACGGCGGTCTGGACCGTCATGTGAAGAGAGCCCGATACGCGGGCACCGGCGAGCGGCTGTGTGTCCGCGAACTCGCGGCGCACGGCCATCAGGCCAGGCATCTCGTGCACGGCCAGCTCGATCTCCTTGCGGCCGTAGCCGGCGAGGGCGAGGTCGGCGACCTTGAAGTCCATCGTGCTCATCGTGTCTCCTCTTCGATTGCGGGGTTCAAAGGGCGTGTGTGGTTGGCGGCAGCTGCGAGAAGCTGGAGGTGTTTCTCCTGTTCGTAGGCAAGCCACCCGGAATCAGTCACTTCAGTCGGGCGGATGGCCGGGGCGAGGAGCCATGCGGAGACCGCGTCGCTCAGCTCCTGGTCGCTCTGGAGCCTCAGGGCAAAGCCGACATCAGACAACTCGATCCCGAACTCCTCCAACAGGTGGCGAAGGGTCCGGAGGCGCTGAAGCTCAGCCGGTCCGTACAGGCGGTAACCCGAAGGCGACCTGCTCGGGACGACGAGGCCGGCTTCTTCGATGTAACGCAGCATGCGAGCCGACCAACCGGTCGTCTGCGCCGATTCCTGGATCGTCAGGGCACCGCCATCCACGGGCACGAACCTTACCACGCTCGTGCGAAGGTTTGTCCCGGAGCGGGGGGCCGACCCGGACTATCGTTCGGGCACCATGATCCTGTCCGACCGGACCATCCGCGAGGAGATTGCCAGCGGGCGCATCGGCATCGAGCCGCTCGGCGAGGGCTGCATCCAGCCCTCCTCGGTCGACCTCCACGTCGACCGCTACTTTCGCGTCTTCCGCAATCACAGCCAGCGCGTCATCGACGTGAAGGAGAACCAAGAGGAGCTGACCGAGCTAGTCGAGGCGATCGGCGACGAGCCGCTCATCCTGCACCCCGGTGAGTTCGTGCTCGGCTCGACTGTCGAGCGGGTGCGATTGCCCGACGACCTCGTCGGACGGTTGGAAGGCAAGTCGAGCCTCGGACGGCTCGGGTTGCTGATTCATTCGACTGCTGGTTTCGTCGATGCTGGATGGGACGGCTTCCTCACTCTCGAGCTCTCGAACGTCGCGAACCTCCCGATAACCGTGTATCCCGGCATGAAGATCGGCCAGATCAGCTTTCTCCGAATGACCACGGCAGCCGAGACGCCGTATGGTGCTGCCGCGCTCGGCTCGAAGTACCAGGGCCAGCGGGGCCCGACCCCGAGCCGCTACTTCGAGAATTTCCGCTCGGTCACTACCGGCGAATAGATTTCGCGCACCCATTCGGCAGCGACCCTGAGGAGGGCATGTGCTCACCAGGTATCCGATCGCGCTGGCCGCGACGGCGATCGCGTTCGCGATAGCCGGGAGGAGGCTCTACTTCCTCAACCGGCTGGTGCGCGCAGGTCAGCCCGCGCCTGATCGGCTCTCACGTTGGGGCAAGCGTGCCGAGGTCGAGCTCAAGGAAGTCGGCGGCCAGAGCAGGCTGCTGCAGTGGACTATCCCGGGTCTTGCCCACGCGTTCACGTTCTGGGGTTTCACGATCCTGTTCCTCACGATCATCGAGGCTTACGGCGACCTGTTCTCCCCGACGTTCCACATACCCCTCATCGGGACGAACCCGTTCGTCGGGTTCATCGAGGACTTCTTCATCGTCGCGGTGCTCGTGTCCCTCTGCGTGTTCTCCATCATCCGCTTGAAGAACAACCCGGCGCGGCTAGAGCGCAAGAGTCGGTTCTACGGTTCGCACACGGGTGCAGCTTGGATCACGCTCGGCCTGATCTCGGCCGTCATGATCACGCTCCTCGTGTACCGGGGCGCCCAGACGAACGTGAAGACGAACGGAGTGCCCGACTTCCCTTACACGAGATGGGCGTTCGCGTCGCACCTGCTGGGCAGCTGGCTCGCCCCGTTACACGGCGCCAACGAGGGGCTCTCGACGGTATTCGTCGTCCTCAACATCATTTCGATCGTCGGGTTCGCAGTGTTCCTCGTGCACTCGAAGCACCTTCACATCGTCATGGCGCCGATAAACGTCGCGTTCTCGCGCCAGCCACGGGCGCTCGGGGCCCTCGACAAGACGCCCGACATGGACATGGAGAACATGGACGAGGACACGGTCTTCGGCGCGGGCAAGATCGAGCACTTCACCTGGAAGCAGTTGCTCGACGTGGTCACCTGCACCGAGTGTGGCCGGTGCCAGAGCCAGTGCCCGGCCTGGAACACCGGCAAACCGCTCTCACCGAAGCTCCTGATCATGGATCTCCGCGAGGAGCTCTTCCGAAGCTCCGGCCGGATTCTCACAAAGGCGTCGGCTGCGGCAGCCGGCGACTCTGGCGCTGGGGCTTCGCCGCCCGCAGCGTCCGCCGAGACGGAGAGCCAGACGCTCGTCCCGAACGTCATCGACCCTGACGTTCTCTGGTCGTGCACAACCTGTGGGGCGTGCGTCGAAGAGTGCCCGGTCGACATCGAGCACGTGGACGCGATCATCGACATGCGCCGCTACGAGGTGATGATCGAGTCCCGCTTCCCGAGCGAGGCAGGTCTCATGCTCCGCAACATCGAGAACCGGGGAGACCCTTGGGGGCTGGGTGCCGCGAAGAGGCTCGACTGGACCGAGGGACTCGGCTTCGAGGTGCCGGTCGTGAAAGGTGAGATCCCCGACGACGTCGAATACCTCTTCTGGGTCGGCTGTGCCGGCGCGCTCGACGAGAGGGCGCGGAAGACGACGCAGTCGCTCGCGCGCCTGCTGCACACCGCTGGGGTGTCGTTCGCGGTGCTCGGTCCGAAGGAGTCGTGCACCGGGGACCCGGCGCGGCGACTCGGCAACGAGTACCTCTTCCAGATGCAGGCGCAGCAGAACATCGAGACGCTGACCTCGGCAGGCGTGAAGAAGGTGATCGCCTCGTGCCCGCACTGCTTCAACTCGCTCTCCAACGAGTATCCAGCGCTCGGCGGGAACTTCGAGGTGCTCCACCACTCCCAGCTACTGAGCCGCCTCATCGCCGACGGGCAGCTCAAGCCGGACAGATTCGAGGCAAAGGTCACGTACCACGACCCCTGCTACCTCGGGCGCCACAACCGCGTATACGAGCCGCCCCGCAAGGTGATCGAGTCCGTGCCGGGCGTCAGCTCGGTGGAGATGCATCGGTGTAGGGAGAAGGGTTTCTGCTGTGGTGCGGGTGGAGCGCGCATGTGGCTCGAGGAGAGGATCGGCAAGCGCGTGAACCTCGAGCGCACCGACGAGGCGCTCGGCACGGGTGCCGACGTCGTCTCGACCGCCTGCCCGTTCTGCTTGATCATGCTCGACGACGCCGTGAAGGAGCGCCAGCGCGAGGAAGAGGTCTCCGTCCTCGACATCTCGCAGATCATCGAGCATTCCATGCAGCCGGCGATGGCCGCAGCGGGGGTTGGGACTGCGACCGGAGCCCAGGCTCAGCCTCCGGCACCGGCTGAGGCCCCGGAGATGGCTCCTGTCGAGAGCGACCCAGGGGACAGGGACGCCGCCGAAGGCGAGCTCGGAGAGTCTTAGTGAACCGAGGCGGCGAGTGCCTTGCCGTCCGCGCTGCGCAGCCGCGAGGCGGTCGCCACGAGGAGCTTGCGCACTGTCGAAGGCGAGTCTTTCAGGATCTTGTTGAAGTCCTTCTGGTCGATCGCGAGCAACTCCATGTCGGTCGCCGCTTTCACGGTTGCGGAGCGCGGCAGCCGGTCGAGTAGCGCGAGCTCACCGAAGTAGTTGCCTGGGCCTAGGTCGGCAGCCTTGCGCCCGTTACGGATCACCGTCGCTTGGCCAGACACGATGAAGTAGAAGGTCAGCCCGACTGCGCCCTCGTCACAGACGACGGTGCCAGCCTTTACAGACATCGGCTCTGCCTTCTTCTGGATCTCTTTCAGCTCGCCACGCGAGCATTCGCTGAAGAGCCAGACGCTGCTGAAGTCGAAGTTGGTCCCTGCCATGCCGCCCAGCGTAGCTGTATGTGAGACGTCAGGCGGGGCGAGCTTTCAATCGGTGGCGAGACGCGTGCTCGCCCCGGTGGCGGGAGAGTCGCAACTCCACCGCGACCGGGGCGAACCACGAGATGACCTACTGCGGGAGGATGTCGGTGCGCCCAAGCCGGGCGCCCGTCCTGCTTGTCTAAAGGGCGTCAGGCCCGTGCTCTGCGGTGCGAATCCGGACTACGTCTTCCACCGGGACCACCCACACCTTTCCGTCTCCGACCTTGCCGGTGCCGGCGGTGCGCACGATCGCCTCCACGACATCGGTCACTTGATGATCGTCGAGCACGATCTCAATTCGGATCTTGGGGACGAGATCAATGGTGTACTCGGCGCCCCGGTAAGTCTCGGTGTGACCGCGTTGGCGTCCGAAACCCTGGGCTTCTGTTGCCGTCAATCCTTGGATGCCGAGGTCCTTCAAGGACTCCTTCACCTCGTCGAGCTTGAACGGCTTGATGACTGCGACGACCAACTTCATGACGCGCTCCCTTCTGGGGCGAGGGTATACATGCAACCTCCTTCACCCCGCAGGTGGGGCAGGTCAAGGACTCCTTCGTCCGCGAACGCTTGCGCCGACATTACAAAGAGGGTGTTGCAGCGTTGTGCCCGGAGCGCGAATGCTGCATTACCCGGTCGTGAACGCCGTGTTACGCGGCCCGAACGCCTCGACCGGCTGCCGGCAGTCAGCGGGCTGGCGATGTCGAGGCCTGATTCGCGACGGCTTGCGCCTTCGCTGCCACGGCCGTTGGATCACCCAAGTACCGGGGCTCGCATGCAAGCTCCAAGGTCGCACCGAGCTCGTAGACGCGGGGAACGCCAGTAGGGATGTTGATGCCGACGATGTCATCGTCGGACACGTTCTCGAGGTGCTTCAGCAGTGCCCGCAAGCTGTTGCCGTGCGCTACGACGAGCACAGTCATTCCGTTCAACAGGTCGGGCGCGATCGCGTCCTCCCAGTACGGCAGGAGGCGCCTCACGACGTCGGCCAGGCACTCGGAGGCCGGAAGGACAGAGCGCGGCACCAACCGGTAGCGCGGGTCGGTTGCCGGGTGCCCTGGGTCGTTGGCTGGGAGAGGAGGTGGCGGGACGTCGTAGCTCCGTCGCCACAGCGCGACCTGGTCCGCGCCGTGACGCTCTGCCGTCTCCGCCTTGTTCAGCCCTTGCAGGGCTCCGTAGTGCCGCTCGTTCAACCGCCAGTTGCGCTCCACCGGCAGGAAGGAACGGCCGAGCACATCGAGCGTGATGTTCGCGGTTCGGACCGCTCGCGTGAGCACGGACGTATGAACCTTGTCGAAGTCGAGACCCGATGCCTCACGCTCGGCCAGCAGGAGCTCCCCGGCTTGTTGGGCCTCGCTTTCTCCCAACTTCGACAGGTCGACGTCCACCCAACCGGTGAAGCGGTTCTCGGCGTTCCAAGCGCTCTCGCCGTGGCGGAGAAGGACAAGCGTCGGCACATCGGGAGGCTAACCGCGACGCGCCGTGCGGGAGGCTAACCGCGACGCGCCGTGCGGGTGCTACCGCGACGCGCCGCGCGCGGGGGTACCGCTCCCGGACGCGGCTAGTGGGCTGGCCCGGCGACCAGCCCACTAGCAACACCTTCTGTGACTTACGACAAACCGCTGACCCTTCGCGCGCTACGACCCTTCATCGGGCGGTGGTGATGGATCGAGCGCGGTGGGTGGCGACATGCTCCCTGGCTCGATCCCTGCCGAGGCCATCGCCCAGCCGCCGCTCCGCATGGCCAACATGTCCTCGGGGAAGGCCTCCTCGTCGTGGATGGCCAGGTCACCAATTTCGAGGATCTCGTCGCTGTAGCGGGCACCCCGGAGTATCAGCCCGATGAACTTCATGAGGAGGAAGGTCACAAGTGCCGACCAGAATATGACCCACACGGCCGCTCGGGCCTGTTCCCATAACTGGTGGGCAGAGCCCGTGTACATGAGCCCGCTCACCGCGAACGGCACACATTTCCCGGCGCCTGCCACGTAGGCCGACTGGGTCGTATTGACGACCTGCCCTGCAGCATCCAGGTGACCACAGCCGTACTCGATCATGTTCGGGTCACCGAAGATACCGAGCAGCAGACCGCCGAGAAGCCCGGCCATGCCGTGCGTGTACACGACACCGAGGGCGTCGTCGACCTTCGAGAACGGCCGCACTTTCGATAGGTAGTTCCACGCCACCCAGACCACGGCGGTGCAGATCACACCGACATAGATGGCGCCGCGGCCGTTGACCCAGCCTGCACATGGAGTGATGCCGACCAGGCCGCAGATCATGCCGTTCACGCCACCGAGGAACGTGGGCTTCCTGGACTTGGAGAACAAGCCGTCGAGGGCCATCCAGCTGAGCACGCCTGCACCCGTGGCGAGGTTGGTGTTGATGACGGCAGCGGCCATGCTGGCGCCGGCGTAGTACGGGTCACCACCGTTGAAGCCGTTCCAGCCCAGCCACAGGATGCCGGCTCCCACTCCAGCCATGACCAGGTTGTTGGGTAAGGCATGCTGCCGGTCCCGCAAGAGCCGAGGTCCGAGGACCCATGCAGCTACGAAGCCCGACACGCCAGCGGACATATGGATTACGTAGCCACCGGAGAAGTCGAGAGCGCCCTCCTGGGACAGATATCCACCGCCCCACAGCATGAAGGCGTCCACGCCGTAGACGAAGGTCGACCAGAGCGGTACGAGAATGCACCAGGCGCTGAACTTGATCCGGCCGAGCACGCTTCCCATGAACAGCAAGGGTGTGATCGCGGCGAAGACGAACTGGAAGTACGCAAGCGACGACGTTGGGAAGTGGAACGGGATCGCGGTGTTCGCCGCTGAGACAGCCTGGCCTTGTTCACCGACGCTGTTGGTGATGCCGCCCGGTTTACCGACGAAGTTCTCGAAGAAGTGCTTCACCCACCCAACGCCCGAGAGCTGGGTCTGTACACCGTCTCTCACACCTCCTCCGATGGAGGTGGCGCCGAAGCCCATCTTGTAGGACCACAGCACCCAGGCGATGAGAACGAGCGAGAACCCGGCGAACATCATCGCCATCACGTTCACGGCCCACTTCTTCGGGACGATCGAGGCATAGAGGACGGCTAGAGCGGGCAGGCTCATCAAACCGACGAACGTGGCAGCCGTTATCTGCCACGTGTTGTCGGCCGGATTGAGCCAACTCGGATATGGGACCGATACTGCGGCCCCTAGCAAATGCACCACTCGGGTACTCCTCTCGTACGGTCATTGCGTCCGGCGCCCGCGCCGTGGACAGGGCGGCACGCAGCACCGGGTGCGCCGAGGTCACGGCAGGCGGTTCGCCCTGCCGCCCCAAGAATGCAAGGCAGGAGTTTCCGGACAGTCACGCCTGTGTTACTTGTGCGTGAACTGGAATCCGACGAGGTGCAGCCCAGGTCAGGAAGGGCGCACCCGGGTGACCTTCTCTCGGCAAGCTGGAGTCCGCCGCTACGATCTCGCATCGCCGGAGGAGAACGGCTGGCTTGGCGAGCGGAGGTGAAGCGGAGCGATGGACTCGCCGAAAACGGCTCAAGATCCGGTTGCTCGGCAAGAGCGCCAGGGCGGCGTTGGACCGGTTGCCAACGGCGATACGCCGCCCTCGGCGGAGCCGATCATGACCCTTCGCGGTGCCGGCGTGGACGTGGACGTCCGCCGCGTCGCTCGAGTGCTCGCGGGTCTCTGCCTACTGGGCTTGGCTGTCCTCACCGTCGTTCTTCTCATCGCCGGCGTCGAGAACAACGCGCAGGTAACCCGTCTGCATCAACACGGAGTTCCGGTCGAGGTCACGGTGTCCAGCTGCATCGGTCTCATGGGAGGAAGCGGTAGCAACATCGCGGGGTACTCCTGCCGGGGGACCTTCACGATCGCCGGCCATCTCTACAACGAGGCGATTCCGGGCAGCACCCTTTACCGCCCTGGGGCAAAGCTCGCGGGGATCACGGTCCCCGGAGATCCGTCCCTGCTCTCCACACCAAGTGCTCTCGCCACCGAGCACGCCTCATGGAGAGTGTTCGCTCTCCCGGGCATCCTCCTGGTCGTCCTCGTACTGCTCGTAGCCGCGGCGTCGCTCAGGCGACGGCGCGGATCCAGCTGAGCTCGCCTCGGACTACCGCTTGCGCGCTGGCCGCGGCGGTGTGTAGCGCTTGGTGGTCGGGGGAGGTGAGTAACTCGTGCTGGCGGCACTCGATCTCGACGCGGTGGCCCCGGTTGCCTCGTGCAGGTTGCGCTGCAACCGGTACGCCCGCACGAGTAGCCAGGCGCCACCCATGATGAAAGGGACGCCGAATCCCCAGTAATGGAGATTGAAGATCGCGAGCCCGTAGAGAGCCATCGCGATGCCGAGGTAGAGACGCTTGCGCAACAGAGCAGTCACGAGCATCAGCACCGACATCACCACCAACACGGCAGCCAACCCCTGGTAGAGCGAGAGGCTGACGTGGAGCTTGTTCAGCTGGCCGTTCTTCAGGTGGGCCGCTGGGTCGTGGTCGATCAAGGCGGTGATGACGAGGATCCCGATTGCTGCGGCAAAAGGCGCAGCAAGCAGGCCGAGCAACCGTTCCTTGTCGTCGGCGGACTTGACCGAGGACTCGAGCTCCTCGAGCGAGACCGGCTCGCCGGCGGCAGCAGATGAGGTGACCTCGTCCGAGTCCACCGGCTTGACGATGGCGGAGCGGAGTCGCTGAAAGAGGCTCGGTGGGGGTGTGTCGTCGCCATCCAAGTCGTCGAAGTCGCGACCGGCGGGCATCGGCGGAGGATAGCGCGCCCCGCGAAGGGCCCGATCTCGCAACACGGCGTTCAACTTCCTGGCGCACGGCCGTCACATCGCCGATCTAGCGTTCACGGTGTGCCGCGCTACGCCATCGAGATCTCGCTGCAGGACCAGCCGGGTGCTCTCGGAGCGGTCGCCAGCTTGATCGGCAAGTTCGGTGGCGACGTGGTCGACGTCGACGTACTCGAGCACGGGCGAGGTCGCGCTCGCGACGAGATAACGGTCGAGCTGGCGGGGCCGGAGATCGCCGATCAGCTCGGCAAAGAGTTGTCGAGCTTGCCCGGTGTAGAGGTTGACCACCTCGCCCCTCTCGGCGAGTACGGACACCATCTTCTTGTCGATGCTCTCGAGGTCGCGGCGGCCATGGTCGCTGAGACGTCTCCTCCAGGCCTCCTCGACGCGCTCGTCACCGGAGTGGTCGCCGCGTTCAGCGCCTCTTGGGCGGTGGTCGTCTCGGAGGGTCGCGACCGGCCGATCGCTGCTGCGGGAGGTGTGCCTCCCGCCTCTGTGACGCGGACCGCCGGAGGGCCGCTCCGGTTCGCCGGCAGCGACGACTGCCTGGCGCTCCCGATCGGCGAACAGGGAATGGTGCTGGTGGTCGGGCGCGAGGGATGGGCCTTCCGCAACCGAGAACGTCGGGAGCTGACCACGCTCACCCATGTCGCTGCCACGAGGTACGAGCAGCTCGCACGCTGAGCGCATAAAGCTTGCGCGATGACTGCCGAGTCAACCCACGGTGCTTGGGAGCCTCTCGCCGCGCGCC
The DNA here is from genome assembly GCA_052146895.1 of Acidimicrobiales bacterium. GTDB lineage: Bacteria > Actinomycetota > Acidimicrobiia > Acidimicrobiales > Bog-793 > Palsa-601. Next base: position 11,815 of record JBKQLZ010000093.1, read on the forward strand.
CCGGACCATCCGGCTTCGTCCACGTGACCACCGTGACTTACCGGCTCCCCGACGGACGGAACGCCGACTGGGACCTCGTAACCGGGCCGGACGCCGTCGCCGTGCTCGCCCTCACCGCAACGAACGAAGTCATCCTCGCCCGGCAGTACCGCCCGGGACCGGCTGCGATTCTTGACGAGCTCCCGGGCGGGCTCGTCGACGCGGGTGAGATGCCGGCGGAGGCCGCGCAGCGGGAGCTGCTCGAGGAGACCGGTTATCGCGGGGAGCTCGAGATCGTGGGGTGGCTCTCGCAGGCGGCGAACATGACGCGACGCAACTGGGTCGCCGTCGCGAAGAATTGCAGCCGAGACGCCGAGCCGTCACTCGGCCCTTACGAGTACATAGAGGTCGTCCTTCGGCCGCTGTCGGTCTTCCGCCGGGACCTTCGATCGTCACGGATCACCGATCTCGGCGCCGCTTACCTCGCCCTGGATCACCTCGGCCTACTCTGAGGGGCAGCGCAGAGCCTCATTCAGAATCGATTTCCGTTCCTGACCTGGGCAGCATCGCAGGGAATGACCCCGGGGGGCCCGGGGGCCAGAAGGCCCCCGGCTTTGCACCACAGCCGAAGGCCCGTCAGGTTGACAATGCTGCACTCAACTTGGCTATACTGGAAGCTAGCAAGCGAGTAAAGCGGACCCGAGATCCGGGTTTGAGCGGTAGGACAGCGGCCTGAGCTGGTGTTACGACCGCAACGAGATTCAAGGAGCAGAACACATGCCGAAGGCCGTTGGGATCGACCTCGGAACTACCAACTCGGTGGTCGCCTTCTTAGAGGCCGGCGAGCCCACCGTCATCCCGAACGCGGAAGGCGGGCGGACCACTCCGTCGGTTGTTGGTTTCGCCAAGTCCGGCGAGGTACTCGTCGGCGAGGTAGCCAAGCGCCAGGCGATCACGAACCCGGATCGGACGATCCGGTCGGTGAAGCGCAACATGGGCACCAGCTGGAGCGTCGACATCGACGGGAAGGCCTACACACCCCAGGAGATCTCGGCCCGGATCCTGCAGAAACTGAAGCGGGACGCCGAGTCCTACCTTGGTGACACGGTCACGCAGGCTGTCATCACCGTCCCCGCCTACTTCGACGATGCGCAGCGCACCGCGACCCAAGAGGCTGGCAAGATCGCCGGGCTCGAGGTCCTCCGGATCATCAACGAGCCGACGGCGGCCGCCCTTGCGTACGGTCTCGACAAGGAAGGCGCCGACCAGACGGTCCTCGTGTTCGACCTCGGCGGTGGAACCTTCGACGTCTCGATCCTCGAGATCGGAGAGGGCGTCTTCGAGGTGAAGTCCACGTCCGGTAACACCCACCTCGGTGGTGACGACTGGGACGACCGGGTCATGGAGTGGCTCGTGAAGACGTTCAAGGACACCGAGGGCGTTGACCTGTCGACCGACAAGATGGCCACGCAACGGCTGAAGGAAGCGGCTGAGAAGGCGAAGATCGAACTGTCGGCCGTGCAGGAGACCACGATCAACCTCCCGTTCATCACGGCGACGACCGAAGGCCCGAAGCACCTCGACTTGAAGCTCACGCGCGCCAAGTTCCAGGAGCTGACTGAGGACCTCGTCGACCAGTGCAAGGGGCCGTTCGAATCAGCGGTCTCTGATGCAGGACTCTCGAAGACGGACATCGACCACGTAGTGCTGGTTGGCGGATCGACGCGTATGCCGGCAATCCAGGATCTTGTCCAGCAGCTCACGGGCAAGGAGCCCCACAAGGGCGTCAACCCTGACGAGGTCGTCGCAGTCGGTGCTGCCATCCAGGCAGGCGTCCTCAAGGGCGAGGTCAAAGACGTCCTCCTGCTTGACGTGACGCCCCTCAGCCTCGGTATCGAGACCAAGGGTGGCATCACCCACAAGCTCATCGAGCGCAACACGACCATCCCGACCCGCCGGTCGGAGATCTTCACGACGGCCGAGGACCATCAGCCATCGGTCGAGATCCACGTTCTGCAGGGTGAGCGGGACATGGCCATGTACAACAAGACGCTCGGCAAGTTCCAGCTCGTCGACCTGCCGCCGGCTCCGCGCGGCGTGCCGCAGATCGAGGTCGCTTTCGACATCGATGCGAACGGCATCGTCCACGTCTCCGCGAAGGACCTCGCGACCGGCAAGGAGCAGTCGATGACCATCACCGGTCAGTCGTCGCTCCCGCGCGACGACATCGCGCGGATGGTGAAGGACGCGGAGGCTCACGCCGAAGATGACCGGAAACGCCGCGAAGAGGCCGAAGCTCGCAACCAGGCCGACACGCTCGTCTACCAGACCGAGAAGCTCCTCCGCGAGCACGGCGACAAGGTGCCGGCTGATGACCGCGAGAAGGTCGAGTCAGCCCTCGCCGACGTCAAGGAGAAGATTGTCGGGACCGACACCGAGGCGCTCAACCGCAGCCTCGACGCGCTCCGGACTGCCTCGCAGACCCTCGGCCAGAAGATGTACGAGCAGGCAGCTGCCCAACAGCCCGCAGGCGGCGCGAGCGGTTCGAGCGGCTCTTCGGACGAACCATCAGAAGATGAGGTAGTGGACGCTGAGATCGTCGATGGACCCGACAGCGAAGCGGACGCTGCAGGCGCATGAGGAACGCAGAGTCTGAGCCGAGCAATCGCTCGGCCTCAGACGCGTCGCACGATCCAGAACTAGGTGACGCTGCGACGGGTTCGCCTGGGAAGCCCTCGCCGGAGCAGCATTCATCAACGAAGCGCTCAACGGAGAAGCGCTCGCCGGAGCAGCATTCATCAACGAAGCGCTCAACGGAGAAGCGCTCGGCGCAGAAGCGACCACCCGAGCAGGCATCGGCCGAGGAGGAGGCTCCCGTGTACCAGGGAGCCGACGAGGCGGAGTCCGACATGCCGAGGGAGACCGACGACCGGCTCAGCGCCGACTTCGCGCGCAAGGCTGTCGAACAGCTCAACGCCGAATTCGCAACCAAGGCTGACGACCCGCTCGGGCCTGACAGTGAGAGCAAGGCTGACGACCCGCTCGGGCCTGACAGTGAGAACAAGGCTGACGACCCGCTCGGGCCCGACAATCTGTTCGCCACGCTCGACGATCTGTTCGGCGCGGACCTGGCAAGGCTCGTCGCAGAGCGGGACGAGTACCTCGACTCCCTCCGCAGGCTGCAGGCGGACTTCGACAACTACCGTAAGCGGGCCATTCGCCAGCAGACGGACCTGCTCGACCGCGCCTCCGAGGGCCTGCTCATCCAACTGCTGCCGGTTCTCGACGTCATCGACTTGGCGGAGGCTCACTCGAGCCCTGAGGGCGACGCGGACGATGCCGCGATCTCCCAGATCGGCACGTTGCTCCGCGAGACACTGAGGCGAGAAGGGCTGGAGCGAATCGACGAGGTGGGCGTCCCGTTCGATCCGACGGTTCACGACGCCGTCGCGCACGAAGACGACGATGGCGAAGGCGAAGGCGATGACGACGGCACCGCAGGGCACGGCCCGACAGTGTCCGAGGTGATGCGGGCGGGCTACAGCCTGAGAGGCCGCGTCGTCCGTCCCGCGATGGTCAAGGTAAAGGGTTGAGCTAGGTAGAGAAAGGCAGACGTGGCTCCTCAGCGCCAGTGGTTCCAGACCGACTTCTACAAGGTGCTCGGCGTCTCGCCCGAGGCGACCGAGAAGGAGATCACGCGCGCCTATCGCAAGCTCGCCAAGCAGTACCACCCGGATGCGAATCCCGGCTCGGAAGACCGGTTCAAGGAGATCTCTGCCGCTTACGACGTACTCGGCGACGCCGAGCGCCGTAAGGAGTACGACGACGTACGCAAGCTCGGACCTCTCGCCGGCGGATTCGGGACCGGCGGCCACGGCGGCAACAACGGTACGTTCACATTCCGCGTAGACGATCTTGGCGATCTCTTCGGCGGCATCTTCAATCGTGGCGGCAGGTCGCGCGGTGCCGGCACTCCGGGCGGTGGCGGGTTCGGTGGCCCTCGGCGAGGCCAGGACGTGGAGGCCGAGCTTCACCTCGCTTTCGCTGATGCCGTCGAGGGCATCGTCACTTCGGTCAACGTGATCTCCAACGCGGTCTGCCACACTTGCGCCGGCTCGGGATCAAAGCCTGGGTCGATGCCGATCTCCTGCCCGCGCTGCGGCGGGACGGGGACGCTCAACGACAACCAGGGCTTGTTCTCGCTCGCTCAGCCTTGCCCAGAATGCCGCGGGCGCGGCATGAAGGTCACGGATCCGTGCCCCACTTGTGGCGGGACAGGAGCCGAGCAGCGCCAGCGGAAAGTGAAGGTCCGTATCCCTTCGGGCGTTGAGGATGGCCAGCGAATCCGCGTGAAGGGCCGCGGGGAGCCGGGCGCGAACGGTGGTCCGAGCGGCGACCTGTTCGTCGTCGTCCACGTCGGAAAGCACCATCTGTTCGGGCGATCCGGGCGGAATCTCACCCTGAGAGTTCCCATCACGTTTGCCGAGGCCACTCTCGGCGCCGACATCACGGTGCCGTCCCTCGGCGAACCGGTCACGCTTCGCATCCCGCCCGCCACGCCGACGGGAAAGACGTTTCGTGTCCGCGGCCGAGGCGTCAAGGCAGGGAGCCAGCACGGCGACCTTCTCGTGACGGTCGAAGTCGACGTGCCAAAGGAGCTGAGTGACGACCAGCGAGCGGCTGTCGAGGCGTATGCGGAAGCGACGGAGTCGTCGCCCCGTGACCATCTCGGGGTGAATCGATGACGCAAGCCAGGCCGAGCGACGGCGGGAGCAACGAGCCCACCCGCCCGAGAGCGGTACCCGGTCCCCGATCCGAGCGCGCACCCCGCGCAGAGCGGGGAGCTCAAGCGGTCTACGTCATCTCCGTCGCCGCTGAGCTCGCAGGGGTGCACCCGCAGACACTCCGGATCTACGAGCGCCGTGGCTTGCTCGACCCCGCCCGAACCGGCGGTGGCAGCAGGCTCTACAGCGAGGACGACATCGCACAGCTGCGCCGGATCCAAGACCTTACGAACGCCGGCGTGAACCTTGAAGGAGTGAGGCGGATCCTCGCGCTCGTCGAGGAGAACGCGACGTTGCTCGAGGCACTGGAGCGCACACGCGAGGAGGCACGAAAGGCCATCGAGAGCACGCACAGGCAGTACCGCCGGGACCTCGTCCCGGTGCAGAGGACCGCGCTGCCCACCAAGTGGCGGCCGAACAGAGGTTAAGAAATGGCACTCGATCCCAACCGTTGGACTCAGAAGACTCAAGAGGCGACCCGGGAGGCTGTCGCGCTCGCGCGGAAGTTCCATCACGTCGAAGTCGAGCCCGAGCACCTGTTGCTTGCGGCGATTGGCCAGGACGGTGGCGTCGCCATACCCCTCCTGGATCGCCTAGGCGTCTCCCCTCTCACCGTGCGCAACCGCCTCGACGAGCGGCTCGGCAAGATGGGGAAGGTCTACGGCGGAGACGAGCCGACGATCTCTCTCGAGCTCAACGATGCGTTCACCCGCGCGCAGGCTGCGCAAGCCGAGATGGGTGACGAGTACCTCTCGGTCGAGCACCTCATGCTCGCCCTCTGCGACCTGATCGGTGTATCGCGCGATGACCTCCTGAAAGCGCTGCAAGACATCCGGGGGAGCCACCGCGTCACGAGCCAGAACCCCGAGGAGCAGTACCAGGCACTGGAGCGCTACGGGCGGGACCTGACCCAGGCCGCTCGGCAGCGCAAGCTCGACCCGGTGATCGGTCGCGACGAGGAGATCCGCCGTGTGATCCAGGTGCTGTCTCGCCGGACGAAGAACAACCCCGTCCTCATCGGTGAGCCCGGCGTAGGCAAGACCGCGATCGTCGAGGGTCTCGCCAACCGCATAGTCGAGGGAGACGTGCCGGAAGGCTTGAAGAACAAGCGGGTCATCGCGCTCGATCTCGGGTCGATGGTGGCCGGTGCGAAGTACCGCGGTGAGTTCGAGGAGCGGCTGAAGTCGGTACTGAAGGAGATCACCGACGCCGAGGGCGAGATCATCACGTTCATCGACGAGCTGCACACGATCGTGGGAGCCGGTGCCGCCGAAGGCGCGATGGACGCCGGCAACATGATCAAGCCGATGCTCGCACGTGGCGAGCTCCGCCTCATCGGTGCCACGACACTCGATGAGTACCGAAAGCACATAGAGAAGGACGCCGCGCTCGAGCGCCGGTTCCAGCCGGTGCTCGTGGAGCCACCTTCGGTTGCGGACACGATCGCCATCCTCCGCGGCCTGAAGGAACGCTACGAGGTGCACCACGGTGTTCGCATCCAGGACGCGGCCCTCGTGGCTGCGGCCGTCCTCTCCGACCGTTACGTCACAGGACGTTTCCTTCCGGACAAGGCCATCGACCTGATCGACGAGTCCGCCAGCCGCCTCCGGATCGAGATCGACTCGATGCCGACCGAGCTCGACGTCGTGCACCGCCGCATCCGGCAGCTCGAGATCGAACAGGTCGCGCTCGAGAAAGAGACCGACCCGGTCTCGATCGAACGGCTGGAGCGGTTGAAGGCAGAGCTGGCCGACCTCCAGGAGCAGCAGACCGCCATGACGGCGCACTGGCAGGCTGAAAAGGATGCCATCGCCGTCATCCGCGCTGCCAAGGGCGAGCTCGAGGCGGCCAAGGGCGAGATGGAGCAGTTCGAGCGCGAGGGCGACCTCGCCCACTCGGCAGAGATCCGCTACGGGCGCATTCCAGACATCGAGCGGCAGATCGACGACGCCACAGGCAAGCTGGCCGAGCTGCAGTCGGAACAGCAGATGCTGAAAGAGGAAGTCGACGCCGAGGACGTCGCCGAGGTCGTAAGCCGCTGGACCGGGGTGCCGGTCACCCGGCTGGTGGAAGGCGAGGTCGCGAAGCTCGTCCACCTGGAGGACCTCCTCCACGCGCGCGTGGTCGGGCAGGACGAGGCCGTCACAGCCGTCGCCAACGCCATCCGCCGCAGCCGTGCCGGCTTGAGCGATCCGCACCGCCCAATCGGGAGCTTTCTGTTCCTCGGCCCAACCGGTGTCGGCAAGACCGAGCTGGCACGCTCGTTGGCAGAGATCCTCTTCGACGACGAGCGGGCGATGGTCCGCATAGACATGGGTGAGTACCAGGAGCGCCACAACGTGTCGCGCCTTGTCGGCGCGCCGCCGGGCTACGTCGGCTACGAGGAGGGCGGCCAGCTCACCGAGGCGATCCGGCGCCGGCCGTATTCGGTCGTCCTGCTCGACGAGATCGAGAAGGCGCATTCCGACGTGTTCAACGTGCTGCTGCAGGTCCTCGATGATGGCCGCCTGACCGACGGTCAAGGGCGCACGGTCGACTTCACGAACGCGATCTTGATCATGACGTCCAACCTTCCCGGTGACCCGAGGGACTTCTTCAAGCCGGAATTCATCAACCGGATCGATGAGATCGTGCGCTTCTGTTCTCTCGAGCGGTCTGACATGTCGAAGATCGTCGACATCCAGCTCAGCGTGTTCGGGAAGCGCCTGGCGGAGCGCCGCCTCACACTCGAGGTCAGCGACGCAGCAGAGGAGTGGCTCGCCGAGCGAGGCTACGACCGCTCCTTCGGTGCCCGCCCGCTGCGGCGCACCATCCAACGCGAGATCGGCGACAAGCTCGCGGTCGCTCTGCTCGAGGGCAAGTACGTAGAGGGTGACACCGTGCGGATCGACGTCGAAGGCGGAGAGCTCGTCCTCGGCTGACGCACTCGGTCGGGCGGCGCGAGGCGTCCGGCGGCGCAGGGCCCGGCCATCTCGATAGATTCGGCGTGGTGGACGCCCGGAACCCGTTACGCGATCCCCGCGACCGTCGCCTCCCTCGCGTTCCCGACCCGTGCGCGCTCGTCGTGTTCGGCGTCACCGGGGACCTCGCCCGCAAGAAACTCATCCCGGCCATCTACGACCTCGGCAACCGCGGGCTGTTGCCGCCCGGCTTCGTCCTCCTCGGCTTTGCCCGCCGCGACTGGGGGGACGGCGATTTCGAGCAGGTGGCGAGGAAGGCCGCCGAGGCGCACTCCCGGACTGAGTTCCGCGAGGACACCTGGAGGCGGGTGGCGGAGTGCATCAAATTCCTCCCCGGGTCGTTCGACGACGACAACGCCTTCGACCAGCTCGACCGGACGCTCAACGAGCTCGAGGACTCCCACGGCTGCGGCGGCAACGCCGCCTTCTACCTCTCGATCCCGCCGAGCGCGTTCCCGCTCGTGCTGAAGCAGCTCGCCCGAACTGGCATGGCCGACGACTCGCGGCGAGGCGGCTGGCGCCGGGTCGTCGTCGAGAAGCCCTTCGGCCACGACCTGTCGAGCTCGAAGGACCTGAACAACCTCGTCGACTCTGTGTTCGGTGCTGCTGACGTCTTCCGCATCGACCACTACCTCGGCAAGGAGACGGTCCAGAACCTCTTGGCGCTGCGCTTCGCCAACACCTTGTTCGAGCCGGTCTGGAACTCAAATTACGTCGACTCGGTGCAGATCACGATGGCGGAGGATGTCGGCATCGAAGGGCGGGCCGCGTTCTACGACAGCACAGGTGCCGCCCGGGACGTGCTCCAGAATCACCTACTCCAGCTGCTCGCCCTGACCGCCATGGAGGAGCCGGTCTCGTTCGACGCCGACGCGCTACGCATCGAGAAGCACAAGATCCTGAAAGCCATCTCCCTCCCCGACGACATCGAGGCCTCGACCGTGCGGGGCCAGTACGAGCAGGGATGGCTCGCCGGGGCACGGGTGCACGGTTACCTCGACGAAGAGGGCATCGCGGCGGATTCCACGACGGAGAGCTATGCGGCAGTTCGCCTCGGCGTGGAGACCCGGCGCTGGGCGGGAGTCCCCTTCTACTTGAGAACAGGCAAGCGCCTCCCGCGGCGGGTCACCGAGATCGCCGTCATCTTCAAGCGGGCGCCTCACCTCCCGTTCGCGAAGACCGACACAACGGAGCTCGGGAACAACCAGCTCGTCGTGAGGGTGCAGCCTGACGAAGGGGTGACGTTGCGCTTCGGATCGAAGGCGCCGGGATCGGCGATGGAGATCCGCGAGGTGTCGATGGATTTCCTCTATGGAGCGGCGTTCACCGAGTCGAGCCCGGAGGCGTACGAGCGTCTCTTGCTCGACGTGCTGCTCGGTGACAAGACGCTCTTCCCGGATCACGAGGAGGTCGAGGCCTCCTGGACTGTCATCGACCCATTGGAGGAGTTCTGGCAGAGCCGTAAACCCGAGAGTTACAGAGCGGGCGAGTGGGGCCCGCGCGCGGCCGACGAGATGCTCGCCCGCGACGGCCGCACCTGGAGAAGGCCATGACGGTCACGCTCTGGGATACGACCGGTAGCGATGTCCTGAAGGCACTCGCAGCCGAGCGCCGGGCCGGTGCGATGGTTGCCTCCGGTCTCGCACTCACTCTCGTCGTGACAGTCGACGAGAAAGATGTCGCGGCTGCTGAGCAAGCGGCGACGATCGCCGCCCAGGCACACCCTTGCCGCCTCGTCATCGTGATCCGCCGGCAGCTCGACACCGCCGACCGGCTCGACGCCGAGGTCCAGGTCGGTGGTCGGCTCGGGCCGGTCGAGGCAATCGTCATGCGCATGTACGGGCGGCTCACGCTCCACTCGGAGTCGGTGGTCCTCCCGCTCCTCGCGCCGGACTGCCCGGTTCTCACGTGGTGGCACGGGCCGCCACCGGACGAGATCGCCACAGACCCCCTCGGCGTGCTGGCCGATCGACGCGTGACCGACAGCGCCCTCGCGCCCGACCCGGCAGCTGCCCTGCGAAAGCGCGCCGAGGACTTTGCGCCGGGGGACACCGATCTCGCGTGGACACGGACCACGCCGTGGCGATCGCTCCTCGCGTCATCCTTCGACGCTCTCGAGCTGTCGCCCGCCTCGGCCCGGATCGCAGCGGAGCAGGGGAACGCCAGCGCTGCCCTCCTCGCCGGATGGTTGGCTCGGCGCCTCGGCGTGGAGACGGCGAGCGAGGACTCGTCCGGACCCGGGATCACCGAGGTCGAGATCGACCTGCGCGAATCCGGAGCCGTCCCAGGCACCCAAACCTCCGGTGAGGCTCACTCGATCCGGCTCAGCCGCCCCGACGGCCGGCTCGCGACGTTCTCGCGCACCGGTCAGCCCGAGCGCCAGCTCCCGCTGTTGCGACGGTCTCTCGGCGATCTGCTCGCCGAGGAGCTGCGAAGACTGGATGCCGACGAGGTCTACGCCGAGTCTCTCGAGCAGGCGACCGGCCTGAAGGGATTGTCCAGCCGCTCCTCGCGGCGCACCCACGTGTGGCGAGACCCGGCGCTCAAGGCGGCGGCCGCTACCTGACCAGCCGTTACGCGACCTCTTCGCCGGTGTCACCTAGGCTGTGCAACCGTGCCCGCGACCGTCGTAGTGGGAACCCAATGGGGTGACGAGGGCAAGGGAAAGCTCACAGACCTCCTCGCGAAGGACATGCGGCTCGTCGTCCGCTACCAGGGCGGCCACAACGCCGGTCACACCATCGTCGTCGACGGCGAGTCCTTCGCTCTCCAGCTCGTCCCGAGCGGCGTGCTCTACTCCCACACGGTCCCGGTCATAGGCAATGGCGTCGTCGTCGAC
>JBKQLZ010000094.1:0-26034 GCA_052146895.1 Acidimicrobiales bacterium
ACCACGATGCGCCCAGTGAACGCCGTTGCGGAGTCGATGCGGCCGAAGCGCTCCAGAGCGGCGCGGACAAGTCGTTCCGTCGACTCCGGGTTGGAAAGATCGCGGACGCCTTCGACGACCTCGACAGCTGCCCCGAGACCCGTCAGATCTTCGACGAGGCCGTCGGCGGGATCACCGACTACGAGGTCGTGCCCACTGCCGGCAAGCAGTCGACTGAGGTTCGGACCGACGTAGCCTCGTGCATCGCTGACGAGAGCGATCCGGCGCGTCATTGAGGAGGCCATGCCGAGGGCTGCGACGGCGCTTGGGACTGCGTGTGGACTGTCCAGCAAGCTCCGTCCCACCACCGGAGCTCTCCGGTCGTCGGGTCGGGATACCAGCCCGGCGGGGGCGGCGGTGGGAAGCCGGCGGTTGCGAGAACATCCTTACGTTTTGCCAGGAGCCAGATCAGCGCACCGATGATCCCGGCCAGCACGACTACGAGGACCCATACGATCTTCTCGGTTCCCGCCGCGCGGTACTGGTAATCCGGGATCCGAGCGACCTCGACGATGGCAATTACCCAGTACACGATCGACGCTGCCCATGCGCAGAAGAACAACACGAAGACAAGCCCGAAGAACAAACCACCTACCTCCAAGACCTGTGCCTCATATCGCCAGCATAGGGCGGGTAGGCCGGCTGCCTTGGCCCGCGACACGACCGGCGCCGGCGCTACGGTCAGTCCATGAGCAACGACCGGCATGTCGAGGCAATCGAGCGAGACGGTTACACGATCGTCAAGGGCGCGATCGAGCCCGGGTTCATCGATGAGCTTGCAGCGGACCTGGCCAGGCTCGAGCACGAGCTCGGGACGGTTCCGGCAGAGAACGACTTCGAGGGCCGCGAGACTCTGCGCATCTACAACTTGCTCGTGCATGGAGCGCTGTACGAGGCGATCCCCGTCCATCCGAACGTTCTTCCGATCGTCGAGCGGGTGCTCGACCCGGGTTGCCTCGTCTCGTCGCTCTCGTCGATCAACATCGGACCCGGTGAGACGGCCCAACCAATTCACGCGGACGACCAGCTGATCCCCATTCCCAAGCCGCACCCTCCGACGGTATGCAACACCATGTGGGCACTCACGGACTTCACCGAGGAGAACGGTGCGACGCGGATCATCCCCGGAACGCACAAGTCTCAGAACCCGGATTACGGCACTTTCTACGAAAGCATCGCGGCCGAGATGACAAGAGGCAGCGTGCTGATCTGGCACGGATCGCTCTGGCACGGTGGAGGTGCCAACCGCACGAGCGAACGCCGTATCGGGATCGCGATGAACTACTGCGCCGGCTACATCCGCCAGCAAGAGAACCAACAGCTCGGGATCCCGCCTTCGACAGTGCGCCGCTTCAGCCCGCGTCTGCGGGAGCTCGTCGGTTACGGCGTGTACAACGGGCTGATCGGCCACATCGACAAGAAGAACCCGTCGCGGCTGCTGGATGCCTCTTCCGCCGCGCGCGGCGAAGGCGAAGGCGAAGGCGAAGGCGAAGGCGAAGGCGAAGGCGACAAGATGATCTGGGACTACACCTAGACATGAATCAGATCGCGGCCGGGGTCCTGGCCGCCGCCTCAGTAGGCGGCCGTGTCAGCGCTCGCGGTGAGCGGAACGCTTGGCCCGGTGCATCGCCGCATTGGCACTGGCCATCAGCGTCCCCAGGTCCGCAGCGTGAAGGGGGTAGATGCTCCGGCCCACGCTGATCGTCATCTCGAGTGGGACATCGTTGACGATCACCGGCGCCTTCATCGCCTCGTTGATGCGACCTGTGACCATGTCAGAGGCTGCGGTAGCCGGGTCGGGCTCGGCCGCGGTGTCGTCCAGCCAGCCTGCGGGTCCCGGTTCGATGTCGGCGAGCAGCACAAGGAATTCACCTCTGCCCTGCCGAGCCACCACATCTGTCTCGCGCACAGCCTCGGCGACCCGTTCGGCAACTTCGCGTAGCACTTGACCACCGGCGTCGTGCCCGAGGCGATCACTCACTTCCTTCACGCCGTCGACGTCGATGGAGAGAACGACGACCGAAAGGCGCCCCCGCACAGCCCGGGCGAGCGCGCGGTCGAGGTGTTGCTCGAACGTCGCGCGGTTCGGCAGCCCGGTGAGGAGATCGTGAGAGGCCCGGAACGCCAGCTGCTCCTCAGCCAACTTGCGCACGGTGATGTCCTCGAGGAGACCCCAGAGCATCCAGGGCGCCCCACCGGAGGTGACGACCTGAGTGAACTCGCCGATCCATACGAGCCGGCCGTCGCCCGTGGTCATGCGATATTCGAGGCGTGAGGACGAGCTTTGCACGAGCAACGTCTGGCGCGCTGCAAGGACGACGTCGCGATCCTCGGGATGTAGGTGCTCCTCCCACCACGAGGACGCGAGCCACTCAGCTTTGGTGCAGCCGAGCACCGTCTCGACCGAGGTACTGACGTAGGGCACCTCGCGCGCGTCGCCGAGCGGCTTGACGAAGATGACGGCCGGGATGTGCTCTAGGTCGTCACGAAGCCAAAGGGCTCGAACGTCGTCGGCATGGATCACTGGGCGCTCCTGTGGTAAATGGGTCTGCGCTTGCTGCAATCAGCGCGGACTGTCCAAGCGGGGGCGCGGTCTTCTACAGCGACGGTTCCGAAATCCGACATCGCCTCGGTGAGGCTGTCTATCTTGGTCCCCTCGCTTAACAAGCGGCACGCAGCTGACTCCAGCGCGGCCACGGTGGCGGTTGCAGCCGTTTCCGTAAGGACAAGACTATGCGCGACGCGGGGCACCTCGCTCAGAGGCCCCTCAAATCGGTTGCAAAGCGGTTGCAGTCCGTTCGGCATCCCTCTAATATCATTAATACAATGAAATTGATAGTAATCTCGATTAGCCGTAACTGGCTCGCAGGTGGGCGTCAGATCGCAGCAACACCAAGGGAGGTCGGCGACGCGTCCTATTACAGCCCTGCGGTGGCATGAGTGGGAGCTTCCAGAATCTCCGCAAGCTGCGCCGGCTGAGCGGCCCGTTGTTGCTTGCGGCGGCCGGGTTGAATGGTCCCGGGACGGGTCTCATCTCGTCCCGGGACCTCCCGGGTCCTTCGACGCTCGTGTCGACCGGCAGCTGATCGGTGGCGCCGCGCCTTCTAAGCTCGGCGCAAATGGGACCGGAGTCCTCCCCAGCAGCAGAGCCTGCCTGGCGAAAGCGGTCGGCGCGTTGAGGAGCGTCGCCGCGCGGGCAGTTGCCGGCGTCGCGCTTTGTGTCGTCGGGGTGATATGGATCGGGCAAGGGCTCGGCGGCATAGGAGGCTCGTTCATGACCGGTCACCCCGTATGGGCGGCGATCGGGGTGCCTTGCTTGATCGCCGGTCTCGCCTTGCTGGCCCGCGCATCGGCGATCCGCCGGCACGGCACCGAGCGGGACAGCTGAATGCGACGTCGACCGCCGAGGCGTCCACTTACCGAGGAGCTTGCACCGTGACACTCATCAACCTCCAATGCCAGTTGGCCGCGAGGCCGGTCGGCGTCCCGAAAGCCTCTGACTGGGGCTTCGCCGAGGAGCCGGCGCCGGAGCCCGGAGAGGGGCAGTTCCGTGTGAAGGTCGAGTGGATCTCGGTCGATCCTGCGATGCGCTCGTGGATGAACGCCGGCCGCTCGTACGTCCCACCCGTGGAGATCGGCGAGGTCATGCGCGCCGGTGGCATCGGGACGGTCATCGACTCTCGTCACCCCGACTTTGCCGTCGGCGACGCTGTGTACGGCGTCTTCGGCGTGCAGCGCTATGCGGTGTCGGACGGCGCCGGCGTAACGCGAGTCGACACGAGCCTCGCACCGGCGCCTGTGCACCTCGGCGTGCTTGGTATCGGCGGCTTGACGGCTTACTTCGGATTGCTCGACGTCGGGAGACCCGAGCCGGGCCAGACCGTCGTCGTCTCGGGCGCGGCCGGGTCGGTCGGGAGCATCGCCGGCCAGATCGCGCGGATCAAAGGCTGCCGCGTCGTGGGCATTGCGGGCGGGCCGGAGAAGTGCCGGTGGCTTGTCGACGAGCTCGGCTTTGACGCCGCGATCGACTACAAGGCCGGCGACGTTCGCACCCAGCTCCGCCAGCATGCACGCAGCGGCATCGATGTCTTCTTCGACAACGTCGGCGGAGAGATCCTCGACGACGCGCTCGCCCGCCTCGCACGCGGAGCGCGCGTGGTCATCTGCGGGGCGGTCTCTCAGTACAACGCGGAGGCGAGGCCGAGAGGCCCCGCCAACTACATGCAGCTGCTCGTTGCCCGCGCCACGATGACCGGTTTCGTGATCTTCGACTACGCCGACCGTTACTCAGAGGGCGTCGCCCAGCTAGCTGGTTGGCTCCAAAGCGGCGAGCTGCGCTCGCGAGAGGATGTCGTTCACGGCGACATCGACCAGTTCCCTCAAGTTCTTCTTCGCCTGTTCGAGGGTGGCAACACCGGCAAGCTCGTGCTCGCCGTGGATGCTGTCGGCTGACCTGGCAGCTGGCCTAGGGATGTTCAGATCTCGGGAACTCTTGGGTCCCGCCACATCCGCCAAATCGGTGGACTGCCCGACTTCGACGGGAGCTCGTCGATGACTTCGAAGCCGAAGCGGGCGTAAAGGGGTACGTTTCGCTCCTTTGACGACTCGAGATACGCAGGCTCTCCAACTTCGTCGATGTGCTCCAGCATCGATCTCAGCAACGCCGAGCCCACCCCTTGACCCTGGCGCTCGGGAGCAGTTCCCAGGGTGAAGAGGTACCAATGGGGCTCGGTTGGATGGAGGCCTTCCACCCTGAACATCAACTGCAGCGCACCGACCGTGTGTGGGCTGAGAAGAAACGGAGCGGTTGGCAGGAGCTGCAGCAACTCAGCCACATCACTCCGCTTGCGGCCCGGTGGGCCCCACAACGCGACCCCACTCAAGTCTTCGGTCGTGTACACGTGACCGTGAGGCATGTACTGGTGGCGTAGCTGCGAGGTGAAGAACGAGTGCAGCCCGATCTCGCGGCGTCGCCGCCCGGCGAAGAAGAAGTTAGCCACGGGATCGTCGGCAAAAGCCCGAACCAACATCCCCGTGAGGGCCTGGCCGTCAGCGGATGTCGCAGGGCGGACGGTCGGGATAGTTGGCCCTGAACTCACGCCGCGATGGTAACCCCGCGCTTCACGGCGTCCGGAGCGGGCGGGGCGGTGAGCAAGGGATCGCAGTATCGTTGCGGTCAGTTCCATCGGAGCTGATCGACAAGGGAGCCAAGTTGCCACACGCCTTCATATCCATCACGAAGGGCTTTGAAACCTATTCGGAGGCTATGAAGCGTGGAGAAGACAGAGCTGAACCTTGGGATCCTGGCGCACGTAGACGCGGGTAAGACAACTCTCACCGAACGCCTGCTCTACGAGGCCGGCGTCACCGGCGAGATCGGGAGCGTCGACGCAGGGACGACGCAAACCGACTCCCTAGAGCTGGAGCGGCAGCGCGGCATCACGATCAAGTCGGCCGTCGCGTCGTTCGTGATTGCCGATGTGCACGTCAATCTGATCGACACTCCTGGGCACCCGGACTTCATCGCCGAGGTGGAGCGGGTCCTGAGCGTCCTCGACGGAGCCGTCCTCGTGATCTCTGCCGTGGAGGGCGTGCAGCCGCAGACGCGGATCCTGATGCGGGCGCTGCAGCGATTGCGCATTCCGACCCTCCTGTTCGTGAACAAGATCGACCGCCCAGGAGCAGGTGACGACCGCGTAGCGAAGGCGATCTCCGAGCGCTTGGGTCTGACAGTGGTGCCGATGGGCTCAGCACGCGCGCTCGGCACACACGCCGCCTCATTCGAAGCTTCGGATGCGGAAGATCCGACGGTGCGTAGTCGGCTGACAGAGGTACTAGCGGAACGAGACGAGAAGATCCTGGCCGCGTATGTGGAGGGGTCGCCGCTACCGTCAAGCCGGCTTGGCGAAGTCCTGGCATCCCAAGTGCGGCGGGCGCTCGTGAATCCTTTGTTCTTCGGGTCTGCGCTCACCGGTGCCGGTGTTGAGCCGCTGATGGCTGGGATCGCTTCCGTCTTGCCGGCGTCTGCAGGTGACCCAGATGGTCCGGCATCCGCGATGGTCTTCAAGATCGAGCGCGGCGCGAGCGGAGAGAAGATCGCCTACGCCCGGATCTTCTCGGGCCGGATCGCCACGCGCGACCGGCTGCATTTCGGACAGGGCCGCGAGGGCAAGGTCACCTCGATCGCGGTCTTCGAGCAAGGGCAAGCGGTGCGCCGTTCGTCAGTGACCGTAGGTGCGGTCGCAAAGCTGTGGGGTCTGGCCGAAGTCCAGATCGGCGACCGGATCGGTGATGCCGGAAGCGACCGGGCGCAATATCAGTTTCCTCCTCCCACGCTGGAATCGGTGGCAGAGCCTCGTGACCCCGACGATCGAGGGCGGCTCCGCGTTGCCCTCAGGCAACTTGCCGAGCAGGACCCACTGATCAAGGTCCGCCAGAACGACGAACGTCACGAGATCTCGATATCGCTCTATGGAGAGGTGCAGAAGGAAGTAGTCCAAGCGACGCTGGCAAACGACTTTGATCTCGACGTCACGTTCCGCGAGACGACGCCGCTCTATACAGAGCGGCCCCGCGACAGCGGCGAGGCCGTTGAGATTCTTCACGCCGAATCGAACCCGTATCTCGCGACGATCGGGTTCCGCATCGATCCTGCGCCACACGGCTCGGGCACCGAATTCCGGATGCAGGTCGATCACACCTCGATCCCGCTCTACATCTACAAGACGGTCGAGATGTTCTCGGAACGAATGGCTGGGTACGTCAACCAGGCGCTGCAGGAGGGTGTCTTCGGTTGGGAGGTCAGGGACTGCGTCGTGACAATGACGAAGTGCAACTACAGCGTTCCCGACGGACCCCCCTCGAGACGAGGACCTCTCAGCACTGCGGCAGACTTCCGGAAGCTCACTCCACTGGTAGTCATGAAGGCGCTGGCCGTGGCGGGGACGGTTGTCTGCGAGCCAAGCGTCCGCGTGAGTCTCGAGACCCCAGCTGTCGCGACCGGTGCGGTGCTGTCGGCACTAGCGCGCCTGGGAGCTGTAGCGCCGACGTCAGGGACACGGGGCCAGTTCTCGGTCATCGAGGCCTTCCTGTCTGCTGCTCGGGCGCAGGACCTCCAGCGACAACTTCCGCAGCTGACCGGTGGTGAGGGAGCGCTCGAGTCGACCTTCACCGGCTACCAGTCGGTCGTTGGTGAGCAACCCACGCGGAGGCGAACAACGCCGAACCCGCTCAATCTGGATGAGTACCTTCGGGAGGTGCCGCGATGAGCCGTCGAATCGAAGCCGCCCGTGGGTTCTCGCGCACTCAACGGGTGAGCCGAGACGGCATCTGAAGGGGTGCCGGATCGCTGTCCCACGGAGCGGGAACCACCACGGTGAACACGTGACCGAGGTGGCGACGCCACCGACCCGCAAAGCGACACCCTCCGGGTCCGACGACCGTGAACCGTTCCCACTGTCTCCCAAGGCGCCCAGGTGACACCGCGAAGCGCACGACAACATCTCGCGTGTCGAGCCGCAAGCCCTCACGCAGTGCCTTCAGCGTGCTTTCCTTCCCGGACCAGACGAGCGTGGTGACGAGGCTCCGCCACGACAGCGGCGACGCCTCGACGGCAGCTCGCTCCTCCTCGGTGAACCAATCCGCCACGAAGGCCTCACTCCGCACCTCGACGGCCTCGATGTCGCACCCGATCGCCGTCCCGCTGGGCGCAACCGCGCACACCGCCGCACCATCACGGTGCGACAAGGACAGGGCTAGCGGGGCCGATCGCCCTGTCACGAAGGCTTCCGGGGCACCGTCGGGAGCGGCAATGATCTCCACTTCGTCCAAGGCGCCAGGCGCGCTGACTCCGAGGGAGGCGAGAACTGCGTTCTTGGCTGTCCACCGGCCGATCCTCCAGTCCATCCGTCGCCGCTCGAATCGCAGCGCCGCCAGCGTGTCCCGCTCCCGTGACGAAAGCCAGCCGTCCTCGTCTGGAACGTCGGCTTGCGAGCACGACAACCAGCCGACGGCCGTCACGACGTGCCAGCCGGAAGGGTGACTGCAGGCCCGGCCATGTCGCGAACGTGCCGTCCTATGCCCCGCTCGACCGCGGCCACGAGGTACGGACGCAGCTCCGCCGGGGGGATGATCCGATGTACTGAGCCCACGGCCTGGGCACGTTCGACGCTATGGACGCGGTCGAATTCGGTCGCCACCTCACCGAGTTTCTGCGATCGCACGGCCTGATAGAGCAGTGCCTCCTCGGCCCGCAGTCGCGTCTTCTCGGTACCCTCGGCGCTGGCGAGTCGTGCTCGCAGCTCCCCCACACGCGGGTCGGCGCTCGTACGTTCGTCGACCTCGCGGGCGAAGACCACTGCGGCCGCCGGGGCACCGCCGATGACCGAGGCGAACGAGCCCTCCAGGGCGGCTACCTCGAGTTCGTCGTTGAGGGCGGCCGAGAAGACGACGAACGCCCCTCCGTGGTAGCGAGAGACCACGCAGAACACCAGCGGGCCGCGGAAGTTGACAACGGCCCGGCCGATCTCGGCGCCGTACTCAAGCTGGAGGTTGCGCATGGACTCGGGCGAACCATCAAAACCCGAGAGGTTGGCCAGCAACAGCAGCGGACGATTGTTGCTGGCAGCGTTCACGGCCCGAGCAACCTTCTTGGAGGTCAGTGGGAACAACGTCCCCGACGTCCAGTGATCGGGTCCGTCGGCGGGCACGAAGCCCCAGCGTGGCAACGGCCGAGACTCCAGGCCGATCATGCACACGGGCCAGCCGCCGAGGTGAGCATCCCACACGACTGCGCTCTCGGCATGCCGGAAGCCAGACCACCGCTCGAGTGGCGGGTGATCCTGGTCGATGGCTGCCCGCATCACCGACCGGATGTCGAAGGGCTGCTTTCGTGCCGGGTTGGCTTCTTCACTGAAGACCTCGCCCACAACAGAGAACTCGGTCCCCTCATGTGCGTAGCCGCGAACGTCGCGATCGAGCGGATCGGTGGTGACGGCTCGGCGCGGAAAGCGCTCGCCCGGCGCGACGTAGGTGTGCTCATAGTGCCGCAGGAGGATATGGCAGGCGCCGGCGATGTCAGACGCCCAGTATTGGGCCTCCCCATTTGGCCCCATGACCCGTTCGTAGCCGCCGATCCCCTGGTTGTCCTCTGCCGACACACCCCCGGAGTACTCGAGCGCCTGTTTACCGGTGAGGACCATGGCCGACTCCGGAGTCATGACGAGAATGCCTCGTGTGTGCATCAGCATGGTCGCCTCTGCATTCCAGTAGGGCTGAGCGCCGACGTTGATGCCTGCCACGACCACGTTGATCTCGCCACCGCTCTGGGTGAACCCCACGATCCGCCGCAGCACCCTCGCGATCCAGTCCATATTCTCGGTGCCGCTGTCCCATGCGATCTTTGCCCCTGACGACAACGCGAACCACTCGAGCGGAACTCCGAGGGCGGCGGCGAGGTCGATAGCGGCGATGATGCGCCGGCATTCCGGCTCCGCCAGTGATCCGAGCCCTTTGCTGGGGTCCCCTAGCAGCACCACGCGGGCCATTCCCTCGGGATAGGTCGGCATTACGCTGCTCAGCATCCCTACGACGATGCTCGCCGAGTTGAGCCCCTCGTCGCGCAACGCAGGCGCGAGGTTGCCGTTGTCGTCGAAGTCGTATTCAACAAACTGTCCCGGCGGAAACTCGCGGTGCTCGTCACCGACGGAGCCCGTGAGCATCTTGATGAGCTCGTAGGGGTAGACGAGCCCGCGTCGGCGCAGCCTGTCGACCCGCTGCTCGTAGTCAGTGAACGGCAGCAGCGGCTCCTCGGACGGCGGGAGAAACCGCACGACGAAACCGGCCCCTGTGGGGTTGGACAGCTGGACCGTCGTTTCATGCACGTGACCGGCGGAGGCCTGCGTCAGGCGCACTCGTAGCACGACCTCGTCAATCCCGAGGCCCTCGGTGTTCGGCGCCAGCCGATGCACGATGCCCTGCAGCTCGGCGGCGGTGACATCCAACACCGGCCACACGTAGAGGAGCACGCGGTTCATGTGCAGGCCGCGCTGCGGCGGGCGCGTCGAAAGGTGGGCTCGTATCCCGGCCAGGGCCTGGTTCAGTTTTCGCTCGAGGAAGGGCAACTGGGTGGTACGCCCGTCTTCGTCGCGTATCCGGCTGACGTCGCGCACCTCGGCCAGCGCGAACAACCTCTCGTCGCCCGGGTTCTCGTGCGCGACGCCCGAGAACAAATAAACGTCCTCCACCGACGGCAGCCGAGTGAGGTGGAATTCGCACAGTCGCTGGAGATGCAGGCGCTCTCCCATCATCGGGTGCAGGCCGCGATACAGCGTGTCCTCCCGGTAGTCACCGCCCGAGGACCGGCGAAACGTGAAGTGCTGGGTACCGGCCATCCCGAGGCCCAACCCAGGGGCGCTGATGGCCACTACGAGACGGGTCACTCGACGCGGGAATGCGGTTCGAGCGAGCAGATCCTGCAGATCCGCAGCCGTGGACTCGTCGCCGTACGGTCGTTCGGGGCGCCACACGTAGAAGTCGATGACGACGTCGTGCTCGTCCGGCGCCTCGTCCAGAACGTGCGCTGCAGCATCCATGGCACTGCCGAGGTCGTCATAGAGGGCGAAGAGGGTGACAAGTTGAACGCGCTTGCCCTCATGGTCGTACTGGGCGGTCGCGAACTCTCTGTCTTCTGACGTGACGAACGTGAAGCTCTCCAGGCTCCGGACCCGGTAATAGCGGCGCGTGATGGCCTCGAGCATGACGCGATGTCCGGTGGCGCTGGCAGCTTCGAACTTCTGGGTGAGGAAGTTCTTCAGAGGTTGGGGGCATTCGACCAGCGCGGCCATGTGTCGTTCGCGCTCGATGCCCTCTATGTCGGCCTCGAGGGCGTGCAGATGGGACGCCGCCTCGGTGTACTCGAGGGCGGACGCCGCCTGGAACTCCGGCAGTTCGAAGTACTGGTAGCGGACCTCCCGCGCCTGATGAGCCAGCTCCGGGAACAGGCGCTGACCGGCCGAGACCAGCTGGTCAAGGATCGAGCGGAAGTTGTCGCCGGGCGAAAACGCGATGCGCTCAATCTGCTCCAGACGGCGATCGAGGATCGACTGGACGGCCGGCACATGATCGCCTATTCGCTGTTGCGCCTTCGCCATCCAGAAGAGTGCCTCCCGCAAAGCCGGCGTCGGCTCGAGATCACGAATGCCGTAATGGCCAAGGCACTGTCGCAGCCCCCCGAGAAACGAAGAGGATAGGTCTTCGCCTCGTCGATCGAGGGAGCGAAGGTACGTCAGCAGGTCCTCGTGGAAGCTGTGCGACTGCTCTCCGACATCGTCTGTCGGGTCGGGTCGCGTGCGCGCTAGCGAGCTGACATCAGCAAAAGCAGTGAGAACGAGGTGCTCGCTCAGCAGCACGGCCTCGTCATCGGGCGCAAGCTCCCTCGAAGCTGCCGCGTATGAGGCCACGAGTTGCTGCGAATGAAGAGGGTCAATGTCGAAGCCGAGCATCTGCCTTGCCAGGGTGTCAAGAGCGGCGCGACAACGAGCCTCGGGGCCGGTATCGCGTGCCTCGTCTCCGCTGACGTCCAGGTCCAAAGACTGGGTCCCCGCGTCGATCTCCTCGCTCGCCAGCGACTGCAATCCCACGAGCGGCGCCGCCAATCCAACTTGGGCGTTCGGCGCGACCAGCACTTCGGACACCCGCCCTCTTGTTGGCGCGACCACCGACATCTCTGTCTTCATGGCCTCCAGCACCACCAGCCGGTCGCCGGCGACCCCCTCGTCCCCCTCCGTCACGAGCACAGCCAGGACCAGCGCGGGCACCGGCGCCCGCACCAAGTCACCCGAGCTCCGGGCCACCCGGTGTGCGACACCGTCCACCTCGATGAGGCGGTCTGCGCCGTGCACTGACGACAGCACCCGGTAGCTTCGTCCTCCCAATGACACGCGGCGGTCGAAGCGGCCGGTCCGTTCCATACGCACGTCGACCTCGCGGCCGGCACCCGCTACCCGGTAGAGGAATGGATTGAGGCGGCGAACGTCAAAGTGATACTCGAGCCGGCCAGCGCGCAGGCGCACAGCGTGACCGACCGATGCGCTCACCTCCGCTCGACCTCGCGCCGCCAACGAGAAGAACTGCGCCTGCTCGGCTGCCAACGCTTCGTCGTAGACCTCGACGGCGGCAACCAACAGCGCTACGCCCCCGTACTGGCGAGGAATCTGCGCGCCAGTCGTCGCCATCCGGTCGAGCCATCCCACGTCGACCTCGCCGGACGCGATCTCCGGACGACCGACCAAGGCGAGCAGGAACGCCCGGTTGGTCGATCCGCCTCGCACGACCACCTCCGTCTCCGTGAGGGCGCGGGCAAGGCGCGCCAGCGCCTCCCGCCGATCGCGGCCCCAGACGATGACCTTGGCGATCATCGAGTCATAATCCGCCGGGATGGTGTCTCCGTCACTGATGCCCGTGTCGACTCGCACCCCTGGCCCGGTGGGCAGTCGCAGGAGCTCAACGGTGCCCGCGGCAGGGGCGAAGTTGGCCTCCGGGTCCTCGGCGTTGAGGCGAACCTCGATGGCGTGGCCGACCGACGGAGGTGGGTTGCCCTCCAGCCGGCCTCCGCCCGCCACATGGAGTTGCAGCTTGACGAGGTCAAGGCCAGTCGTCTCTTCCGTGACCGGGTGCTCAACCTGGAGCCGGGCGTTGACCTCCATGAAGGAGAAGACCCGGGTGCCGGCGTCGTAGAGGAACTCGACCGTGCCTGCATTGGTGTAACCGCCGAGCCGGCAGAGGCGGGCCGCGGCCTCGCGGAGCTCCCGATCCTGAACCTCGGTGAGCGCCGTCGATCCCGACTCTTCCAGCACCTTCTGGTTGCGACGCTGGATCGTGCAGTCGCGCACGCCTACGGGCCAGACCGCACCGTGATGGTCCGCGATGATCTGGACCTCAATGTGCCGTGACGCTGGAAGCATCCGCTCCAGGAAAACCGTGGCATCGCCGAATGACATATAGGCCTCCGCTCGGGCGGACTCGAAGGCCGCAGCGAGATCGCTCGGCCTGTGAACGCGACGGACGCCGCGGCCACCGCCGCCGGCAGTCGCCTTGATCATGAGCGGGTAGCCGATGCGCTCGGCGTCATTGCGGGCCTGCTCCAGAGATTCCACGGCAGCGCCGCTCCAAGGCGCTACCGACAACCCAGCCTCCTCGGCGAGCTGCTTGGCACTGATCTTGTCACCCAGGCGGCGCATGGCTCGGGCATCGGGCCCCACGAACACGAGACCCAGGCGCTCGCACAACTCGGCGAAGGCAGCATGCTCGGCCACGAACCCCCACCCGACCCACACGGCGTCTACCTTCGCAGCCAGGAGAGCCCGCTCCAGTCGGCCGTAATCGAGGTAACTGCTTTGCTGCTGACCATCACCGTCCAGAAACGTGGATGGCCCGAGCGACACGGCGTCGGTGGCGTTGCGCACGTACATGGAGTGACGATCTGATTCGGTGAAGAGTGCCACCGCCGCGATCGGGCTGCCTTGCTCCCGGTTGAGCTCCTGGACTGCGTGGATGAGCCGCATCGCCGCCTCGCCCCTGTTGACGATGGCAATGCGGGAGAAGGGACACTGCATGACTAGGACACCGCAACTCGCAGCGGCTCGAGCAGCTCCGGGCCGATGGTCGTCGGGAGCGCCACCGTGCGGTAGCCCTCCATGCGCATACGAACCCTGCCGGAGTCGTCCACCACGTCAGCGTCAAAATGATCCGCCCGCGGCTCCACCGCTGCGTACAGCCTCCCGACCGTTTGGGCCGGCTCCAGCAGGGTTACCCGCGCCAGCTCCTGCGGCAGGCCCAGCCGACCCGTCGATCCCAACTCCCAGATGCCCGCTGTCTGGAAGCACAGCTCGAGCAAGCGGGGAGCAGTCAGCAGCGCAAGCTCAGGCGGCTGATGATGAGCAGGGAGTCCTTCCGCCATCAGACCGATCTGCCGATCGCCCTGGCGCCAGCTCCGGTCGAGTACCTGATAGGTCGGACCATGGAAGTACACCTTGTAGATGTCGTCCGCGCCTACGGCCGCCCCGTCAGGCGGTATCGGTGGCGCCGTTGTGGCGCCGCCCTGCCATTGCCGAGCGAGCCGCACCCGGCCGGTGACGTGCGTGGTGATGAGCGGTTCCGGCTGGTTTGGCAGGGTCCTTGCTCCGATCAACCGGCAGCTGGCCACGAGGGCGTTCGCCTCCGGTGTCAGCCATGCCTCGACCGTGAACTGCCGAGGCTCGTCCCGGTAGAACTTGAACGGAGCGACGAAGGTGACGTCCTCGATGGAAGTCACCCGCCAGGCCGGCAGTAGGAGCGCGGCCACCTCAGCGAACGCCTCGACACTCATCACGCCCGGCAAGAGCGACACGCCGTCGATGCGGTGGTCGTCAAGGAAGCCCTGCGCGGTCGGGTCGAGGACTGTCTCAACGCTGAGGGGACGGAAAACGCCGACGCTACCGACGTCACCCACCATTGGCCCGTGGGTCAGCAGCCTGACGGCAGCGCGGTCCAGCCCACCGTCGGCGTCGGCCTCCTCGGTGAGGACTCCCAACTCGCCGGCGACGAGCACCTCTCCGAGCCGGCTCCCACATACCAGCTCTCGCCTTACCCACGGAACACCTACCTCAGGCGCCAGCGTGGCGATGCCTGCCAGCGCCATCATCTTCGGGATCGACCCTCGGCTTGCCATACCGATCCCGTTCCAGGCCGTCCAGTCAATGGCGATGCCGCGCGTCCCCGGCCTGGTGGTGCGAAAGCTCGACGTCAACTTGCACAGAAGGTCATTGGCGGCGCTGTAGTCCGTCTGGCCGCCGTTCCCGAAGCGCCCCGCCACGGAACTGAAGCAGACGGTGGCCCCGAGCGGCACGTCGCCAATGGCGGCGAGGAGGTTGAACCAGCCGTCGCTCTTGACGTCGAAGACAAGGTCGTACTCGGCCTCGGACTTGTCGGCTAGGAGGTGACTGACGTCCAGACCTGCGGCGTGTAGCAGCACGTCCACCCGTCCGTGTCCTTCCCGGACACCCTCGAGCGCTTTTGCCACAGCCGCTGTGTCGCGCAGGTCGAGGCTGTGGTAGACGGCGCGGCCGCCTGCCTGCTCAATGGCGATGATGGCATCAAGGGCGGCGCGGCGACGCTCGGTCGCAGCCAGTGCCCGCTCGATCAGGGCCGGGGTCGGCCTTTCCCCGCCATCGTTCATCCGCTGGCGCAGCTCGCGCTTCAGGCCGTCACGATCGGCCACGAATCGCTCGAGATCGGGATCGGCCGCGTCGGGCTCGGGAGCCAGGTCAAGGAGGTGGAACGTCCCGCCTGACGCCCGTGCCAGGTCGGCGACGACCGCCGAGACAATGCTGCCGGCGGCGCCGGTCACGACGAAGACGCTGTCAGGACCGAGAGCGAGGCCGGGCTGGCCGTCCACGACAGCCTGCTCCTGTAAGCCGATGGCCCAGCGCAGGTCGTCTTGCAGGCCGATCTCGACCGCGCCCGGATCACGTTCGGTCTCGTCGATGAGAGCGGCGGCGACTGCTGCGGGTCCGGCTGCGGCCGCCAGATCCACGGCCTTGACCAGGCAATCGGTCCGCTCTCGTTTGTAGGCCTTGGCAAAGCCGGTGACAGCTCCACCCATGGGGGCCGTGGCACCGCGGTCGTCGTAGCCGTGCAATCCACCCATGCGGGTAGCCGCGACGAGGAAGGTACCGGACGGCGCGATCTGCTCGTAGAGCGCTCGCATCGTGGCGGCGAGCAGCTTCACCCTGATCCGCAGGAGTTCCTTCCAGCTGGCGATGTCCAGTTGCGAAAGCGGCGGCTCGGAGTCCAAAGCGGGCAACCAGTACACGCCTTGTATGTCGCCTGTGCTCATCCAGGCGACGAGCTGAGTGGCGAGGTCCTCGCCCGCCGGCGTGCCGTCGATGACCAGCACCTCGACCCCTTTCTCGGTGAGGATGCTGGTCAGCGCTTCACTCACTCCGCCGTGGTCGGGCATAACCACGACACGAGTACCGGCGTGCAACATGACGCCGGTACGTCTGCACAGGTCGAGCGGTGGTCGCAGAATGGGAACGGGTACCCTCCGCTTGACGGTGTCGCAAGCTCCGAGGCCTGCTGTCACGTCAGGACTGGGTGTAGCAACCTCGACCGGGACGGCAACGTCGACCGGGGCGGTCACGACTGGCGCCGCTGCCGTCGCCACCCCGCCGGCCTGCTCCAGCACGAAGCAGATGACGTGCTCCAACGTGGGGTAGTCACGCAACTTGAGGTTGTCGTTGCGGGCGATGCCGTAGGCCTCCCGCACTGTGGCGAAGAGCTCGGCCTGCTTGACGGTGTCGACACCGAGGTCGGCCTCCAGGTCCAAGTCCAGGGCCAGCATGTCCTCGGGGTAGCCCGTCTTCTCGGCCACGAGGGCGAGAACCCGCTGGCGTACCTCCTCCTCGGCAACAGCTGGCGGGGCCACCACCGGCTCGACCGGGGCGGCAGCCTCGATCGGCTCGACCGGCGCGGCGGCCGCAAGCGGGACGGCAACCTCGACCGGGGCGGTCACGACCGGCGCGGCTGCCTCGACCGGGATGGAGGTCACAACCGGCGGAGGAGCCTCGACCACCGCGGCTGTCGCGACCACGGCGGGAGTCTCGACCATCCGGCCGACCTCGACCGGAGCGGCAGCAGCGATGCGCAATTGATGTTGCACCACCTCGAGACCGGCATCCGTTTGGCCGCTCACCCGTGCCAGCCAGGCGTGCCAACGCTCCGGGTAGTCGATCCGGTACTCGTAACCCAAGGCGTCGGGAGCATGGCGCTCGCCGTCAGGCGCCGGCACCCGCCGCAGCAGGGTCATACTGATCTGCGAGCCGAAACCTGCGGCCAGTCGCATCGCGTACTCGACGGGGTAGGAACCACCATGGGAAAGGTTCAGCTCGCCGAGCTCGGGGTCGATCTCCTTGAAGTTGGGGATCGGCGGGACCATGCCTGTTTCCAGGCTCTTGACTGCCACCACGTCCTCGATGCCAGCCCCCATCGCGTGTCCGGTCAATCCTTTGGTGTTGGCGATAACGATGTCATCCGCAGCCGAGCCGAACACGGAGCGAAGCGATGCAATTTCGGCTGCAGCGCTGCCACCGCGAGCAGGCGTGTAGGTCTCGTGCGACACGAAGACGGTCCGGGGAGCCATCTCGCGGCGGTCGAGCCCCCAGCGCTGCTCGGCCTGCGTCACCAGCTGCTCCATCTCGACGCTGATGTGCTGCACATCGAGACGTGTTCCGTGAAAGGCGCTATTAGCGGTTACGCCCGCCAGCAGTTCAGCAATGGGGCGGATGCCACGCTCCTCGGCGGCCTCGGCGTGCTCCAGGACGATGGCCACGGCCCCCATCCCGATGATCATCCCGTGGCGCCGACGGTCGAACGGCGTGGCCGCCTCCTCCACATCAGCGTCAGTAGCGGCCGCGCCCGAGGCAAGGAAGCCGGCCCCGATCCAACCGAGAAGGTTGTCCGATGTCGCGTTGTCGGCGGCCACGACGATCACACGACGGCAACGCCCGGACCGGATCCAGTCTTCTGCCACCGTGATCGCCTGCGTCGTGCTGGCGCATGCCGCGTTTAGCTGGGTATTCGGGCCCCGGGCGCCAATGAACTCAGCGAACTGGGAGTGCCCCATCGACAGGACGCGGAACAGGAATCGGCGATCGAAGGCATAGGGGTGGTCATCGATCTCGGCACGCAGAGCCGCGGAGCGACGGTCCAGCTCAGCATTGACGGCGTCCACGCCGGCACCGCCATCGCTCACGGTGCTGGCCCGCACCGCCTCAAGGGCTGAGAGCTGCTCTCGGCGCGCTTTGTCCGTGTAGTAGTCGTGCGCATAGCCGGCAAAGGCATCGAGCCCGGGGAAAGCCGCCGCAAAGATCACACCGGTATCGTCCCGAAGCTCATCGGGCAGGCCCCAGCGTTCCGGGAGCCGGGTGCCGATGTGCGTGGTCTTGTAATGCTGGACCAGCGGGATGCCGGCGTCGCGTAATGCAGCCAGGCCTGCTGCCATCGCCATGCAAGTGCCGTTTTCCAGCGCGAGGACGCGCTCCGGGTCGATGCCCAGCTCCGCCACCGGGTCGAACGCCCCGGCGCGTCCCGCCAACTTGATGACGTCGGCGGCGTCGTCGATGGACACGAAGCTGCCGCTGCCATCGGGCCCTTTGACGAGGCGCGTGATGTGCTGATCAAGCATGGCGTCTCGTATCTCAGACGGGATGGGGCTGATGCACTGGTCCCCACGCAGCAGCCGGCCGAGGTTTCCGTCGTCGAAGACCCGCAGTGTGCCAGGCAGGCCAAGCGCAGCTCCCGTCACAACTACCGGCCGCGTCGGCCCATTCCCCCCGTTGCTGACGGCGCGTCTGTCCAGGAAATCGGCCACCAACTTTCCCAGCTCGGCATACGCGGAGGGGGGGATGAGTCTCGTCGCCGTCGGAGCGTGAGTCGCCGGGAGAGGGCCCACTCCGGCGGCGTACAGGCCGCAGAGCGCCTGATTGAATGCCACGCTGTCGCCCCACTTCGGATGATTCGTGAACAAGGTCAGCACTGAACGATCGTCGTGGAACATCTCCTGGGCGAAGCCGTGCAGCGCCTTCTTCGGTCCCACCTCGACGAAGACCCGCGCCCCATGCTCATACAGCGTCCGCAAGCCCTTCACGAATTGCACGGGTGATGCCACCTGTCGGCCCAGGATCTCGATCATCTCGGGTTCCACGCCCGGTCCCATCGGGTAGAAGTCCCCGGTCAGGTTGGCGACAACCGGGATCTGCGGCGAGCTGAGGCGAAGCCGGGCCAATGTCTGCTCCAGCGGGACCGAGGCGGGGGCCACGATTGAGGTGTGGAAGGCGTGACTGACCGGCAACAGAACCGCCTGATGGCCAGCGTCGCTGAGCACTGCCATCGCCGCTTCCACAGCGATGCTGGCTCCGCCGATGACCACCTGCTTGCTGCTGTTGATGTTGGCGATGACGACGTTGCCATCGACGCTCGCGACGATCCTCTCCACTTCGGTGAGCGGCGCGAACACGGCGGCCATAAGACCCCGATCCTCCAGCTCGAGGCTTGCCATCTCTCGGCCGCGGGCGCTCACCGCTTCGAGCGCGTCCGCGAACGGCAGGGCGCCGGCCGCCACCAGAGCGCCGTATTCGCCGAGGCTGTGACCCATCACGAAGTCGGGGCGGAACCCGCGTTCTTCCAAGAGCCGAGTGATGGCGTAGTCGACCGTCAGCACCGAGGGCTGGGTAATCTCGGTGCGGCGCAAATCCTCTTCGGCCTGGGCCACGGCGGAAGGGTCGTCGGGGTCGACAAACAGGAAGTCCCGCAGGGTCCTCCCTGCCAGCAGCGGCTTCATCGCCCGGTCGGCCTCGTCGAAAACCTCGACCACGAGCGGATCGGTCTCCGCCAGCGACCGGAGCATGTTGGGATACTGGGAGCCTTGTCCGGTGTACAGGAAGGCAACCTTCGGTCGAGGACCGCGCCCCCGGAAGATGCCACGTGCCTGCAATAGCTTCCACGCGGCGTCACCACCGGCCTGCGCCTGTTGCGCCCACTTGACCTTCTCCGCCAGCTCGTCGGCACTGCCATAGTCGATTGCGATCCGCTCGGGAGCCTCCAGCGTCTCCGACCCGGGTGGGGTGGCGGAAGGCATGCGCCCCTCGACGGCTTCCGCCGCGAGGTTCGCCAGCTCTTGGGCGAGCTGGGCTTCCGTGACGGCGCCGATCACGGCGGCGCGACGGGGCGGCACAGGCGACGGCGCGACGGGGCGAGCTGTGACCTTCATCTCCGGCACAGCGAACTGGCGGGCTCGACCCTTGTCCTGCTCCGGCACGTGCTCCTCGAGCACCGCGTGGAAGTTCGTGCCGCCGAATCCAAAGGCACTGACCCCTGCCCGCCGGACGCCAGACTCGGGCCGATCCCAGTCGCGCAACTCGGTGTTGACGCGGAAGGGACTATTGGCGAAATCAATGTCCGGGTTCGGCCGGGAGAAGTTGAGGCTGGGGGGAAGCACCTTGTCGTAGATCGCCATGACCGCCTTGAAGATGCCGGCAGCGCCGGCGCCGGCCTTGAGGTGACCGATGTTCGACTTCACCGATCCGAGGGCGATCGAGCCTGCCGGAACGCCGCTCCCACCAAAGACGGCCGCCATGCTCTCGTGCTCCACCACGTCGCCGACGCGCGTCGACGTGCCGTGACCCTCGACCAGGGACGCCGTCTGGGGCGCGACACCCGCGTTGCGCCACGCTCGCTCCACGCAGAGCTTCTGACCGATCGGGTTAGGGGCTGTGATGCCCTTTCCCTTTCCATCGCTCGATCCAGCCATCCCGAGCAGCACGCAGTAGATGCGATCGCCGTCCCGGACGGCGTCGCCCAGCCGCTTGAGCAGGAAGGTGGCCGCGCCCTCGCCCATCACGAAACCGTCGGCACCCTCGGCGTACGGACGAGTTCCCGTGGCCGACAGGGCGCCGATCTTGCAAAACTTCACGTACGTTGACGCTCCCATATTCCGATCGATGCCACCGGTGATCACCGCGTCGTACTCACCCTCGACGAGCCCGCCCACGGCCGAGTTCATGGCCGCCATCGCCGAGGCGCACGCTGCGTCTACCACGTAATTGGGACCGCGGAAGTTGAAAAGGTTGGCGACCCGCCCGGCGATGCAGTTGGAGAGCTCACCGGGCATGGTGTCCTCGGTGATCTCCGGGTATCGCTTCCCAACGAGGTCGCCGAGCTCGGCCGCGATCGCCTTCTGGACGTCGATGGGCAGAGCGCGGAAGCTGGGCGCGTCACCCAGCTCGGCAGCCAGCTCTGGGAAGCTGATCCGCATCACGGTCTGGTAGTGCCGCTCGCCGGCCATGGCATTGCCGAACACGACCGCCACGCGCTCGTTGTCGAGCGGGCGCTCTGGGTAGCCGTAGTCGACGAGCGCCTGGTGCGTACAGGCCACGGCCCATTTCTGGGTGTCGTCCATGGCGTCAGCCACGCGCGGCATGAGGGCCAGATTCCAGGCGCGCGGATCCCACAGCCAGTCGCGGACCCAGCCACCGATCTTTGAGTAAGTCTTGTCCGGCGCTTTCGGCTCGGGGTCGTAGTACAGCTGCGGGTCCCACCGCGACGGGTCAACGTCGCTGATGCTGTAGCGCCCTTGCTTGATGTTCTGCCAGAACGTGTTCGCATCGGGCGCGTCGGGCATGATGGCACCGACACCGACGATCGCAACAGCCCGGCTCAGCTGATCGCCCATTTTTGTCTCCCTTTTCGTTATCGATGTGCCCTAGGGCTCGCGCCCATATAGAGCAGCGGCTACGCGATCCATGTCTGCCAAGAGTCCGGCCTGAGCGGCGTGTATGGCCGCCAACCCGAGGGCTGACTCGGCCGAGGCCACATCTCGAGCTGAAACGGCGGCCCCGAGCGTCCAGCAAAGGCCTTCCTCGCCCACGGCCCGGGCAGCTGTCCGAGCCCAAACCCGGCTCACCGCAGACAGCCCGGCGGCATCGAAGCGCCGATCTGCCTTGGCGTTGAGTGTCCCGTCCTCGGCGCTGGCGGCTCGTCGCGCCAGCGCTCCGGCGCCCTCCGCCTTGGCAATCAGCTCGCCGAAGCGCAGCAGCACGTGCTGGTTGCGAGTCAACCGGTCGACCCGGGCCCACTCCAGCAGCTCCGCCAGCGCGTGGCTGGCGAGGGCCGCGATCCCGCCCCCGACCTCGGGGTGCCGGGCGTGCAACTCCTCGAGCTCAGCGGCGCGGTCGTGATAATGCTGGCCGCGGGTCTTGAGGTGGTCCTGCCAGCGATCCCGGGCGATCGTCATTTCCATGATCTCGGAAGTGCCTTCGTAGATCGTGGTGATGCGAACATCGCGCCGGATCTTCTCGACCAGGAACTCCTTCACATAGCCATAACCACCCAAAGCCTGGATGGAGGCGTCGGCAGCGGCATTGCCGGCCTCGGTGGCCAGATACTTGGCGATGGCGCCCTCGTTGTTGAAGTAGACCTCCTCGGTGTCGATGCGCGCGGCCGTCTCCTCGATGTAGGCCCGAGCGGCCTCGAGCGCGACGGCGTGGGGCACGATCAGCTTGTGGGTGTAGCCCTGCTTCTCCGACAGCGGGGTGCCTCCCTGAATGCGCTCGGTCGAATACGGGATTGCGATGTCCAGCGCTGCCCAGCCGGCCCCGAGTCCGAAGGCGGCCACCATGAGGCGGGTGTAGCCGAAAACCTTCTGGGCCTGGATCAACCCCTGTCCCTCTTCGCCCCCGACTACGCGATCGGCACCGACGTGCACGTCGTCGAGCATCAGGGCCGCCGTGTTGCTGGCCCGGATGCCGTGCTTGTCCTCTGGCTTCCCGTGCTCGAACCCGGGCACGCCGGCCTCGACTACGAACCAGGTCGGCCCGCCGGGAGCGTTGGCGAGGATGCTGTAGGCGTCAGCCACGCCACCGTTGCTGATCCACTGCTTCTTCCCGTTGATGACGTACTCGACGTGTCCGTCTTGCTCGATTCGACGAGCCGTCGTCTTCAGGGCGGCAAGATCACTTCCCGCTTCGGGCTCAGTGGCGCCGTAGGCGAACAGCAGCCCTTCGTTTGCGATGCGAGTCAGCCACTGCTTCTTCTGCTCGGGTGTGCCGCCGACCACGATCGGGTCGCTACCAAGAAACGTCGCCAGCACGCCCGTAGCCACACCCAGGTCGATGCGGGCCATCGCTTCGCACACCCGGTACACGTCGAAGGTTCCACCGCCCATCCCCTCGTACTCCGCGGGTATGAACAACAACTGAATACCCAGCTTCTCGCCGCACATCGCCCGGACCACGTCGAGCGGCACATGGTCATCTCGGTCATACTCGAGCACTTTCTCGGGTGGCAGCTCGAGGTGCGCGAAGTCTCGGATCGACTCCAGGGCCATGTCGAGGACTTCAGGGTCGAGGCCCATCCCGATCTCCTCCCGGTGCGACACCAGGCGTTCCTCCTATCGTGTGCCGGTTCCATCCGCATGACCAGGGCACAATGGCCCTTCGTGGAAGGCGCACAACGCGAGTCCCGAACCTGACGCATGCATTTCTTCGTCAAGGCGTGCTATCCGGTGCTCGCTCTCGCCCGGCGACGCCGGAGCGCAACCTCAGCGTGCGAGGCCGTTGCGGTGAGCGTACGCGGCGGCCTGGGCGCGGTCCCGGCTACGGGTCTTGGCAAAGATCCGGTTGACGTGCGTCTTGACTGTGGTCTCAGCCAAACCTCGGCGTTCAGCCGCCATCCGGCGTTACTCCGGCCCGCTTCCATGGAGCCGCCGAGCGCCTGCAGACGCTCCTCGATCCCGGTCAGCCCATAGCCACTGCCGCTGGATGCGAGTGGCAGGAGGTCCTTCGGGGTCGCGTCCGCATCTGGCGGCCCATTCGTGACGGAGAGAGTCACATGCTCCGGTCCGAACGTCAGCTCGACCCCGGTTGCTGCTCCCGGCGCGTGCTTCATGGCGTTCGTCAGTCCCTCTTGGGCTGCACGATAAAGAGCGAGCGTCACCTGTGGGCTCAGTGCTCTCGCCTCGCCGACGACTGCGAGCGACGACCGCTGGTCGGCTACGAGCTTGGCGAGCTGGTCGGGAAGGGGCTCGAGATCGTCCCGGAGCGCGCGCACCGCGTTACGCGCCTCGGCGAGCCCCTCGCGCACGAGCCGTTTCGTCCGGTCGACCTGCTGGACGATCTCGGGGCCAACGGCATGAGCATCAGCCTGCATTGTTGTATCGAGGGCCTCAAGCTGGAGCGAAAGAGCCGCAAGGGTGTGAGCGAGCACGTCGTGGAGCTCGCGAGCGAGATGGTTGCGATCGGCGAGCAGCTCGGCGCGAGCCTGCTCAATATCCGCTCGGTCCCGCTCCACCGACAGCAAGACCGCTTGGGCGGCGCGCTCTTGTGACTGGCGCCGACTCAGCCCCATCGCAGTGCCGGCGAGAGCAACACCAAAGCCGAGGGAGAGGATGCCGAGCGAATGGCCAGCCGCAGGGACGGAGACGAGCATCGCCGCCAGCCCAGCCGCGATGACCCATCCGGCTGTCCGCATGGCCCAGCCGATGGTCGCGCCGAGCGTGGCCACCCCAACGAACGTCACCGCTAGCGGAGCGAACGGCACAAGAGCGCCGCCTGCCGCTGCCATCACGCCGACCGTGATCGCCGCGCTCTCACGTTCGCCCCATTCCGAGCTGCGTACAACAGCCCAGCTGAGCCATCCGGCGCAGGCCGTGACGAAAAGTAGCAGCGCCGCAAGGTGCGAGCCGCCGAGGCCCAGATGGGCCTCGGCGGTGATGCCCCAAGCGAGAAAACCTAGGGCGGCGACAGTGAAGGCGCTCCCGAGCGGCGGGAAGGGCGCCACCGGCGCAGGGTCAGAACGAGCGGCCACTGGTACCAATCATGGTCCCGCGGGGCACCGAGCGTGTGGCCGACGCCAAGGTGAGACCGAAGCGGCGGTGTGCCCGAACCACGATGGTCGCGTGTCGGCAGACGACCTCGGCAAGCGCCATGAGGACCATCGCGGCAGTCCAGGCTGCACCACTCGTGATGTCGTGGGTAGCGCTGAAGTGGGCCACAGTCGGGAGACCTCCGTGGGAGACGTACAGTTGAAAGACGAAGCGGCTTCCGACGCCTAGCACCCAGAGGATCGCCGCCAGGGCGCCTGCTTTGGCAACAGGAGTGCCGGACGAGTCCTGGCCGACCGACGTGAACAGTCCGGCGAGCGAGCCCAGGGCGGCGCCGATCGCTGTCAGGCCGACGATCAGGACTAGGTCGCTTCCCGCTGTCGGGATGGTCTTCAGATAGTTCATCGCCACAATCCCGACAAGGACGAGGGGAAGGATCAGAGCCCGGCGGGTGAGGCGCATGCCGCGGATCTGGAAGGCGACGAGGCCGATGAGGACGATGTCGATGGCGTAATCTGTAATGGTCATATGGGCAGTGTCCGCTCCGCGACATCCCGAGTCGTCAACCCAGGGGTTGACTCACGGGTGGATTGTCCTCCACCCGCACCGACAGTCGGCCGCGTCACAGACGTGCCACCGGCTTTTCCACGGCCTGGGCGCGGGCGCCCGCGTGAGCCGCTCGTTGCTACTGAAGCTGCAGGCCGTTGACCTGGGGACCTGGGGATCTAGCGTGATTCCGAAGCAGCGGGGAGAGAGACAACGTTCTGATCCGTAGTCGCTTCAGGCCCATGTCGCGGTGTTATGCGCTGTCCATGTGGGCATGTCAGGTCGGGTGGCCCGTCTGCCCCGTCATGACGAATTCGGGCCTGTCCACCGGTCTGAGTAGCAAGTGAGTAGCAGGATCTGCTCGTCGTTAGCCCGGAGGCTGCCCGTCGAGAGCGTCGTCCAGCTGCGCGATGAAGGACGTGCAGATGACCTCGACTGTGTCGGGATCCATCGCAATCCGGAGAGCGTTCGACGCCATCGTCACGCCCGGGCGCCCCCGTCGGCCGAAGAGCTGTCGCAGATACTCGAGGCTGACACGAGTTGGCGCTCCAGCGATGGGGTCCGCGACGAGCGCTTCGAATACAGGTGCGAGCGTGGATGGCGCGGTGGTTTGCATGAGGCGGACGACGTCAGATGCATCCTTGTCGCGGATGCGGTGCACCCGATCGCCCCCGACGCGGTCATTGATCTTGTGGGCTTTCGCGACGAGCAGTGCTGCTGGCCCGGCCACCTCTGCAGTTATGGAGCGCGTGTCCGCGGCATCGAGTGATCTGATCTCTCGCGGCGAGTGATCGACTAATGCCGCTTCGAGTCCCAGAATGCGGCGCGCTGCGCGATTGCCATGCGCGCCGAGCCGCGCTCCCCGCCGACCGCCGGGCGTCGCCGCGCCTTCCGGAACGATGAGATCAACGGGGATGAGCTCCGAGCGGCCACCAATCTGAGCTGGTGTCACCCAGATGCCGGGCTCGACGTGGCCCTCGGGGCGAATCGAGAGATGAAACCCGGCGCTTTGCATCGCTCTTTCAAGCTGCGGA
>JBKQLZ010000095.1:0-6072 GCA_052146895.1 Acidimicrobiales bacterium
ATCGGGGTCGGTACTTGCCTTCGCGCCTGCTTGAGCGAGCGAATCGAGGGACTTCGTCAGTTCGAGCATCGGCGCCAGCCCGCGATCGACGCGCTCAACGTTCACGGTCACGAAGAGTTGTTCGACCCCGGAGAGCTTCTCGTACGCGGCGAGGGAGAACGACATCGGCCCGAGCTTCTCGAGGACCTTGCGTGCGTTCGACGTCGCGGAGAGTACGAGGTCGTTGCAGGCGGTCGTGTCCTTCGCACCCGAACACGTCGAAGAAGCGAGGAAGTTCGGCTTCGGCGGCAAGCTCTTCGACGGGTTCTTCGGCGGCAGGATGCCCTTGTGCGGCGTGACGGTGACGCCGTCAACCCTCAGCGCTTGTCCGGCGAGAGTCGCGGCCGAGAACGTCCCAGCCGTGGTAGCCGTTCCACCAGTGAGAGCGAGGCCGCCGAGGACCAGCACCGGGCTGAGGAGACGCGCTCTCCGGCCGTGCTCACGGTGCCAGCTGCCGGGGTGACTTGGTACCGTCATCGGAACTCCTCCTCACCGACCCACCACTGCCGGCGACCGATGAAGGATAATGCGCTAGGTCACGACCGCGTAAGTGCCAGCCCGCCGACGAGGGCTTTCGGAGCACTGCCCCGGGCGCCACTAACCTTGACCTGATGAGTGAGACGCAGTTGACCCCCGAGACGCACGCGCGCCTCGCAGCCGAGCTCGAGGACCTTACGACCCGCGGCCGGGTTGACATCGCGCGACACATCGAGGCCGCCAGGATGCTCGGTGACCTTTCGGAGAACGGCGACTATCACGCCGCGAAGGACTCCCAGGGCAAGATGGAGGCCCGGATCCGCCAGCTGCAGGCTGTGCTCGGTACGGCTGTGATCGTCGAGCGCCAGTCGGTCGGCACCGACGTCGTCGAGCCGGGCGTCGAAGTCGAGATCAGGTATGACGGCGACGCCGACACAGAGCGCTACTTCGTCGGCTCGATCGAGGAACGGCGTGAGGGTGTGGCTGTCATCTCTCCAGGCTCACCGCTCGGGCTGGCCCTTCTTGGGCACGCGCCTGGCGAGACGGTCGAGTACGAGGCACCAAGCGGCACACTGCGGGCAGAGATCGTCTCGATCGAGGCGCTGTGAGCTCGAAGACGGGCGGCGGGCGCCCGCTGACTCTGGCTGAGAAGGTGTGGGACAGCCACGTCGTGCGCGCGGGCGAGGACAGCGCAGAGCAGGACTTGTTGTACATCGACCTCCATCTCGTTCACGAGGTCACATCGCCACAGGCCTTCGACGGGCTGCGGATGACAGGCCGGTCGGTGCGCCGCCCGGACCTCACGGTCGCGACTGCAGACCACAACGTGCCGACGGCCGCGCCCGCTGGATGGGACGCCGCCAGTGACCCCGAAGGCGCCGCGTCCGCGCGAGGGGGAATCCCGGTCCTCGACACGACCTCGCGCCGGCAGCTCGAGGCGCTCGAGACGAACTGCCGCGAGTTCGGGATCACGTGCTGGCCAATGGGTGACGACAACCAGGGAATCGTGCACGTCATCGGCCCAGAGCAGGGACTGACCCAGCCAGGCATGACGATCGTCTGCGGTGACAGCCACACTTCGACTCATGGCGCGTTCGGGGCGCTCGCGTTCGGGATCGGGACTTCCGAGGTCGAGCACGTGCTCGCCACCCAGACCCTGCCCCAGCGCCGGCCGAAGACGATGGCCGTCACGGTCGAGGGCGAGCTGCCACTCGGCGTGACCGCAAAGGACCTCGTGCTCGCGATCGTCGGGCGGCTCGGTACGACCGGCGGTGTCGGCTACATCGTTGAGTACAGGGGCTCTGCGATCCGCGCACTCTCGATGGAAGGTCGCATGACCGTCTGCAACATGTCGATCGAGGCTGGAGCACGCGCGGGGATGATCGCCCCGGACGAGACGACGTTCGCCTACGTCAAAGGTCGTCCGCACGCCCCGTCCGGCGCCGACTACGACCGGGCACTTGAGGCATGGCGTTCGCTCGTGACCGACGAGGGAGCTGCGTACGACGCCGAAGTCGTGATCGATGCAGCCTCGCTGTCGCCTCACGTCTCCTGGGGGACCAATCCGGCGCAGGTCGTGCCGATAGCGGGCTCGGTGCCTGACCCAGCGGATCTCCCGACGCCGGCGGAGCAGGAGGCTGCCGTGCGGGCGCTCGCCTACATGGGCTTGGTAGCAGGCACCGCGATACGCGAGATCCCGCTCGACACCGTCTTCATCGGATCTTGCACGAACTCGCGCATCGAGGACTTGCGAGCCGCCGCAGCAGTGATCGAGGGCCACCATGTGCACGCGGGTCTGCGTGCCCTCGTCGTGCCCGGCTCACGCCACGTGAAGAGACAGGCCGAGTCAGAAGGTCTCGATGCGGTCTTCACCAAGGCAGGCTTTGAGTGGCGCGACAGCGGGTGCTCTATGTGCCTCGGGATGAACCCGGACCAGCTGGCGCCGGGCGAACGCTGCGCCTCGACTTCCAACCGCAACTTCGAGGGACGCCAGGGCAGGGGTGGCCGGACCCACCTCGTGTCCCCCGAGGTGGCAGCTGCGACCGCGGTCGTCGGACGCTTCGCGACGCCGAGCGAGCTCAGCTGATGAAGCCCGTGCGCATCGTCACGGGCCGAGCTGTCCCGCTCGACCGCTCGGACGTCGATACCGACCAGATCATCCCGAGCGAGTGGTTGAAGCGGATCGAGCGCACCGGCTTCGGCGCCGGCCTGTTCGCCGAATGGCGGGATGATCCGTCGTTCGTGATGAACCAGCCCGAGCATGCCGGCGCGCGCATCCTCATCGCCGGCCCGAACTTCGGCACGGGTTCTTCTCGCGAGCACGCCGTGTGGGCGCTCGTGGACTACGGGTTCGAGGTCGTCGTGAGCTCTCGTTTCGGGGACATCTTCAAGAACAACTCGACGAAGTCGGGGCTCGTGCCTGCCGAGGTCTCTCCCGAGCTCGCCGCGAGGTTGATGAGCGTGGTGCGCGACGACCCGAGCCTCGAGGTCACAGTGGACGTCAGCCGGCGCCTCATCGAGGTGCCGGCTGCTGGCATCGAAGGGCCTTTCGCGTTGGACGACGACGCGCGTCATCGCCTGCTGGAGGGCCTCGACGATATAGGCCTGACGATGCAGCACCTGGCCGAGATCGACGCCTTCGAGGCGACGCGGCCTTCCTTCATGCCGACCTCGGCCTGAGCGCTAGCGGTTGAGATAAGAGGTCAACGTACCGCTGGGCGTCGTGGTCGAGCTGCTCGCCTTCGTGCCGGTGACCGATGTGATGCCGGGATACGCTCCCACGACTGAGTAGCTCTCCTGGCCGGGCGCAACCTCGACCGCGATCTGTAGCTCGCCCTTCTCGACTACCTGGGAGTACGAGCCCGCGGCAAGAAAGTACTCCCAGGCGCCGCCGGCGCCGGCAGCGACCGAGCTCGGGCTCCACGCGATCGCACCGGAGGCCGCTAGGACCTGATCCTCGAAACGCAGCGTGAACATGACGAGCTCCCCGCCACCGCGCAAGGCGAATGCAGAAGTGTCGGCTGGGCTCACCGGCG
Source organism: Acidimicrobiales bacterium (assembly GCA_052146895.1). Classification (GTDB taxonomy): domain Bacteria; phylum Actinomycetota; class Acidimicrobiia; order Acidimicrobiales; family Bog-793; genus Palsa-601. The sequence continues at coordinate 3,552 of JBKQLZ010000095.1, forward strand.
AGTAGAGGTCCCGCTGGGAGAAGCCCTTCTGCTCGGCGGAGATGACATCGGATCGCGGGTTCGGGAGCTGCCAGCACTTTCCGGTGAAGTCGGAACTCTTGAACGGCCCCAGCTTCCCACTCGTCTCCTCGGTGAGAAGCGCCTTCGAGACCTCGCCCGGGACCGCTTTGGCGGCACCCTCGTCCGTGCTCGAGAGAGGCTGAAGATAGCCGTCCGATGATGTCGCGAGATGCGGCAGGCCACTCGCGTTCGTCGACGGCTCGAGCACGATCTGCCACCTGCCACTCGAGGCTGTGCGCGCGAAGTCGAGCATCGTTCCGCACGCCGGCGTGGCCGGCGAGGCCTTGACGAGCGACTTCTGGATACCGATCGTGAGGACGTCCGCTGGCCACGCTGTCTGGCGCACCAGGCCGAGCGCCTTCAAGTCGATCGTGAAGGCCGGGTTCGACGCCTTGAAGGAGGATTCACGTTCGGCGAGCCGCTCCGCCTCGTACGTGGCCTCGTCGAGCTCGTATGCCGATCCAGCTTCGTAAGACGCGAGCAAGCTGCTGGAAAGCTTGGCGTTGGCTTCGTTGTTCGTGGCCGTCGTCTTGGCGAGCAGCGCGCGGGCGGCCGACGGTGTGATGACCGGAGACCCGTTCGCCGGGTTGCCGGAGGGCGCCTGAGTGCTCGGGGTCGTTGTCGCGGCTGATCCCGCGGTGCTCGTGCAAGCCGCGAGGCAGAGGCTCACGACGGCCGCGACCAAAGCGGGAGGGCCGATCAGGGACCAGCGCGGCAAAGGACTCGATCCCATCGGACGAGTCTGCCTTGTCCCGCGCTCGACTTGGGCGCGCCAGTCCTGCGGCTACGGTCCGACCTCGACCCTCCGAGTGCCGACGACGGCACCGTGCCGAGCCCTCGCCCTCACCATCCGGTTCGCAGCTGCCAGGTACGCACGTGCGGATGCCTCGACGACGTCAGTCGACACCCCGCGGCCGGAGACTTTCAATCCCTCGGACTCGAGCTGCACCACGACGTCCCCGAGCGCGTCGATACCGCCGGTGACAGACGAGACGTTGAAGCCGGTGAGTGAGGCCTCGATGCCCGTCGCCTGCCGGATCGCCTGGCAAGCGGCATCGATCATGCCATCTCCTTCCGAGACCGCCTCTGAGCGCTTGCCGTCCCGCGCAACCACGACCCGCGCTTTCGGGACGGACTCCGTGCCGCCGTGAACCTCGAGAACCTCGAGCGAGTAACCCGACTCGACTGCGGTGCCGACCTCCTCCGCCACGATTGCCTCGAGGTCGGCATCGGTCAGCTGGACCTTGCGGTCCGCCAGCTCCTTGAAGCGCGAGAAGGCGGCGTTGAGCGCGTCGCCTTTGATGACGATGCCGAGCTTCTCGAGGGTTTCCGAGAAGGCATGCCGCCCGGAGTGCTTGCCGAGGATGATCTGGCTCCCGACCTGGCCGACCGAAGCGGCGTCGATGATCTCGTACGTGGAGCGCTCAACGAGGACTCCGTGCTGGTGGATGCCCGACTCGTGGGAGAACGCGTTCCGGCCTACGACTGCCTTGTTCCACTGCAACTGGTAGCCCGTCATGCGGGAGACGAGGCGGCTCGTCTTCGCGAGCTCCTCGGTCTTCACGCCGGTCTCGAGGCCGGGGAACTGGTCGGACCGGATCTTGAGCGCCATCACGACTTCCTCGAGTGCGGCGTTGCCCGCTCGCTCGCCGAGGCCGTTCACGCAGACCTCGATCTGCCTGGCGCCGTTGCGGACGCCGGAGAGGGAGTTGGCGACCGCGAGACCGAGATCGTTGTGGCAGTGCGTCGAGATCACGTAGTCGCCCGCTACCTCGCGGCGGACGTATGCGATGAGATCGCCGAAGTCCCACGGGATCCCGTAGCCCACAGTGTCGGGAATGTTGAGCGTTGTCGCTCCCGCCTCGACCGACGCCGCGAGCACCTCGAGCATGAAGTCGAGCGGGGTGCGAGTGGCGTCCTGCGGCGAGAACTCGACGTCGTCCAGGTGCTCGCGCGCACGGCCCACGCCACTGCGCACCTCGGCGAGGACCTGTGCCTCGTTCATCTTCAACATGTGCTCCATATGGCTCGGGCTCGTCGAGATGAACACATGGATACGGGAGCTGTCGGCGTCCCGCACGGCCTCGTAACACCTGTCGACGTCCGCCAGGTTCGTACGGGAGAGGCCGCAGATCACCGGCCCGTGGACGCCGCGGGCGATCGCCCGCACGGCCTCGAACTCACCTTCGCTCGCGACCGGGAAGCCGGCCTCGAGGTAGTCGACGCCGAGGCGGGCAAGCTGCTCGGCGATCTCGAGCTTCTCGACGGCATCGAGGGAGATGCCGGGAGCCTGCTCACCGTCTCGCAAAGTGGTGTCGAAGATGACCACCTTGCCGGGATCCTCGCTCGTCGCAATGTCGGGGTTCATGACTACCTCGTCGGTCTCTCGCTCATCGGTTCTCGGCTACGGGCAACAAAAAACCTCCCGGCCCACAGGGCACAGGAGGTCATGGCGAGCGCT
>JBKQLZ010000096.1:0-6553 GCA_052146895.1 Acidimicrobiales bacterium
CCGCGACCTATTCGAGCTTGAACGCCCACGTGACGAGCGACATCGCGTACCTCGAGCATCGCTTCAGCCGCGTCGAGGTGATCGAGAACGAGACGATGACGATCCCGGGCTCTATCAACACGTTCCAGCTCCGCGCCGAAGATACGCACGGGCCCTTCAGCGGCCCGATGCTCGAGCTCGTGTCCGGGCGCTATCCGACGGGCGCAGACGAGGTCGCCGTGACGAGCGGCGTGGCCTCGGCGTTCCACTTGAAGATCGGAGAGACCTGGCGCGTCGGCGGTGTCGAGCGCCAGGTCGTCGGCATCGTCCAGAACCCCCAGAGTCTCCTGGACGAGTTCGCGCTCGTCGCACCGGGGCAGCTGAAGGCGCCGACGCAAGTCGTGGCGCTGTTCGACGCACCGGGTGTGCCGCTCGGCTCGATCAAGGCCGGGACACAGGTGCAGACGCCGGCCTCGATCGCCCAATCGAATCCCCTCAATCCCGAGACGATCTCGCTCGCTGCCCTCGTGCTCGGGATGTTGCTCATCGCTCTTGTCTCGGTCGGCGGCTTTACCGTGTTGGCGCAGCGTCGGCTCCGCTCGATCGGCATGCTCGAGTCGATCGGCGCCACCGACCGCCACGTCCGCCTCGTCGTGCGCGCCAATGGTGCCGTCGTCGGGCTCGTGGGTGCGGTCATCGGCTTCGCGCTCGGGCTCGCCGTCTGGCTTGCTTATCGGCCAAGCCTCGAACAGAGCGCGCACCACGACATCGGAGCGTTTGCGCTTCCATGGGTGGTCGTCGCCGCCGCGATGGCGCTGTCGGTCGTTGCGGCCTTCTTCGCCGCCTCACGGCCCGCGCGCGCTGTCACTCGGGTGCCTATCATCGCCGCGCTCTCTGGTCGCCCCGCGCCACCACGACAGGTGCATCGCTCGGCGATCCCCGGCATCGTCTTTCTGGTAGCGGCGTTCCTACTCCTCGGCTACTCGGGAAGTACGAACAAGGGGAACGGGAGCGGCGGTACACCGGAGCTCGCGCTCGGAATCGTGCTCCTCATCCCGGGGCTCATCCTGTTCGCGCCCTTCTTCCTCTCGCTCGCCGCGAAGTTGGCACGGCGCGCGCCGATCGCACCCCGATTGGCGATACGCGACCTCGCCCGCTACCGGGCACGCTCGGGCTCGGCGCTCGCAGCGATCAGCATCGGCGTCCTCGCTGCGGTCATCGTCATGCTCGCCGCCTCTGCCCGCTACGGGAACGTGCTCGACTACGCGGGCCCGAACCTCGCCTCGAACGAGCTCGCCCTCCACGCCAACGTGCCGCCGGGCCAGGCCATCATCACCCGTAACGCAAAAGGCAAGATCGTCAAAAGCACGACGCCCCAGGGGAAGACCAGTCCTCTTGCGCAGCTGTCCAAGCACGCACACGCGATCGCGAAGGGACTCGGCGCGCAGCTCATCGCGCTCGAGACCCCCAATGCGAACCTGAACGCGACGCAAGGCGGCCGAAGCTGGGACGGACAGATCTACGTCGCAACGCCGCAGCTGTTGCGAGCGTTCGGGATCAAGGCGTCCGAGATCGATCCGAACGCGGACGTCCTGAGCTCGCGGCCAGGTCTCGCCGGAGTCTCTGGTATGACCTTGAGTTACGGATCGACGTGCCGCGCAGCAACCGGTTGTGTCGCCAAACCAGTTGTCGAGGAGGTCGGGGCTCTCCCGACTGGCACCTCGGCGCCGAACACGGTGATCACCGAGCACGCGATGAAGGAGTTCCACATACAGGCGAGCACGACCGATTGGTTGGTTCAGGGCACCCAGGCCTTCACCGCCTCTCAGATCAGCAATGCTGAGCTCGCCGCGTCGACGACGCAGCTCTCCGTCGAGTCGAAGAACGACCAGCCCAGCTCGTTCGCCGTCATCTCCTGGGCGACGATCTTCGGGATCGTGATCGCTCTCGGCGTGCTCGGTATGTCGGTCGGGCTCATTCGGAGCGAGACCGCGAGCGATCTGCGGACGCTCGCTGCGACCGGGGCGAGCAGCTACACGCGGCGCACGCTCTCGGCCGTCACTGCCGGCGCGCTCGGCTTCCTCGGCGCGCTTCTCGGTACCGTTGGTGGCTACATCGCGCTGATCGGCTGGCTCCGTGGCAACTCGTTGAACGGGGGCATCGCCGCCCTCGGGAACGTCCCGGTCGAGGACCTGCTCATCATTCTCGTCGGCATGCCGGCGTTCGCCGCAGTGGTCGCGTGGCTCTTTGCAGGTCGCGAGCCGGCTGCGATGGCCCACCAGCCGATGGAGTGAGTTGCTCTGATGACTGTCACGTTGCTTCCTGACACCGCTGCCGCCCCTGATCGCCAGGCTGGAGATGGGTCTCGGCCTCGCTTCGCTCATAGGTCAGAGGACGGTGGCGGTCATCTTGATGATCGTGCTCGAGATCGTCCTGACGCCGATCTTCTCGCGGGCGCGAATACCTCACCTCCTGAACCTGCAGCGCTCGGTGATCGGCGTCGCAGTGGCTCATCTCGCTCCCGGGGCGGGGCCTTCCGGTACTCGGAGGCGGCGGAGGTGGGCCAGCCGGCGGGCAGGGAAACCCGGGATTGATACTGGAGTCGACCAGCGTCGCGGTGTTTGTCATCGTTGCCTGGCTCGTCGCGTGGACGGCGCTCGGCGCGTGGAGGATGATGACCCGGGACGCGTGACTCTCTGGGACATCATGTCCAGGTGGCCGTCCCAGACTCTGAGCGTCATCGCCTCCGAGAAGGTTACGACCACGACGCCGCCGTCTTCGACCGAACGAGACCGGTCTGCCCATCGATGCTCTTCGACGACCTCGTGCGCCTCGGCGACTTGACCAGGGGGAAGCGAGTGGTTGAGATCGGTGCTGGCACCGGGCAGGCGACCTTGCCCCTTGCCGAGCACGGCCTGGCAATCACGGCGATCGAGTTGGGCCGACAACTGGCAGCTGTGGCTCGAGAGAGACTGGCCCCATTCGAATCGGTCAAAGTCCTCTCCTGTTCCTTCGAGGATTGGGAGCCTGTAGGTGCCGTTTTCGACGCAGTTGTGGCATTCAATTCGCTGCACTGGGTCGACCCCAAGCTGCGATACACCAAGCCCGCTCGGGTGCTTAGGCCTGGTGGCGTACTGGTCGTGGCGGGATGCAAGTGGGCGATCGCGCCTGATGCGCATCCGTTCTGGCGCGATGTCCAGGAGGATTACCAGGCCGTCGGCGCCGAAGGGGACCCGCCCCCGCCACCGGACGCCATCGGAACGGAGCACCTGCCGCCGGAGGCTCGCGCCCTCTTCGACGAGGTTGCCGCCCTCCGTTATCCGTTTGTCAAGGAGTACGCCGCGGAGGACTACCTGGCAAACCTTGGGACCCAGTCTGTGGCGCGAGCGCTTGCTTCGGAGGCGAGGGCGGAGCTGCTTGCGAGAGTGGAAGCCCGCCTCCAGCGGGCCGGTTGGCCTAACCTGATGGCCTCATTCGTAGGCCTGCTGACTGTCGGCAGAGTCGTCTCGCCGCCTGCCGGCGAAGTGTGAGCCCCGTTGCGGCTCGCGTACGCCGCATCGTCCCAACCCAGCTCGCTTCGCGCGGCCACGCTCAATAGTGCCGCTAATCAGCCGATGGGTTAGCTCGGATCACGGCGGAGCCGGTCCTTGCGTGACGGGCAAAAAAGTGATATCACTTAGATATCGGTTTTCCAATCATCCTTCAGGAGCGATCATGAGCCAGTCACCCCAGCCCTATGTAGACCCCGCGGCGACTCCGGTCGGTCATTCGGGAACCCGCGTCCAGATCAACGAGCGGCAAGCATGGTCCATCAGCGGATGGTTCGGCGTCCTGATCATCGCCGTATGCATCGCGGGGACCGTCTTGCTCTTCCAGCACAAGGACGGGGCCATCGCCTCGGCGCCGATCACCGTGGCTGTCCTCATCGCGGGCTCGCTGATCATCGTGCAGCCGGGCCAGACCAAGGTCGTGCGTTTCTTCGGCAGCTACGTTGGAACGGTACGCAAGACAGGCCTGACCTGGATCCTGCCCCTCTCTGACCGCAAAGAGGTGAGCACTCGAGTCAGGAACTTCGAGACGAATCACCTGAAGGTCAACGACGCTGACGGCAATCCCGTGGAGATCGCTTCCATTGTCGTCTGGCAAGTTGCTGATACCTCACGTGCTGTCTACGCAGTGGATGACTACCTCAACTTCGTGCGTGTCCAAGCCGAGTCAGCGTTGCGGCACGTCGCTACCCTGTACCCCTACGACGACGCCGCGGATCAGGGCGTGTCACTGCGCGGCTCGACCGACCTCGTCGCCGGAGAGCTCGCAGAGGAGATGGCGCAGCGTGTCGCCATCGCCGGACTGGAGGTCGTCGAGGTGCGCATCAGCCACCTTGCCTACGCGTCTGAGATCGCCCAAGCGATGCTGCGCCGGCAGCAGGCCAACGCCGTCGTTGCTGCCCGCTCTCGAATCGTCGACGGCGCAGTCGGCATGGTCGAGATGGCGCTCGCCCGGTTGCAAGAGCGCGACATCGTCAACCTCGACGAGGAGCGTAAGGCTGCGATGGTGAGCAACCTGATGGTCGTGCTCTGCAGCGACCAGCCTGCTTCGCCAGTCGTCAACACCGGCACTCTCTACTCGTAATCCGTGAATGACCGTAAGCAGATACTGCTGCGGATAGATCCCACCGTCCACGATGCCCTCGCCCGGTGGGCGGCGGATGAGTTCCGCAGCCTGAACGCCCATATGGAGATGCTGCTGCGCCGGGCACTCGACGACGCCGGGCGGATGCCCAAGAAGGCAGGGCCCTTACCCAGACGGGGCCGCCCTCCACTGGCCGCACCCAACATGTCGGACCTGCCGACTCCGCAAGAAGAGAACTGAAGGGGTGGCGAGCTCGGGCGTGGCACGAGAATTCGACGACTTGTCCATCGGTCGCCTCAAAGGATCTCTCGCGGCTGAGGAGGTACCTCATCGACGCCACGCGTAAGCTGTGACGTCCCGGTTCCACTGGTAGCTCGACTGTGTGCGCATCAGCGATCGAGCCGACCACGCTCCCATCGATCACGACCGTCCACGCTCGACCGTTGGGCGAGGGGTTGGACCCCCGGCTCTCGCGGGAGACCTTCACGGTCGCACTTGTGGTCATTGCGCCATGCCCTTCGCAGTGAAGGTACCTCCGGACTGAAGGGCACATCCTCGGCGGATCACGCCCGCCATTTTGGCCGATTGCGAGTCAGCCTCCCGCCATGGCACCGATGACGACGAAGGGCTCTGACCCAGACGCCACAGCGTCAGGCAGGGGAGCGTCGGGAGACTCGTGAGACAGGTCCTCCTCGCAGGCGAAGAATCGTACGAACGCGCGGCGCTTTTGCGTGACGGGGTCGCGGAGCGTTCCGAGCAGCGCCGGATAGTGGGCCTCGAGCGCGTCGAGCACAGATCGCTGCGTCGGCTGACCGGTGACCTCGAGCCGTACTTCCCGACCGACATGCGCGAGCGTCCGCAGCTGTGTCGGCAGCACGACCCTGATCATGGCAACGTCTGAACCTCGACCGACAGCACGGCCGGCAGGTCTCGAACGATAGGAGCCCAGCTGTCGCCGGCGTCTGCAGACGCGTAGACCTGACCACCGGTCGTGCCGAAGTAAATACCGCAGGAGTCAAGAGAGTCGACGGCCATGGCGTCCCGCAGGACGTTGACGTAGCAGTTGCTCTGCGGAAGGCCCTTAGTGAGAGGCTCCCATTCGTTACCACCGCTCTTGCTGCGGTACACCCGCAACGTCCCCTCGGGCGGGTAGTGCTCGTCGTCGCTCTTGATGGGAACGACGTAGATGGTCTCCGGCTCGTGCGCATGGACGTCGATAGCGAAGCCGAAATCGGTCGGCAGGTTGCCGCTGATCTCGACCCAGGACTCGGCGGAGTTGTCGCTTCGCATCACATCCCAGTGTTTCTGCATGTACAGCACCTCGGGGCGTGACGGGTGCATGGCGAGCCTGTGCACGCAGTGGCCAACCTCGGCGTCCTCGTCCGGGATGCCCTCGGAGTGAAGGCCTCGGTTCATCGGACGCCATGTCCCGCCGCCGTCGTCGCTACGGAAGACGCCTGCGGCGGAGATGGCGACGAAGATGCGCTCGGCGTCGCTTGGATCGACGATGATCGTGTGCAAGCACATCCCGCCAGCCCCGGGTTGCCAAGATGACCCTGACCCGTGACCGCGGAGTCCCGGAAGCTCTTGCCAGTTCTGACCGCCATCTGTCGAGCGGAACAACGCTGCGTCCTCGACGCCGGCGAGCACCGTGTCGGGATCAGTCAACGACGGTTCGAGATGCCAGACCCGCGCGAACTCCCACGGGTGCGGCGTGCCGTCGAAGGACTGGTGCGTGCCGGGCAAGCCGTCGTATTCGAACTGGTTCCCGACCGGCTCCCAAGTCGCGCCGCCGTCGTCCGAGCGCTGGATCAGCTGCCCGAACCAGCCGTTCGACTGCGAGGCGTACAGGCGGTTCGGGTCTACTGGAGACCCCTTGACGTGGTAGATCTCCCAGCCTCCGAAATGGGGACCACTCACATCCCAGGCTTCGCGCTTGCCG
>JBKQLZ010000097.1:0-36359 GCA_052146895.1 Acidimicrobiales bacterium
TGTCGAACTTGGACTACGCGCCGATCTCCGAGCTGCTCGGTCAGGTGACGTTCGCGTCGGAGGTGCTGAACTGCGCCGCGCCTGACACGGGCAACATGGAGATCCTCACGATGTTCGGAACGCCGGAACAGCAAGAAGAGTGGCTCTACCCGTTGCTCGAGGGCGAGATCAGGTCGTGCTTTGCGATGACCGAACCAAAGGTGGCGAGCTCGGACGCGACGAACATCGAGACATCTATCCGGACAGATGGAGACGACTACGTCATCGACGGGCGGAAGTGGTGGATCTCCGGAGCCGCTGACAGCAGGTGCAAGATCTCGATCCTCATGGGAAAGACCGACCGCACGGCCGCCCCACATCGCCAGCAGTCGATGGTGCTAGTGCCCCTTGACACGCCGGGGGTGCGGATTGTCCGCAATCTGACCGTTTTCGGCTACACGGACCAGGAGGGCCACTGCGAGATCGACTTCGATTCAGTGCGTGTGCCGAAGTCGAACCTGCTCGGCGAAGAAGGAGGAGGGTTCGCCATCGCGCAGGCGAGGCTCGGACCCGGGCGGATACATCACTGCATGCGAGCTGTCGGGGCGGCTGAGCGAGCACTCGAACTGATGTGCCGACGCGTGACTGAGCGCCGAGCCTTCGGCCAGTCGCTCGCTGAGCAAGGCGTGATCCAGCAGTGGATCGCCGACTCGCGCCTCGAGATAGATCAAGCCCGCTGGTACGTGCTCCATGCCGCCTGGATGATGGATCGCTTCGGCAACAAGGCGGCCCGGACGGAGATCGCCGGCATCAAGGTGCTCGCCCCGCAGATGGCGCTAAGGGTCGTCGACCGCGCCATCCAGGCGTTCGGCGGTGCGGGCGTGGGTCCGGACGTCCCACTCGCGCGCATGTACGCCGGCTTGCGGACTCTTCGCATAGCTGACGGGCCCGACGAGGTCCATCGCCGGTCGGTCGCTCGCCGTGAGCTGCACAAGTACTCGTGAGCGCTCGCTTGCGGTAACACTTCGGCCATGGCCTACACGGTGAAGCGATGGGACAGCTGGTCAGAGCTCGACGGAATGACGGGTCTGGCCGGCCTCGAGGCGACGTTGAACGCGGAGCACCGAGAGGGGAGGCGCCTCGTGAACATGGTCGTTCACTCCGAGGACATCTACGTGCTCGTCTTCGAGGACGTAGCTTGAGGAGCTACGGATCGAGTATCCGCTGGCGGGCCGAGCCTGCGCTGGCGCCGGCGAGGGTGCAGCAGCCGCGCTTTGGCTCGGCCCGTCAGCGTGTTGTTGCCGGGACCTCGGGTAGGGGGAGGTGCTGCGGCCGGCCGAGTAGGTATCCCTGGCCGAGCGCAACCCCGAGGTCCCGGAGCGTTCCGAGCTCTTCTTTCGTCTCGATTCCTTCGGCTACGACAGTCGATCCGATCTCTGCCGCGAAGGCCACGAGGGCTGCGGCAAGCGCCCGACAAGTCGGATTGGCGTCGATGCCTCGAGTCAGGTCGATGTCGAGCTTGATCATCTCCGGCCGTATCCGCACGATGTGCTGCATGCTCGACCAGCCCGCGCCTGCGTCGTCAACGGCGAGCCGCGCTCCCTGGCTCCGAAGGGCGTTGATACGAGGTTCCACCTCGCCGTAGTCGTCGATCCGGTTGTGCTCGGTGAGCTCGAGCACCAGGCGATCGGCCGGATACTGGTCGATCAAGGACATGAGGCTGTCCGAGACGAGCGTCGCGGGGGAGAGGTTGACCGACAGGAACACCCCCTGTGGAAGCGATCCGAGGTGACGGAGCGCCCCATCGAGCGCCGCTATCTCCAGCTCGACCCCGAGACCGAGCTTGGCGGCGAGGTTGAACCAATGGTGGGGACGGCACGGCGGCTGCATCGCGAAGCGAGAGAGCGCTTCGGTCCCGACAACCACACCCGACTCGATGTCCACTATGGGCTGGAAGACGATGTCGATGTCGCGCTCGTCTATGACGCGCCTCAGCGCCGTCACAGTGGCGTCCCGCTCTCGGTTGTGGAGCTCTGCTTCCTCCCGGCTCGCCGCGAGGTCGAGCTCGGTCGCGTAGTGCTCAGTGATGTCTTCTGAGATTCCGAGCACGTACTTCGGGTGCCCGTCTTCTCCGTAGATCGGGATCTTCTTCGTGTGCAGGACCCGCCGCCCGTTGTGACGCGACTGCACGAATTCAGCCTCGATCTCTATCATCCGTCGTTCAGCGAGCACCCGCCGGTCGACCGAGACCAAGAAATCCGCCTCATCGGCGGGTAGGAAGTCGTGATCGCGGAGCCCGAGGAGCTCCTCCCGGCGGTAACCGAGAAGAACCTCGGCGGCTCTATTGAAGCGGACGAAACGCAGGTCCGTCGCCTCCTTCACGAAGACCATGTGAGGGATGTTCTCAACGATCTGCTCGAGCAACTGAGCCTCGTCGTTGAGGTGATCGGTCACGCTGATCTTCCAAGGAGGAGCGAGTGCCATCACGTGGACCCGCTTGGGTTGGCCACAACCGCTTCGAACAAGACAGCGCCGGTGTGGTTGTCGCGGATGAGGAAGAGGAAGGGGTGATCGAAGTCAGCCGTTAGCCGCAGTCGGTTGGCATTGAAGACCTGACCGACAACCGTGCTCCCGGCACCGGCGTCCGTGCCGCTCTCAGTGACCGAGATCTCCTGGCTCTGGTTCACCTGGCTGAGAGCGACTTGGGTGCTCGTGATCCCGCTGAAATCCGCCTGTTGGCCGAAGGCGGCGGTGATGCCGAGAGCGCGCAGAGCGCTGTCACAGCTTGTCGAGGCACGGAGGTTGAACCGAGGCAGGCTGAGGGTGACCGTCGCAGGACGGAGCCCGTCGACGATGGACGTGATCTTGCTCGAGGTGAGCGACGACAGCATCGATCCGAGCGAGCCCCTCGTCGGCTCCACCACGAGCGCCGAGAAGCGGTTGCCCGAGTACGGCAGCTCGACGGCTGTCACGCTGTGGGAGGACGAGGCTTGGAGGTCGTTCTTGAGGCGCATCATCGCCACGGTGGCCCTTGACCCGTTTGCCAGATGGAACACCGACTGAGTCGTGTTGGTGGTGCTGAAGAGGCTGCTTGCCGACCAACTCGCCGAGAAGCGGACGGCGTTCGCCACGACGAACGCCGTCAGTTGGTTGACGGAACCGTCCGCGAGGAGGGATGGCTGCTTGAAGCCAGACACCTCACTTGCCCACTTGCTGATCTCTTGGGCCGCCTGCGCCGGGTCGTTGCGGAAATCCGCTCGCCACATGCCTTCTCCGAAGTTCGACGCCAGCGCGTTCAGGTACGAGGGCTTCACGGAGAGGGTGTTCTCGAGGAAGAGGCCGTTGCTCTCCTGCAGCACGGCACCGCTGCTCCTGGCATCGGCGGCGAGCTCTTGGGAGAGCAGGTTCCAGTCGGTCGCCTGCTGGGCCGCGGAGACACCCTTCTCGCCCAGCGCGTCTGCGATCTGCGTGGCGGTCGCGCCTCGTGCCCCGAGCTCCACCTGAGTGAGGACCTCGGCCAGGCTGGAGGGAGATACGAGGACGTTGTTCGTCCCAGACGAACCGAGAAGTGCCCGCGTCACCCCTGTCATCAGAGTGGTGTCTGCGTTCGCGGCCGCTCTAGTCTCCGCCGCTGCTGCGCGCGGGTGCTCCCTCCCGACGTGGGCCACCAGTTGGACCAAGGCTGCCTTGGTATGGATCTGTCGGCTCGGAGCCTGACCGGGCTGGATGACGCCGAGGGTCAACGCCGCGACAGCTGCAACGGCTGCTACAGCTGCCGCGGCGCGCTTCCGCCGCATTCGACCGGTTCCCCGGGCTCTGATGAATTCTGGAGACGGCAGGCCCAGCCCAGCCTCGGCCGTCCAAGCGTCTAGAGATCGCCTAATTCGCTCTTCGTGTTCCGTCGTGTCGTTCATGGTCGACCTCTGAATCGAGGGCCGCGAGCGCCGCGGCCAGGTGCGCCCTCGCGCGGGACAACCATGACTTCACCGTGCCCACGGGCACAGCCATTTGTTGCGCGATCTCCGAGTAGGTCAAGCCCCCGAGGTAATGGAGGATCAGTGCCTGCCGGTGCTCGTCGGACAGCGAAGCCATCGCCCCGGCAAGTTCCAGTCGCCGCCGTTCGCTCGGGTCCGAGTCGTCGATCTGTTGGGGAGCCGGAAAGGAGGACATGCGACTGCGTCGCCGGGCGCTGTTCTTTGCGAGGTTGTACGCAACGCGTCGGACCCAGGCCTGCGGATCGTCCAATTGCGACACCCGCTGCCAGCGACTCCAGGCCCGTATATAGGCCTCTTGAACGATGTCCGAGGCCTCGCTCGTGTCTCCGGTGAAGGCGTAGATCTGGCGCGCGAGTCGCGTCGCGCCCTGTGTATAGAACGCGTCGAACGCCTCGCTCGAAGTCAATCCCGGCACTCCCCACGACTTACCACACACATCAGAGGGCCAAAAGGTTGCACCTCACAAAAAAAAACTTTGACAGGTACCACTTGCCCTCTGAGGATGTCATGCTCGCAGTACGGGTAGGGCTGAGAGGGCGAGAAGCGGCACCGTTTGCGGGGCGGTTCGCTACTTGATTTCGACCTGCCAAGCCCGGAAATGACCATAAACCTACAAACCTCAAAGGAGGAGAATATGGCGTCTCGTCCACTGCCCAGTTCCCCCGGCAAGTTGGCAGGAGTGACGTTTGCGCTTTCGAGCTTGCTCGGCATCACGTTGCTCACCGGAGTACCGGCCGGAGCATCGCCGAGCCACCAACGGCCAGCAACTCCCGCAAAGCATGCACCGATGATCATCAACAAGACAACTGCGACGCACCGCCAGGTGCTCGCGGCCGCGCCGTTGGTGGACACAGGTGACGCATTTGGCACATGGGAAGCCGAAATGGCCGAGAGCTATCCGAGCACTTACGGAGGGGTCTATGTCAACGCCTCCGGCAATTTCGTCGTGCCCACCGTCGGATCGGCGGACCGACTTCGTAATTGGGCGCGCCGCAACTTCTCGGGCGTCGCGAAGCAATACGCCAACGATGGCAAAGCGGACCCGGAAATCTCGGGCTTCCGCCAGTCGGATCTGGATCCCGCTCCATCTCTGACGTTCTCCACCGCGACAACTTCTTTCGCCGATCTCGTTCAGCTGAAAGCCGACATCCTCGCCAACCCGCAAGTGCTTGCGGCGGGGGTACTAGGCGCTGGTATCGACGTGGAGAACGACGCGGTATCGGTGACCACGACCGGTGGACCCATCGACGTCGCGCTCGAAGCCGCCTACGGGTCGGAAGTCGAGGTGTCCGATTCGACGAGCGCAGCGCTTGATGCATCTCGGACGAAGGACACCGCTCCGTGGAACGCCGGCGACCTGATCGTCACCCCCTCGGGCACGATCTGTTCCCTCGGGTTCGGCCTCTATGACACCGTCACCGGGACCACTTATCAGCTCACGGCCGGGCACTGTGACAGCGGCACGTGGTACAACCTGCCCCGAACCGGGACGTCGTTCACGCCTGCGCACCTCGTGGGGGGCACGGTTAGCGGATCAGTGATGACGTCTGGTATCGACGCACAACTGATCAACTCGGATTCGTCGTGCATCTCGTGGGGGGCGGGCTCGAGTCGCTACTTCATCACCGGCTACGCCAATGCGCCGCAGGGCGCGGCAATACTCGACGAAGGGGCCGTCGGTGGGAGCGTCAGCGGAACAGTCGCCATCGCCGACTGGAGCGGAGATGTCGGGTCAGAGTCACTGTCGAATGTTGACCTGACTACAGCTGTCAGCGTGCTCGGCGACAGCGGGGGTCCGGTGGTCTACCCCACGGGCTATGGGCCGCTTGCGGCGGGCTCGATCGTCGGGTCCCTTACCTACTCGGACGGAACCGTCTACGGGGTCGTTCAGAACATCGACGCCGAGCTCTACGACTACTCCGCCCTCATCGGAGACTCGCTCGTCCCTGACGTCTCGCCAAACGGGACCAGCTGCTAACCCTGGCTACGGGCGGGAAGGATGGAACCGCTCACCTCGCTGAGACCGATCGGCGACCCTTCCCGCCCGGGAGCCACGCCCCTGATCACAACGCTGTCCCCGTCTTCGAGGAACGTTCGGCTCCGGCCGTCTCCGAGGTCGAAAGGGGCGGTGCCGTTGCGCGAGAGCTCGAGGAGGGATCCGACTTGCGAGGGCTCTGGCCCACTTACGGTGCCGGAGGCGAAGAGGTCGCCGGTCCTGAGGGACGCGCCGTTGACTGTCATGTGAGCGAGCTGTTGTGCCGCGGTCCAGTACATGCTCGAGAATGGCGGCCGGCTTATGACCGAGGCGTTCAAGGACACCTCGAGATCAATCTCGAAGCCGTGGTCGCTCTCGGACGAAAGGTAGGGGAGGGGAGCCGGATCGCGCGTAGGCGGCGGCACTCTCGAGGCGGCTAGCGCGTCAAGTGGCACGATCCAGCCAGAGATGCTGGTGGCAAACGACTTGCCGAGGAACGGCCCGAGCGGCACGTACTCGAACGACTGGATGTCTCGCGCGGACCAGTCGTTCACGAGGCAGACGCCGAAGACGTGGTCTTCGAATTGCTCCATGCTCACGCTGCTCCCGAGCTCGCTCGGCACACCGACGACGAAGCCAACCTCGGCTTCGAAGTCGAGTTTCCTGCACGGGGCGACCACGGGTGCGGACTGCGATGAGAGCCTCACTTGTCCGCGCGGGCGCACGACGGGCGTGCCGGAGACGACCACGGTTCCCGCGCGCCCGTGATATCCCATCGGGATCGCTCTCCAGCTCGCGGGAAGCGGATCGGCGTCGGGCCGGAACAGCCGGCCGACATTCGTGGCATGGTGCTCGCTCGAGTAGAAGTCGACATAGTCGGCGAGGGCTATCGGGAGTCGAGGCGACATCTCGTCGAGGTTGAGGAGGTGCCGCCTCGCGGCCAGCTCATAGCGGCGATCGGACAGCCAATCCTGTACCTGCTCGCGGAGGCGTCTCCACACAACGGGTCCGGCGGCAAGGACCCCGTTCAGGGTCGGTCCCGCAAGCAGACCTTGCATCTCTGACCGCACTTCCGCACTGACTCCCGTGAGGTCGAGGGCCTGATCGCCGATTCTGACCGCCAGGAATGGTGGCCGGCCGGGAGCCGACAGCACGCCGTATGGAAGATTCTGGAGCCCAAATTGCGAGTTGGATTCGAGATCGAGCAGGCCCACTGGCTTAAGGCTCGCCTTGCGCGACCAGGACGGCGAACGCGTCTGAGGCAGCCTTCGTGAGCGGTCCGGGGCACTCGGGAAGGGTGCGGTCGTCGATCGATGCCAACGGCTGCACTCCTCGGGTGGTGGACGATAGGAACGCCTCGCTCGCTGCTTCCAGCGCGGCTCGGTCGACGACGGCTTCGGTCGCGTCCGTGTTCTCGAGGATCAAGCCCCTCGTCACGCCGGCGAGGCAGCCGGAATCGAGTTCGGGGGTCACGAGTCGCCCACCGACCTCAACGAAGATGTTCGATCCTGTTCCCTCGCAGAGCTGGCCCGCGAGGTTCACGAACAGCGCCTCATTGGCACCTTTGGAGGCCGCGTATGCAAGAGCCACGACATTCTCTGCGTACGAGATCGTCTTTGCGCCGGCAGTGGGGCTCAGCTCGCTTTTCGGCCAGGGAGCGACGACAACCTTCGCGACGCCGACGTCCCCACTCAGCTGCTCGGCCGCCACGATGACCGTCGGACCGGCGCCACCGCGAGCAGACCCTAGGGGACCTGGCCCGCCGGTGAGAGTGATGCGGATCTTCCCCGTGGCGTACCCGCCGGCCTCCACCACGCCGTGGACCGCCACGCGCAGTTGGTCCAGTGGTGGGATCGCGAGGCCGAGCAGGCAGGCAGAGCGCTCGAGGCGCTCGAGGTGTCGTTCGAGGGCGAAGGGCCGCCCAGCCCGGATTGCGACGCTCTCGAAGACACCGTCACCCGTGAGCAGGCCGTGGTCGAAGACCGACACGACGGCATCAGCTTCGTCGACGAATTTGCCGTTCACGTACACCGATCCCATTGCGCGGCAGTGTAGGAGCAACGGTATGGTCGGGACGTCCATCCGGACGCCCGCCCAGCACGAGAGAGGAAGCTCCGTGGCGAAGCTCGACAACGGACCCGCCCGCGGAACGCGCGACTTCCCGCCTGCGGCTGTCGCGCGGCGCGAGGCGGTGATCTCGGCGATCGCCGACAGTTATGAGAGCTTCGGGTACCGCCGAATCGAGACTCCCGCGATCGAGAGCGTGGAACGCCTGACAGGGGGCGAGGGCGGAGAGAACGAGAAGCTCGTCTACAAGATCTTGAAGCGCGGGCTCCCTCAGCAGCTCCCGCCTGGCACGGAGTTGTCCGACCTCACCGATCTGGCGCTGAGGTTCGATCTCACCGTCCCTCTCACGCGTTTCTTTGCAAACAACCACTCGCAGCTGCCCACTCCTTTCCGATCACTCCAGATCGGTTCGGTCTGGCGGGCAGAGCGCCCTGGCAAGGGCAGATATCGACAGTTCACGCAATGCGACATAGACGTCATCGGGGAGCCCACGGTTCTCGCCGAGGCCGAACTACTGGAGGCGACAGTGGCAGCCCTGTTGTCGCTCTTCATCGAGCCGATCACTGTCCGCCTCAACGACCGGCGCTTGCTCTCAGCAGTCGCCACGGCGGCCGGCGTGGACTCCGGCGCCACTGCCGGGTACTTCGTCACACTCGACAAGCTCGACAAGATCGGATGGGACGGGGTGGCGAGCGAGCTCGCGGAAAGAGGGCTGGACGCTGGGGTGGCGGCATCGACCGAAGAGCTAATCGAGTACCTCACCGACAGCTCGAGCGATACCGCTCTGTTGGACCGCCTCGGGGACGCCCTGCCGCAGATAGGCGACGACGTGATCGGTGCCCTGCGCGAGACGGAGTCTGGGCTCGAACGACTGTCGCGCGAGTACGAGGGCATGAGCTTCGTGGTCGACCCGACTGTGGTGCGAGGGATGGGCTACTACACGGGCCAGATCTTCGAGATAAGCCATCCGTCTGCGGCGAGCTCGATCGCAGGTGGGGGCCGGTATGACGGTCTCGTCGGCCGCTCTCTCGGACGGGAGGTGGCGGCCTGCGGCATCTCGATCGGCTTCGAGCGGGTGGTCGACCTGGCCCGCATCGAGCCTCCGGATCTTGGCGTGGCTGTGCTGTACGACGACGAGCCGTTCGAGGACGTGCTCGCCGCCGCGCGGGCGATCCGCAAGCCTGGGAGCCGGGCAGCGCTCGTCCCGCGGAGAAAAGCGACACATCAGCAGCTCGCCTCGCTCCAGGCCGAGGGTTACCGGGCGTTCGTGACTTTCGACAACGGCAAGCCGTCCGACCCGAGGCCGCTAGGTCCGGAATCCTCCTAGGACTTGTCGCCCGAGCGCCTTCGCGCCGCCAGCTCGGTGGCACGATCCAACAGCCGCGTCGAGCGGAGGTAGGCGGTCGTCTCGACGAAGGATTTCGCCGGCCCCACCCACTCGAGCGACGCGACATCGGGGACGAGAGAACGATCGACACGGAGCGTGGCGAGGTCGCGGAAGAGCAGTGCCAGCTGGAACTCGTCTTGCAAGCGGGCGGCGAGCGCTGGAGCGGACCTCACCCTGCGAGCGAGCTGAGGATCCCAGTCCGCAACGTCGGCGGGGATCTGCTCGAGGTGGCCGTAGTGGCTGAGGACGCTCGCTGCACTCTGCTTTCCCCAACCAGCGAGGCCTGGGAACCCGTCCGCGCTGTCACCCACGAGAGCGAGCCAGTCAGGGATAGAAGCCGGAGGTACGCCGTATTTGCCGGTCACCGCTGCCTCGTCGAGCAAGGCGTTGTTGCGCCGGTCGACCTGCACCACGCGCTGGTCGCGGACGCACTGGGCGAGGTCCTTGTCCGGGGTCCAAATGAGCACGCGCGTCACGTCGGGATCAGCATCGGCGACGGCAGCCGCCGAGGCGAGGCCGTCGTCGGCCTCCAGCTCGTCCATCGCGAGGACTGTCACGCCCATCGCTGCCAGTGAGGTCTCGAGGATCGGGAACTGTGCGAGGAGCTCTCGTGCCACTCCCGCGGACGTCTTGTAAGTGGGCCACAGGTCGTTGCGGAAGGACTCGATGCGATGGTCGGTTGCGACGGCGAAGTGTGTGCCACCCTCGTCGATCATGGTGAGGACAGAGCTCAGAACGCCGGTCGTGGCAGCGACGTCAACGCCATCGGTGGCCTCGTGGACACGACCTTTTTGACCGAAGAACTGCCTGAAGAGCTCGTAGGTGCCGTCGATCAGGTGGACTTCCATACGCTTTGCAGCCTAAGACACTGGTAGAGATTTCGACGAGACCTATGAGGAGGGCCAGTGCGTGCAGTGCAGGTGACCCGTCTGGACGGCCCGGACGCCGTGGAAGTGGTCGAGCTGGCCGATCTCGAGGGCCGTCCTGACCAAATCCTCATCGACGTTCACGCGTCGGGCGTGAACTTCCCCGACGTGCTGATCACGAAGGGCGAGTACCAGATGCGGCCCGACCCGCCGTTCGTCCCAGGCTCCGAGATCTCCGGTGTCGTCCGCCGCGCACCGGAGAGCTCCTCGTTCAGGGAGGGGGACCGCGTCGTGGCGTTCCCCGGCCTCGGCGGCTTCGCCGAGAGCGTCGTAGTGGACGAGTTCGTCGTATTCGCCCTGCCGGAATCGGTCTCCTACGAAATCGGGGCGGCCGTCCCGATGAACTACCTCACCGTCCACTTCGGGCTCGTCCGTCGCGGGAGGCTCCGTGCGGGGGAGACCGTGCTGGTGCACGGCGCTGCCGGAGGGATAGGGACAGCGGCCATCCAGGTGGCCAAGGCGTTCGGTGCGCGGGTCATCGCGGTTGTCTCGACTGATGAGAAAGGTGTCGTCGCCCGCCACGCTGGAGCGGACGAGGTCATCAAAGTTGAGGGGTTCAAGGATGCTGCCAAGGAGCTGACCGGCGGGAACGGCGTCGATATCGTGCTCGACCCTGTAGGCGGCGACCGCTTCACGGATTCGCTGCGGTCGCTCGCCGTCGAGGGGCGGCTGCTAGTCATCGGGTTCACCGGCGGGGAGATACCGAGCGTGAAGGTGAACCGGCTCCTCCTCAACAACGTCGACGTCGTCGGCGTCGGATGGGGGGCTTTCGCGCTCCGGGATCAGAACTACCTGCAGAGCCAGTGGGACGAGCTTCTGCCCATGATCATCGACGGCCGCCTCGACCCGCCCATCGGAGGGGCCTTCCCGCTCGAGCGTGCGGCTGACGCGTTGAACGAGATCGGCGAGCGACGGGCGACGGGCAAGATCTTGCTCCTCCCGCGCTGAGAGCGCCGGCCCGTGGAGCTCACCGAGGTCAGGGCGCCCTTGCCGGGCGCTGTGGTCGGCGTCCTCGTCTCCGAGGGCGAGCTCGTCTCAGCCGGCCGCACGCTGGTTGTGCTCGAGGTGATGAAGATGGAGCACCCCGTGACTGCCGCGGCCTCCGGGACCGTGACCGGTGTGCTCGTCGCACCAGGTGTCGCGGTCGCTGCAGGAGAGCTGTTGTTGACCATCGCGGAGCGAGACGTCGCCTCGGACGAGCCCGACGCCGACGCCGTGATCGATCTCGACGGAGACCCCCGCGCCGACCTCGCCGAGGTGCTCGCGAGGCGCCTATTCCTGGCGGACGACTCCCCGGCTCGGGTCGAGCGCGTCGCGGCGCGTCACGAGCGTGGTCATCGGACTGTGCGCGAGAACATCGATGCACTTTGCGATGACTCGAGTTTCGAGGAGTGGGGCGGCTTCGCCGTAGCGGCCCAGCAGGCTCGCCGAGACATGAGCGAGCTCATCGAGCGCACCCCGGCCGACGGCATGGTCGCCGGGATCGGCCGCGTGGGCGGCAGGCCAGTGGCGGTAGCGGGGTACGACTACCTCGTCCTCGCAGGGACTCAGGGCACTCGGAATCACATGAAGAAAGACCGCCTCTTCGAGATAGTGGAGCGCCTCTGCCTGCCGGTCGTGCTCTTCGCCGAGGGCGGCGGCGGCCGACCCGGCGACACCGACTACGCAGTCATTGCCGGCCTCGACACGATGGCGTTCGCTCTCTTCGCGCGGCTGTCCGGCTTGGTGCCGACCGTCGGTATCGCGAATGGGTACTGCTTCGCGGGGAACGCCGCTCTGCTCGGTTGTTGCGACCTCGTCATCGCGACGGCGGACGCATCGATCGGGATGGGCGGGCCGGCGATGATCGAGGGAGGGGGTCTCGGCGTGTTCTCTCCGGACGAAGTGGGCCCGATATCGGTCCAGTCACCGAATGGCGTGGTCGACGTCGTAGCCGCCGACGACGCAGAGGCCGTCGAGATAGCGCAGCGCTATCTCTCGTACTTCGCCGGGCCTCGCGCCGGGTGGCAATGCGCGGACCAGCGACTGCTGCGTCATCTCGTGCCCGAGCGCCGGACGGTCGTCTACGACGTGCACGGAGTGATCGAGACGCTCCTCGACACGGGAAGCCTGCTCGAGCTACGGCCTGAGTTCGGGATCGGGATCGTCACCGCCTTTGGTCGCATCGAGGGGCGGCCGATCGGCCTCATCGCCAACAATCCGGCCCACCTCGGAGGTGCCATCGACTCGGACGCGGCGGACAAGGCTGCTCGTCATGTCCAGCTGTGCGACGCGTACGACGTCCCGGTTGTCTCGTTGTGCGACACGCCTGGGTTCATGGTCGGCCCGGAGGCGGAGGCGAGCGCACAGGTACGGCACTTCTCCCGAATGTTCGTGACTGCCGCGAGCACGAGCGTGCCGTACGTCACCGTCGTTCTCCGTAAGGGCTACGGCCTCGGCGCTCAAGCGATGGCGGGAGGTAGCTTCCACGCCTCACTGCTGACTCTCTCCTGGCCCACCGGCGAGTTCGGCGGGATGGGCCTCGAAGGCGCCGTCCGGCTCGCATGGCGCCGA
The DNA here is from genome assembly GCA_052146895.1 of Acidimicrobiales bacterium. Lineage (GTDB taxonomy): Bacteria > Actinomycetota > Acidimicrobiia > Acidimicrobiales > Bog-793 > Palsa-601. The sequence continues at coordinate 12,883 of JBKQLZ010000097.1, forward strand.
GAGTTCGAGCAGATCACCGACGAGAGCGAGCGCCAAGCCCTCTACGACAAGCTCGTCGCATCCCTGTACGAGCGTGGCCGCGCCTTGTCGATGGCGACCCACTTCGAGATTGACGACGTGATCGACCCGGCCGAGACGCGGCGGCGCATCGTGCACGTGCTCGCAGCCTCGCCTCCGCCGCCGGACCGGCGAGGCCACAAGAAACGGCCCTTCGTCGACACCTGGTAGCGCCGCCCGCTACGCCGCCCGCCGATCAGGGGAGCTTGTAGATCGTCTCCATCTCGTGGACGACGGCTTGTCCGAGCAGGTCCTCCCCACCGTCAGCGAGGTGAATCCCGTCCGGGTCGCGCAGCGGCAACGCGCTACCAGCGATGTCGGTCGTGCCGCCGTTGTACTCGCCCGAGGCGGTGGCGAACAGGTTCCAAGAGGAAAAGTACGTCACGCCCTCATGAGAGGCAGCCACGGACTTGAACACAGAGTCGACGATGACCATGTTGGCTGAGAGCTGAGCCGGCTCCATGATCGGCATTCCTACCCACAGGACGCGGGCGCCGGCCGAGGTGGCTTCCGTCATCATCGACGCGACCCGGTCGCCGTAGGCCAGGCGCCACTGCGGGGTGCCGAACGCCTCGTATTGACTGCCCTCGTAGAAGTTCTGGGAGTCGTTGGCGCCGAGGAACACGACGACGATCTGCGGGTGGGTGGCCTGCAGCTCGGACTCGAGCGTCGCAGGCCAGTTGTAGAAACCTGTGTTCGCCAACCCGCTGTCGCCGTAAGCGTCCTGTACGAGATCGACGTGCGAGTCGTTCGTGAGCGCCCACTGCATTCCCCAGCCGAGATCGATGCCGAGCGAGTCGCCGACCTCGAGGATCGTGACCTTGCCGTTGACGGGCTGTACCGGTGGAAGCGTGGTCGTTGTCGTCGTCGTGCTGGGCGAAGTCGTCGTGCTGGGCGAAGTCGTCGTCGTCTGCGTCGAACCGGTGTGTGGTGTCTGGCCCGCTCTGAGGGATCCGCACGCCGTGAGCGTCAGCGCCACGGCCACCACTACGAGCGCGACGCGGCATCCCGATACGCGCGCGCTCCTAGATGGCATCAATGCTCCTGGCGGTTGGGGCCGAGTCCTTAACATCATTTAGACGCCCGGTGGACTCTGTTGCTTGCGGAGCGCCTTCACCGCCGCCCGAGGCGGCGCCGGTGGACCTCACGGGATCGGGCCGGGCCCGGTCTTCTCGCAGGAATCGCGCAGCGCCGGGTTCACCGGTGCGTGCAGCTTCGGTGGCTTCAAGAACGCAGGTGGTTTGGAGAAGTCGACCATGTCGCGGATGTCGTTGGCCGCCGCGTCCCTATGGGTCAGCGATGGCAGGTTGAACTTGTTGTGAATCAGTTTCAGGACCGAGGTGTGGTCGTAGAGGACGTGCGAGACGTGATTCGGCTTCGCGTAGGGGCTCACCAGCCCCGCCGGCACCCTGAAACCGAAGCGATTGAACTTCCCAGGCACGTCGCCGGTAGCGAGCATGGGAGGGACATTGTCGGGGATCGGGGCGAGTGGAGGAACGACATGGTCGTAGTAGCCCCCATGCTCGTCGTAATTCCAGATCAGGAGGGTCTTCTCCCACTTCGGCCCGTGCATGACCGCGTTCACGACTTTCGACAGGAAGACCTCGCCGAATTGGATGTCCTGCGGGTTCTCCTCTGAGCTCGTGGAGAAGTTCGGGTCGACCATCGAGAACGAGGGCAGCGTCCCGTTCGCACAGTCCTTGTAGAACTCGTCGATGTTCACGAGGTTCTCGCCCACCCAGGACTTCTTCTCGAGGCCGAACCAGACAAGGACGCTCGGCAGGTTCGACCAGTAGTTGCGCCAAGTGATCCCGTGCCGGTGGAGCTGGTCCATGATCGTTCCGTGGGGTGGCAGCGCGGTCGGAAGGCCGTCGTTGATGAGCCCGAGTGACGTACCCGCCAGGAGGTACCGCCTGTTCGGGTCCGTCTGGCCGAGCACCGAGCAGTGCCACTGGTCCGCTATCGGGAAGGTGGAGGCGAGCGAGTAGGTGAACGGGAGATCCTTCTCCGTCCAGTAGCCCATGGCCACGGGACCGGTGGGAGACACGACGAAGCCCTGGTTGGTCCCGTTGTCGTACTGCTGGTGCGACGCATTCCAGGACTGGGACGGCGTCGTCGTCTGGCACGGCGTCGGCATGTGGAACGCCCCCTGGATGCCACCCTTGCCGTTGGGGTTGGAGTTCGTGGGCTTCCCGTCTTTAATCGTGAAGCCGTCGCCACGCCCGAGAACTCCGAGGATGTTGTCGAAGGAGTGGTTCTCCATCATCACGCAGACGATGTGATCGACCTCCGGCAGGTGGTCGGTTCCCTCGGGCGACCAGGGATAGGGCCGCAGTCCTGGCCCGGCGAAGTACCGCGTCTTCGCGGGGTTTCGCGAGGCTCGGGCCATCTCCGACCCGACGCCCGCTCCACCGAGCGCGATGGCACCCGCTCCCGCGGCGGCAACTCCCAAGAAGCGTCGTCGGTCCATTCGTTCCTCCTTCGCAGCGATGGTAGGCGGCCCGAGCGTCGTATCAGTCCACGACGAATCGGAGCGCTGGCAGCGCAGCTTCCAAGGCGAGTCTCAGGATCGGTTGGTGTGATGGCCTGCGAGGCACCTAGGTCGTGTTGACGATCAGCACAGCGCACGACGCCGTATGAGCGACCGCGTTCGGCACGCTCCCGAGTCCGCGCTTCAGCCCACGCATGCCACGGTTGCCGACGACGATCAGGTCGACGTGGTGCTCTTCAGCGAGGGCGACGATTCGCTCGGCGATATTGCCGGTAGCAGTGTGGGCTGTTACCGAGATTCCCTCCGAGCGGGCCTGTTCTGCGATTGCCTCCACCTTGGCCCGCGCACGGTCGCTCGCGGCGAGGAGCGCCATCGTCATGTCGCCTGTGGCGAGCGGCCCGGCTTCTGCGGCCCGTGTCACGTTGGCGATATGAAGGGTCGCTCCGAAGGTCCTCGCCAGCTCCGCGGCCACTCGCACGGCCTCCGCTGCCGTGTCGGAACCATCAGTTGCCACCAGCACCGACCTGTACATGCCTAGCCTCCGTCGCCGAGAATGAACCGACAGTAGCGTCCCAACTAGGAGGGCTGTGCTGGCTGACCCGAACGCCGCATCACGAGGACCCCGAGAATCACAACTCGCCCGAGTCGTCTGGGGGCTTCCTAGAGATCCCGCCGAGCAGGCATGGACTTGGCGCCGTCTGCGCGAGGTGCCGTCGGCAGTCTGAGAGTGAACTGGGCGCCGCTGTGCTCGGCGGAGTTGCCTGCCTGGACCGAGCCGCCGTGCTCTGCGGCGATCGCCGCGACGATCGCGAGGCCGAGCCCGGCCCCGTCGCCAGCCCGCGCCTTGTCAGCCCGCCAGAAACGATCAAATACGTGCTCCAACGCCGCCTCATCCAGCCCCGGCCCGTGATCGGTCACGCTCACCAGCGCCTCTCTCTCGTCTGCGACGACCGAGACTTCGATCGGGCTTCCGGGGGGCGTGTGCTTCAGCGCGTTCGACAACAGGTTCGTGACCGCCTGCTGCAAGTGATTGCGATCGCCGACGACGAGGACTGGGGAGGGTGCATCGAGATTGATCGGGCGGCCGCGCTCGGACGCGACCGCCGCGGTGCAGGCGTCGGCCACGACAACTGCCAGGTCCACCTCTTCACGCTGCATCTCGGGGGACTGGTCGAGCCGAGCGAGAAGAAGCAGGTCGTCAACGAGCCGCTTCATTCGTCCCGCCTCCTGCTCGATGCGCCGCGCCGCAGTCGTGGCGTCGATCGAGCTGTCGCCTGCGCTCAAGCGGAAGAGCTCCGCGAACCCTTGTATGGACGTGAGCGGCGTCCGCAGCTCATGGGAGACATCCGCGAGGAACTGCCGGAGGCGAGCCTCGGTGACGTCCCGTTCGGCGAATGCGCCTTCGATGTCGGCCAGCATCGCGTTGAGCGCGGTGCCGAGCTCGACCACTTCGGTTGGCCCCTTCGCAGGCCCGACCCGCCGGGAAAGGTCGCCGGCAGCGATGGCTCGTGAGTCGTGTGCCATGTGCTCGAGCGGTCTCAAGCCTCGCTGGAGGATCAGCCACGAACCGATGAGCAGGCAGGCGAGCAAGCCGAGTGCCACCTCTGCCTCGACGAGGAGCAGGTGGTGCAGAGCCGATGTGACGGGAGTCGTGGGCGTTGCGATGACGACGATGTACCCCGGTAGACCCGCTGCCCCGGTGGCCAGCACGCGCCACTGAGGGCCGCCGTTGACAGATGTGGTCGTGAAGAGGCGCGGAGCGCTGCCACCGGTCGGCAGCCTGCCGGAGATCCTGGGTACGCCCTCGCGGTGATCGAAGTCGAGGCTCGCGACCACTTTGCCTGAGGGTGAGAGCAACGCCGCGTAGGAGCCGTACGCCAGTATCACCGGCGGCGGCTGTCCTTGGCCGCCCGGGCCGCCTGCGCCATCGGGACCGCCGGAGGCGCCTCCGCCTGAGTTGCCCCGCGTCGGCGCGATACCGGCTCTTTGCTCGAGCTCCGCCGACACGTTGATGACCGAGCTCCGCAGCTGGCTGTCCAGCTGGGCGTACTGTGTCGGCGCGTAGAACGAGTACGTCGCGAGGCCGAACGCAGCCATGCCGACTACCAGGAGGATCGCGAGTCCGAGGGCAAGGCGGAGTCGCAGGCTCACCGAGGGCTCACGCCGGGCTCACGAGGGATCACCCGCCTGCTCGTGACCGCGGGGAAGGCGCAGCGTGTAACCGACGCCGCGAACGGTCTGGATCAGCGGAGGGTCTGTCTCGTCGATCTTCTGTCGCAGGTAGCTGATGTAAGTCTCGAGCACGCTGGCGGTCGTGGCGAACGTGTAATCCCAGACACGCTCCAAGATCTGCTCTCGCGTGAGGACTCTGCGCGCATTGGAGAGCAGGTAGTGCAAGAGCTTGTACTCCGTTGGGGTGAGCTCGATCGGCCTGCCGGACCGCCAGACCTCACGGGTGTCCTCGTCGAGCACGAGGTCGGCGTAGGAGAGCCGATGCTCGCCTGGACCTGCCCCGAGAGACCGGCGAAGGACTGCCTTGACGCGCTCGATCAGCTCCTCGATGGAGAAGGGTTTGGTGACGTAGTCGTCAACGCCGAGGCGGAGGCCCTGCACCTTGTCGGCTGTCGCGTCGCGAGCCGTGAGGAAGATGATCGGGACCTTCGTCCCTGCTCCCTCCGATTGCCGGAGCCGCCGGGCCACTTCGAACCCGTCAAGCTCCGGCAGCATGACGTCGAGGATCATGAGGTCGGGTCGCTGCGCCTCGATCTGTTTCAGGACGTCGCGCGACGAGTGAAACCGCACGGAGGCCAGGCCGTTGATGCCCAGTCCCATTGCAACGAGCTCGGTGATGTGCTCCTCGTCGTCGACGATGTAGACAAGCGGCTTGCCGTCAGAGTCAGGCATGTCGCCTAGTCCGAGAGAGCGTCCGCGTCTGGTTGCGGCACCACGAGCTGGTACCCGATCCCCGGCCGGGTCCGCAGCAGGGTGCCTCGTTCGTCATTCAGCTTTCTCCGCAACCGATAGGCGTACTCACGAAGGTACTGAGTCTCGCGAACGTACCCCGGCCCCCATACGGCCTCGAGGATCATCCGCTGTGTGCACACACGGCCTTGATTGCGCGCGAGATATGCGAGGAAGGCGAACTCGCGGCGTGTCAGGTCGAGGGCTGTGCCTTCCAGGAGCGCCTCGTGATGTGCGAGGTCGAGGTGGAGTGGTCCGGCTTCGATGACGCCGTTGGAGGCAGATGGCAACTCCGCGCCGGCGGTGCGCGTGGTCGTTCGCCGAAGGGCAACCCGGAGCCTCGCCTGTAGCTCACCCATGGCGAAGGGTTTGGTGACGTAATCGTCGGCTCCGGCGTCGAGCGCCTTTATCTTCCGGTCTTCAGTCGCATCCGCGGAGAGCACGATGATGGGCACCTCGCTCCACTCCCGAATCCGAGCGCAGACCTCTACGCCGTCGAGGTCTGGAAGGCCCAGGTCAAGCACGACGGCGTCGGGGTTCAAGAGCGCCGTCTCGGAAAGGCCCGTCAAGCCGTTCGACGCGGTGCTCACTTCGTAACCAAGGCCAACCAGCGCGATCTTCATCACGCGAAGAAGCGCGGGGTCGTCGTCCACGACGAGGATCTTCTGGCTCATCGCGATTTGCTCATCTCAGGCGTCACCACTGATTCGCGTGGTGCCGCTGGGAGCTCGACGACGACGCTCGTTCCCGGTTCGGCATCCTCGATGCGGATCGACCCGCCGTGAGCCTCGACGAAGGCCTGCGCGATCGAGAGGCCGAGCCCGCTCCCGCCGGACGGCCGGCTGCTCGAGTCCGCCCCTTGCTTGAACACCCCGAAGAGCCTCGTTCGGTCGCCTGCCGGGATCCCGGGTCCGTGGTCTGTGACGCTGAGGCGAACAGGCCGGTCGGAAGAGTCGGTCGTCGTGGCCGTCATCTCGACGGCGGCGCCTTCTGGCGAGTAACGCAGGGCGTTCTCCAAGAGATTCACGAGAGCCTCGACGAGAAGAGTGCGGTCTGCTTCGAGGGTGACTCGATTATCGGGCGGCGTCGAGGTCACCACCTTGGCCTCTGTCGGACCGAGCGCCTCGAGCGTCGAGTCGAAGAGCTCCTCGACTGAGAGGTGCTCGAGGTCGAGGACGAGGGCTCCCGCTTGGATCCGGCTCATGTCGAGCAAGTTGGAGACGACTCGCTCGAGGCGATCCGACTGGTGCTCGATGAGCGTCGCGAGCTCGACCCGGTCGTTGCTTGTCAACCCGACCGAAGGGTCGAGCAAGGCGGAGGCCGACGCCTTGATAGTTGCTATGGGCGTCCGGAGGTCGTGCGACACGGCTCCGAACAAGTATCGCCGATGACGGTCGACCTCTTCGAGGAGCTTCATACGGACCGCCTGGTCGCGCAGCTTGGAGCGCTCGATTGCGAGGGCGATGTGATTCGCGAACGCGCCGAGAAGCTCACGCCTCTGTGGTGCCAGGCGCAGCCCGGCGATACCGAGCAAGCCGACGGTGCGGTCGCCGACGGTCAGCACTACGGTCTCGAGGCTCTCCGTCTGGCCGCCAGCCGGCCGAGCCTCGGCAAGCCTCGGAGAAGGCTGGGAACGGAGACTCGACGGCGTCCCGGCGGCAGGCACGAGATGCGCCAGCTCGGTCGGGTCGAGGTCGCGCCCGGCAACCGCGACCGACTCGAGTGCCGAGGTGGAGCTGTCGGAGTCTCCGACCGGGCGCGGCAGCAGCAGGACGACGGCGCTCAGCTCGAACGCTTCTTTGACGGAGTTCACGATGATGCCGAAAAGGTCGGCTGGCGGGCGGTCGCCTACGAGGAGCTCGGAGAGCTCGAAGAGCCGAGCTGTGTCCCGCTCGCTCTGGCGGCTTGCGGCTTCCGCAAGCCAGACCCGGTCTACGACGCGAGAGACGAGGACCATGACCACGACGTAGACGGCGAGCGCTGCCCAGTTCTCGGCCGCTCCGACCGTGAGCGTGCCATATGGCGGGATGAAGAAGAGGTCGTAGCCGAGGAACCCCGCCACGACGGCCGTCAGGCCCGCAAGGAACCCACCAATGGCCGCTCCGATGACCACCGGCACGACGAGGACGAGCGCGACGATTGCGATGTCAAGGTGATGGCGGAACGGCAGCATGACAGCGATGAGCGCGGCCGCGGTGAGGACTGCCACGGCGGACCCGGTCAGGCGGCGGCGGGGAGGCATGATAGGAGTTGTCACTTCGAGCGCAGGATACGCCCATGACGGATTCCGCTGAGCAGATAGCTGAAGGTGTCGAGCCGGCCGGCAAGTTCCGGCTCTACCTCGGTTCGGCCGCTGGGGTCGGCAAGACGGTCGCAATGCTGGACGAGGGCCGGAGGCGGGCAGCGCGGGGGACTGACATCGTCGTTGGTTTCGTGGAGGCTCACGGGCGCCCCTTCACCATCCAAGCCGTCGATGGCCTCGAGGTGGTTCCGCGCAAGAAGGTGGCCTATCGCGGCGCTCAATTCGAGGAGATGGACACGAGAGCCGTCATCGAACGGCATCCCGAGGTGGCACTTGTCGACGAGCTCGCGCACACGAACGTTCCCGGCTCGGGACCGCACGAGAAGCGCTGGCAAGACGTCCTCGACCTGCTCGAAGAGGGCATCTCGGTGATCTCCACCGTCAATGTGCAGCACCTGGAGTCGATTGCCGACTCGGTCGAGCGCATGACGGGCACGAAGGTCCGCGAGCGGCTGCCTGACTGGGTGGTCCGGCGCGCCGACCAGCTCGAACTGATCGACTCGTCACCGGAGCAGCTTCGCAGGCGCATGGCGCACGGCAACATCTACCCGCCGGCAAAGGCTCCCGCGGCCCTTGCAAACTTCTTCCGGATCGAGAATCTGACCGCGCTGAGGGAGCTTGCGCTCCGGTTCGTCGCGGACGAGGCTGACGACGACCTGCTAGCCCGGCTGCGGGGCCAGCATGTCGACGAGGTCTGGGACACGACCGAGCGGATCCTCGTGGCCGTGGACGCGACCCCCGGCACCGACGGAGTCATGCGCCGCGCCGCCCGGATCGCGTCTCGGATCAAAGCGGAGTTGCACGTCGTCCACGTCAAGTCGTCGGAGAGCACGACCTCCAAGGGCACGGACGGGCTGGTGGTGCTCCGCCGTCTCGCGGAGGACCTGGACGGCGACTGGATCGAGGTCGCCGGTGACGATCTTGCGAAGACCCTGATGGACTATGCGAGCTCTCATCAGATCACCCAGATCGTGCTGGGATCGAGCCGCAGGAGTCGGCTAGAAGAGCTGACGCGGGGCTCAATCGTCGCGAAGGTGATCCGGCTGGCTTCGGTCTCAGACGTCGACGTCCACGTGATCGCTCGGCGCGACGTACCGGGTCGCGCCGCCAAACACTCGCACGAGCACCACCATCCGCATCATCGGGAAGACGACGAGGAGCTGGATCGCCCTATCGCGTACGAAGAGCTGGCGGCAGACGAAGGGGGTTGACCACTCCACTCGGAGATGGGGTGAACGGTCCCCGCTTGCCAGATCACTCGGGCTGTGGTTCGTCCGGATCCGGGAACTCGATGTGATAGAGCGGGTCGACCACGACAAGTTGTCCCTCCTCCTCGCTCACGAGACCGGAAACCGCCAGGTGAGTACCTATCTCGACTCCGGGAAGCGCCGCGCGTCCGGCGAAGCTCAGCCAGATCTGACCGGTGCCGTCGTCGAGCTCGATCTCGCAGCGCAGGTGGGCCGGGTGGCCGACTCGTGGGTCTCGCGTTCGCAACACGTGGATCGCCATGACGCGCCCATTGCTGAAGAGCTGCCTATTCTGCGCAGCCTCGGCGATCGTGAGCGCGGGAGAGTCGTCTCTCGGGCTCCCGCTCACTTCAGCTTCGCGAGCGCCTCGTTGAGCTCGAGGACGTTGACGTACGGAGAGCCGAAGAAGCCGAAGTAGGCCCCGGCCGCGTTCTCCGCGACGAGGTTCCGGACCTCGGCGACGGGGAGGTGGTTGGCCTTGGCCACAGCGTTCACCTGAGCGTAGGCATCCGCTGGGGTGATGTCCGGGTCGAGGCCGCTGCCTGAGCCGGTCACGAGGTCGTTCGTAGGCCTGATGCCCTCCTTCACGAGCTGCTCAACGCGCTCTTTGACCTGCTGGACAAGTATCTCCGAGCGAGGGCCGAGATTGGTCGGACCGCTCAAGGCCGGATCCGGCGTCTCGTCGCGACCCTGGAACCACTGCGGCCCGGTCCATGCCTGGCCGATCTCGGTCGAGCCGTAAGCGGTCATCGAGCCGTCGGCCTGGTGCGTGAAGAGGACCTGTCCGATCCCTGTCTCCACAAACGTGTACACGAGGCAAAGGACGATCAGTAGGAGGGACAGGACGGCTGCCCGCCGAATGGTTACAAGCATCAGTACGCTCCTAGCGCTACCAGGATGAGGTCGATGATCTTGATGAAGATGAACGGGGCGATGATCCCGCCGACGCCGTAGATCCAGATGTTGCGTCGCAGGATCTGTTGGGCGTTGGACGGGCGGAACTTGACCCCGCGTAGTGCGAGCGGGATCAGGGCGATGATCACGAGCGCGTTGAAGATGACGGCGGAAAGCACTGCGTCCGCCTGACTGTGCAGGCGCATGATGTTGATGGCCGTCAGCTGGGGATAGGTCGCCACGAACAGCACGGGAATGATGGCGAAGTACTTCGCCACGTCGTTCGCGATCGAGAACGTGGTCAGCGCTCCTCGAGTGATGAGGAGCTGCTTTCCGATCTCGACGATGTCGAGCAGCTTTGTCGGGTTCGAGTCGAGGTCGACCATGTTGCCGGCCTCCTTAGCTGCGGTCGTGCCCGTGTTCATCGCCACACCGACGTCTGCTTGAGCGAGTGCCGGCGCGTCGTTCGTGCCGTCGCCGGTCATGGCGACGAGCTTGCCGCCCTCTTGCTCGGTCTTGATGAGGGCGAGCTTGTTCTCAGGCGTGGCTTCGGCGAGGAAGTCGTCCACTCCGGCCTCCGACGCGATAGCCGCCGCAGTTAGAGGGTTGTCGCCGGTGATCATGACAGTGCGGATGCCCATCGAGCGCATCTCGGCGAAGCGCTCCTTGATGCCTTGCTTGACGACGTCCTTGAGCTCGATTACCCCGAGCACTGCTGGGCCGTCAGAGACGACGAGGGGTGTCGACCCGGCGCGCGATATCCGCTCGACAATTGGGTCGAGGTCATCGGGGACAGAGCCGCCGTTCTCGACGACCCAGTTCTTCACGGACTCCGAGGCGCCCTTTCGCACCTGGCGGCCGTCGATGTCCAGACCCGACATCCGGGTGAGCGCGGAAAACGGGATGAACGTGTGAGTCGTGCCCATGTCCCGCTCGCGGATGGCGAAGCGCTCCTTCGCGAGAACCACGATCGACCGGCCCTCGGGGGTCTCGTCCGCGAGCGACGCGAGTTGGGCCGCTTCTGCCACGGACTCCTCGCTGTGCCCGCCGACAGGAAAGAAGCCCGACGCCATGCGGTTACCGAGGGTGATGGTGCCGGTCTTGTCGAGGAGCAGTGTCTGAGTGTCGCCAGCGGCCTCCACTGCACGACCGCTCATGGCGAGCACGTTGCGCTGCACCAGCCGGTCCATCCCCGCGATGCCGATGGCAGACAACAGCGCACCGATCGTGGTCGGGATGAGGCAGACGAGGAGGGAGATGAGAATTACGACCGAGACGGTCGCTCCTGCGTAGTGCCCGAACGGCTGCAGGGTCACGACGACGGGCAGGAAGATGATCGTGAGGGCCGCCAGCAGGATTGTGAGCGCAATCTCGTTCGGCGTCTTCTGACGGTTGGCACCTTCCACGAGGGAGATCATGCGGTCGAGGAAGGTGTGGCCGGGCTCGGCTGAGATCCGGACGACGATCCGGTCCGAGAGGACCTTCGTGCCTCCGGTCACAGCTGATCGGTCACCGCCGGACTCCCTGATCACCGGCGCGGACTCGCCGGTGATCGCCGACTCGTCAACCGAGGCGATGCCCTCGATGATCTCGCCATCGGAGGGAATGATGTCGTTCGCCTCGCAGACGACCAGATCGCCTTTCTTGAGCGAGGCGGCAGGCACGTGCTCTTCGGTGCCGTCCGCTGTCAAGCGACGCGCCTCGGTCTCCGATCGCATCTTCCTCAATGTGTCCGCCTGCGCCTTACCGCGCCCTTCCGCAACTGCTTCAGCAAAGTTGGCGAAGATGACGGTCAGGAACAGCCAGATCGTGATGCTCCAGTCGAAGATTCCCGGGTGAGCCAGCGACTCGATGAAGGTCACGATCGTGCCGATCAGGACGACGAACATGACCGGGTTCTTTATCTGGATGAGGGGGTCGAGCTTCTTGAACGCGTCCCAGATGGCGGGAAAGATGATCTCCCTCTCAAACAAGCCGCGGTTGGTCGCTACGCCTCGAGGTGCAGCTCCTTCAGTTGCTCCAGGCGCTCCATCGGCCGTGGCAACACTGCCGGCCTGCGTCGTGGGGTTGTCGGTTGGGTCTGTCATTGGGGTGTCGTTCTCACTTGTCATGAGGGGAAGGTCTTTCGAGCAAAGCCGAGCGCTTGGTGAGCGAGGTGATGTGCAGCGGGCGCCACCACGCCGAGGGAGCTCGGCTTTCCGTAGAACTTGTTGTGCACGAGCTGCTCTACGACCGGACCAAGGGCAACGGCCGGGAAGAAGGTCAGCGCACCCACGATGAGGATCACGCCGACGAAGAGGCCGACGAACACCGGAGTGTCAGTCCTGAAGGTGCCGGCTCCCTCGGGTGACACGCCCTTTGCGGCAAGGACGCCTCCCAGAGCGAGCGCCGGGATCATCTCGGCAAAGCGCCCGAAGTAGAAGGCGATCACTTGGATCACGTTGTAATAAGCCGTGTTGCCGTTGAGTCCTGCGAATGCGGAGCCGTTGTTGTTCGCCGGAGATGTGATCGCGTAGAGGATCTCAGTGAAGCCGTGCGGCCCCCCGTTTAAGGGGCCTGCCCGCCCGGCATGTATCGATACCGAGATCCCGGCGAGGATGAGGACGAGCATGGGCATCACGAGGACCAGTAAGGCGGCGAGCTTCACCTCCCGTGCCTGTATCTTCTTCCCGAGATACTCCGGCGTTCGGCCGACCATCAAGCCGCCGATGAAGACGGCGATGATCGCGAAGGCAAGGATCGTGTACATGCCGGCGCCGGCGCCGCCAGGCGAGACCTCGCCGAGCATCATGCCGGTGAGGAGGGCCATGCCGCCTATAGGAGTAAAGGAGTCGTTCGACCCTGTGACCGAACCGGTCGAGGTCTGAGTTGAGCCGACGTCGAACAAGGTCGTCTCTGCGACGCCGAAGCGGACTTCCTTACCTTCCATGTTGCCGCTCGGTTGATAGGTGACACCAGCCGCAGCGACAGCAGGGTTGCCGCGGGACTCGGCGTACTGGGCAAATGCGGCCCAGGAGACGAACAGGATGGCCATCGTTGCGAGCACGGCGACACCCTGGCGGATGCTTCCGACCATCTTGCCGAACATGTAAGTGCTGGCCGTGGGGATGGACAACAAGAGGAGGAGCGAGAGCCATTGCGTGAACGCTGTGGGGTTCTCGAAGGGATCCGCGCCGTTGGCGTTTGTGTAGCCACCACCGTTGTTGCCGAGCTGTTTGATCGGGGTCATCGATCCCTGCGGACCGCGCGGGATGCAGGAGTGAACATTATTCAGGACGTTGTGGAAGCATGCAGGGCCCGCCAAGCTCTGGACAGCACCCTGCCCGATGTAGATCACGGCCGCCGCAGCCGCGATCGGCAACAGGATGTAGAGGACACCCCGGACGAGGTCGACCCAAAAGTTGCCGATAGTCGACGAGTTCTTCCGGTACAGCCCTCGGATGAGCGCCACCATGACACACATGCCCGCAGCGGCTGAGGCGAACTGCTGACCAACCAGTGCCACCATCTGGGAGAGGTAGGACATGGTGGCTTCGCCGACGTAGTTCTGCCATTTCGTTTTCGTGACGAACGAGTCGGCTGTGTTCCAGCTCAACGCAGGAGAGACGGCTCCGAGGTGTTGCGGGTCAAAGGGAAGCGATCCCTGCAGACGCTCGAAGCCATAGACCACGAGGATCGCGATCCCGGAATAGATCACGAGCGAGACCGCGTACCTCTGCCAGGTCTGCTCGACCTCCGGGTCGACACCGAGGGCACGGTAGACCGGCCTCTCGAGCCAACCGAACCAGTGGACGCGGCCTTCGAACACGGCCGCCATGTAGGAGCCGAGGTAGCGCCAGGTGAGGCCTAGCGCTACGACAAGAGCGAGGATGTAGAAGGTGTAGTGCATCAGAACCACTCAGCCCGGAACATCGCGACGCCGAGGTAGATGAACACTGCGATGGCGAGGGCCAACAAGAGCCCTTGGACGACTGTCATATCCGCTCGAGGAGCCAGATCATGCCCAGCATTGCGAGCGTGAGGCCCACTGTCCCAATGATTACGAGGAAATCAGCCATGGAGACAGCTTGCGGCGGCCCCGCGTCACCAAGACGTCAATTTGGCGCCGGAACCGTCAACAATTCGTCAACGACCCAGGTGTGTCCAGGCGGAAGCGCAGCTGTTCGTAGGCGACGCGTCCGCCGGTGGCGAGCGCCGCCCGGTGCGGTTCGCGGTTCCAGCACCGTCTTGCCATCGGAGTTTTGGTGCAACGCCAGCTGTCGGTAACTATGTTGTCTTATTAGTCCGGCAAAGTTGCAGGCGGACTGGCAGTACGTAGTAGAGCAATGAGGGGGATGTTGGTGAACGTGGAAGATGATTGTGTCGCGCTCGGCGCGGGGCGTAAGTGTGCGGTTCCACCGGGAGCTGACGAGGCGCTCGAGCGGGTCCTCGCACGGATCGCCGACGGCTACCCGCGTACCGTCGACTGTCCCGAAGGCTGGCATGAGTTAATCGGCGACCTCGACGAGCAGCTCGCCGGGATTTGCCCGAACTACGTCATCTACCAGGTCAAAGCGTGGGCCGGCTTGCGTTATTACTTCGGAATCCCTCAGGAGTATGAGGGCAAGCAGGAGCTCCAGCTGGCCATGGACCAGCTGGTGGTGCGTGCGCAGAGGCGAGCGGCGGTCACCTGCGAGACGTGTGGGAAGGTTGGCGCACGTACCCACTCGCCTCCGACAGGGCGTCCTCAGATTCTCTGCCGCGGCTGCCGGAAGCCGGGTTACTGGCGGTGGCTTCGAGTCGGACGAACCGCAACCCCCAAGAGTCAGCCCGCTTGACAATAGTTAGTCATATCGCTAATGATTGGTGTTATGGAGCACCATTCGCGATTGGATGAATGTTTCCGAGCGCTCGACGATCCAGCCCGAAGGCGCGTGGTGGAGCTGCTTGGCGGCGGTGCGCAGCGAGCGGGGGAGTTGGCCGCCGCCGCTGGCGTGTCAGCGCCCGTGATGAGCAGACATCTGCGACTGCTGCTGTCGGCCGGCTTGGTCGACGACGAGCGATCGATCACAGACGCACGAGTGCGGTTGTTCTTCTTGTGCCGCGAGCCGCTAACTGTGGTCGGCGGATGGATAGAGCGCGTGCTCGCAGGCGCGCCGTGGGAGGACGAACCGAGCCTTAGCGCCGACGCGAGCTGACCTGTCAGGATCACGCTGTGGCATTGCCATACCTCAATAGGCGTGTATTTTCGTACTGTGACGCAATTGACCAAGAGTGATCCCTGCCGGTGGTGCGGTCGTGAGTTGGTCTCACCCTCGGGACGCGGGCGGCCTCGGGAGTACTGCAGGCAAAGCTGTCGGCAACGGGCCTACGAGCGCCGTCGCCGGCAAGCAGCCGGAACACTCGGACCGGGAGAGATTCCGATCTCGCTCGTTCAGTGGAGATCCCTGCAGGACCGGCTTTATCAACTGACTGCAGCGCTCGAGGACGTCGACCAAGACCTTGCGGGGCGACCGAGCGCGAGCAGGTATCGCGAGGCGTTCCTACATCTCTACGGAGCAGCGAACCAGCTCAGGGGTGCTGAGATCGAGCCGAGCACCTGATTCTGCCAGCCGAACCCCCGTTCTCTCGACTTCTCGTTACGCCGATAATGTCCGTTATGTAATATTACGAGCCCAGGTTGTCCGCTTGCGAAGATTGGCCCAACTCCCCCGTCTCACTCAGCCAAGGTGTAGCGATCCCTTCACCAGCTGGCCGGCCCGAGTCGCCGTGATGACCGTGTAGTCCGCGTTTACCTGACCCGTAGAGCCGGTTGATCCGCACGTCAGCTACACGTCGGTCGTCTTGGACAACGTTGCCGAGCTGGCGAGACTGACGGTCTCCCCTTCAAGCCCTGAGATCGCTGGCAGCGCGTGTGCTTGCATCAGCCGCTGGGGCGATCCAACTACGATCTGCCCGTGGGGGCAGGCACAGGGTCTGACGACGAGCTCACGCTCTCCTCGACGCCGGAACAGCCCGTTGCCCCTACCGGGAGCCGACCTTCAAGAGTCAAGAGCTGGCTCGACAGCATGGGGCCGGCGGGCTGGCTCCCACTCGGGCTGCTCGTCGGCCTGGCGGCGGTCCAGAGCTTCGATCTGAACGCCTTTGGCATCCTCGCCCCGGACATCCGCCGCACATTCCATCTGTCGACACCTGAGATCGACACCATCGCGACGCTGACGAGCGCAGTGCCTGTTGTCTTCTCGGTCCATCTCGGCTTCTACGGCGATCGACACCCGCGGGTCCGCCTGAGCATCGTCGCTGGGATTCTCTGGGGTCTGACAGCGGTGCTGACAGGTCTTGCTCCCATCGTCACCCTGCTGATAGTCGCGAGGATCGCCGGTGGCGTCGGCCAGCTCACGACCGAGACGATCTACCCGAGTCTCCTCGCGGACTACTACCCGAGCACGACGATCGGACTCGTCTTCTCGAGGTATCGCTGGATCAGCCAGGGCCTCGGTCTCATAGGAGGCCCGCTCGCCGGTCTCATCGCGGCCCAAGCCGGATGGCGAGTTGCCTTCGTCGCGCTTGCCGTTCCGACATTCGTCTTCGTGTTCTTGCTCCGACTTCTCGACGAGCCGCCGCGGGGCGCGTCGATGGGCTACTCCCTCGGAGAGGACCCGATCACCTCGATTCGGCAGGGTTTCGGCAAGGTTCGCAAGATCCGTGCGCTGCGCCGCACGTGGGTGGCTGCGTTCCTCTTCGGAGGCGGGACGCTCCCCTTGCAGGCTGTGCTGAACAACTTCTTCCACGACGTGTACCACCAGGGCGATGCCGCTCGCGGGTGGATCAGCCTCCTCTACGGCTTCGGTGGCCTCGCGGGGATCCTCTTCGGCGGTCGGCTCACGAACCGGGAGATGAACGCCGGGCGAGTGAAACGTCTCTCGATCGTGAGCGGGCTGCTGATCGTGGAGTGCGGCATCAGTCTCATCGTGCTCAGCGCCACTCCCCTGCTCGCTATCTCGATCCTGGCGACGGGGCTGGCCACGGTGGGCGCGCTTGGCTTCTTGCCGGCTTATACGACCCTCGTGGCTTTCATCACATCCCCGAGGTTGCGCGCGCAGGCGTATGGATGGTCACTGCTGTGGTACGCCCTGGGAGCGATCGTCATTCAAGCCGCGGTCATCGGCCCGATCATTTCGGCCTACGGGCAGCGTGCGGCTCTCGTCGTGCTCGGGCTGCTCGTGACAGCGGGGGGTCTCGTCGGCGCTTCGACCGCAAAGTTCGTCGACGCAGACATGGGCCGCGCCTTCTCCGGCGAATAGCTACGGTTCACCCTCATGTACGCCGCCAAACACGCTCAGGAGACACCCGACAAGCCGGCAATAGTGATGGCCTCCGGCGGTCAGGTCGTGACCTTCGCCGAGTACGAAGCAGGTGCGAACCAGGTCGCACACCTCCTGCGGGACACGGGGCTGAAGCGCACCGACCATGTGGCGATCTTCATGAACAACGATCACCGGATGCTGCTCTCAGAGGGCGGCGCCGAGCGGAGCGGCCTTTACTTCACCTGCGTGAACTCGTATCTCTCGCCCGAGGAAGTGGCCTACATCATCAACGATTCGCAATCCAAAGTCGTGATTACCGCCGCTGCGAAGGCCGATGTCGCCTCACAGCTCCCGCTCCTTTGCCCGAACGTCGAGCGCTGGCTGATGCTCGATGCCGGCTCGGCTCCAGAAGGGCCGTTCGAGGACTGGGATGCTGCGGTGAGCGGCTACCCGACGCACCCGATCGCCGACGAGCAGCTCGGCACGGCAATGCTGTACTCGTCGGGCACGACCGGACAACCGAAAGGGATCTTCCGGGCGCTCCCGGAGCTGCACCCGGGAGAGAACCTGGCGGTGCTCGAGGGCCTCAAGTTCCTCTGGAGGTTCCGGGAGGGGATGACCTACCTCTCCCCCGCGCCGCTCTATCACTCTGCACCGCAGGCGAGTGTGGCCGGCTCGCTCCGATTGGGTGCGACTGTGATCGTGATGGAGCACTTCGACCCCGCCCACTTTCTCGACCTGGTTTGTCGCTACCGGGTCACGCACTCCCAGATGGTGCCGACGATGTTCTCGAGGCTGTTGAAGCTGCCCGAGGATGTGAAGGCCGCAGCCGACACGTCCTCGCTCGAAGTGATCATCCACGCCGCTGCCCCTTGCCCGGTCCCGGTGAAGCAACAGATGATCGAGTGGTGGGGCCCCGTGCTCATCGAGTACTACGCCGCTACCGAGGCGAACGGGTTCACGTTCTGTGATTCGGACGACTGGATGGCTCACAAGGGGACAGTCGGTCGGGCAGTCGTGGGTGAGCTGCTGATCCTGGACGATGTCGGCAAGGAGTGCCCGCGGGGCGAGCCGGGCACGGTGTGGTTCAAAGGTGCGACAAACTTCGAATATTTCAATGATCCCGCAAAGACTGCGGAATCGCGCAATGAAGCTGGCGACACCAGCACGGTCGGCGATGTCGGCTACCTGGACGAAGAGGGCTATCTCTTCCTGACGGACCGCAAGAGCTACATGATCATCTCGGGTGGGGTGAACATCTACCCGCAAGAGACCGAGAACCTGCTCGTGACGCACCCGAAGGTGATGGATGCTGCAGTCATCGGGGTGCCGGACGAGGATCTCGGTGAGGTGGTGAAGGCGGTCGTCCAGCCGGTGCCAGGGATCGAGCCCGGACCAGATCTCGAGCGGGAGCTCATCGCGTTCTGCCGTGAGCACATCGCGCACTTCAAGTGCCCGCGGACCATCGACTTCGTCGAGGAGTTGCCCCGGTTGCCGACGGGCAAGCTCTACAAGCGCCTGCTCCGGGACCAGTACTGGGCCGGGCACGAGACGAGACTGCTCTGAGCTCGATGTCGTGAGAGCGCTTGGCTAAGGCTCGGTCTCGAGATCGAGCCCGCGGCGGTGGATCTCGGCGAGGACCAGGTCAGGGATAGGTCGACAGCCGCAGACCTTTGCGTGCTCGAGGTGCCACCGCACTCGATCGTCGAGGCTCGCGCCGCTCCCCAACCGGTGCTCTGCGTGCCACTGCCGATTCAACTCACTTGCCACATCGTCAGGCTAGGCGGACATTGTCGCGTCGCAGGCCCTGCAAACCGACAAGAAGCATCTCGTTGAGGAGGAAGAAGTCGCGGTCGATCTCGGCTTGGCTCAAGCCACGGAAACGGCCCGACGCCTCGCTCGCGGCAAAACCCAGCACGGCCGTGCTGAGCAGCCGCTCGGCGCTCGGGATGTCTTCCCCTGGGACGCCAGCTTCCGATAGCGCGGCGCGCACGCGATCCCGCACCTCGCGTGCGGCAGACGTGTTGGTCGGCAGCTGGAGCAGAAGCGGGAAGACGCCGGCGTGCCGGCGTGCAGTCAGGCGCACGCCGTCCGCCATTGTGCGGAGCTGGACAACCCATGAAAGGGCAGTGTCTGGAGCCGGGAGCTCGGCAAGCAGGCGCTCAACGAGGCCGTCGAGAAGGTCTGCCTTGTTTGCGACGTGTCGGTACAAGGCCATCTGCGTCACTGCGAGCCGGTCTGCCACTGCTCGCATGGTGACTGCCTCGATCCCGTGCTCGTCGGCGAGCGCCAAGGCTGCGTCGAGTATGCCCTCCCGGTCGATCAGCTGAGGGCGCGCCATGTGCACCGGGCTGTTGCGGTGTGAGCGAGTGTAAGTATGCACTGTATACTAACACCGTGAACCTGCGTTCGAGGTCGAAAGCTGCGACCTCACCGAGACGGCGATGAACTGATGAAGGCCTCCCCGAGCGTCACGGCCGAGACCATGGCGCTGCAACGCTCGTTTGAATCCCACGAATCGCAGCGGCGCCGCCTCTTCAGTGATCCATTCGCCGACGCCTTCCTGCGTCCGTCGTGGCGCTGTTTGGCCGCCGCCAGCGGCATACCTGTTCTACGCAGGTTGGCTGTCGGTGTCTACGACTCGGTTGGAGGGCCGGGGCCAAGACCGTCGGCCATTGTCCGCACCAAGATCATCGACGACGCGTTGAACGACGTGCTCCCGAGCCAGGGACAGTGCGTCATTCTCGGAGCCGGTTATGACACCCGCCCGCACCGGTTGGCAGCGATGTCTCGCCTGCGCGTGTTCGAGGTGGACCATCCCACCACGCAAGAGGCCAAACGCGCTGTCGTCGAGCGTGCCGGCATCGCAGTCGGCAACGTCTGTTACGTGGCCGTCGACTTCGAGCGCGACGACCTTGCTGGCCGTCTCGAGAAAGCGGGATTCGATCGCCGGCAGCCGACGGTCTTCGTCTGGGAGGGCGTGACGCAATACCTGACGAGAGAGGCGGTCGACTCGACACTCGAGATCATCCGCCGGCTGGTTGGAGACTGCGGCTCTCTCATCGTGACCTACGTCGACAGTCGTGCGCTCGCGGACCCTAGCCCCTTCCCCGAGGCGCGCCGCTGGGTGAGAGCGGTGTCCAGAGTCGGCGAACCCTGGATCTTCGGCCTCCGGCCTGAGGAGGCACCGCGCTTTTTCGCAGAGCACGGTTACGTGCTCCAAAGCGATCAGTCGACGCTCGACGCCAGCCGAAAGTGGCTGAGCGATCGCTCCCCGCGCCATTGGGGCTCAGCTCTTTACAGGGTCGTCATCGCCCGGGCCAACGCCGGACCTGCCGGGCCGCGCCCATCCGCCCTCGGTGTACCGGCGACCTGACGCGGCGCGGGAGCGAAGGGCGTCTACTTTCGTTCGATCGTCGCGATCCACATCGACCGTCTCGGCCACACTTACGGCCCCCGTAGCGGCCTCGGCGGCTCTCGCAGCGCCCGGGCCGAGCGAGTGGCTGCCCTGACCGGCGTCTCGCTCGACGTGGCTGAGGGCGAGTACGTAGCCCTCGTCGGACCGTCCGGCTCCGGCAAGACGACGCTGCTGTCGATCATCGGCGGGCTCGAGCCTCCACAGACCGGTGTCGTGCACGTATGCGGTCACGACTTGGCGCGCCTGTCGGGAGATGAGATGGCGGGGTTCCGGAGTAAGTCGGTTGGCTTCGTCTTTCAGCACTTCGGCCTGCTCGAGGCGCTCACGGCTCTGGAGAACGTCGAGCTGGCGCTTCTCCTCGCAGGTGCAGGGTCGCCAAAGTCCAGGCGACGACGGGCGCGTGACTTGCTCGGACGTGTGGGCCTAGGCAGGCGCCTCGATCACCGGCCTGGCCAGCTGTCGGGCGGCGAGCGCCAGCGTGTCGCCATCGCCCGCGCGATAGCCAACGAACCGCGACTCATCCTGGCGGACGAGCCGACGGGGAACCTTGACGACGACTCCGCCGTGCTCGTGGGCAACCTCCTCGAGTCGCTCCGGTCCGCGGACGGATGCACCCTCGTAATCGTCACGCACCACCACGCTCTTGCGCAGCGGGCTGACCGGGGTTACGCCCTCTCCGATGGCAACTTGCGGCAGATGCCGGCGGTGAACCTGTGAGCTGGGGCGACGCTATGCGGATGGCGGCACGTGAGCTCCGCCGCCGGCCCGGACGAGCACTCTTGACCGTGCTGGCGATCGCCCTCGCTGCAGCCCTGCTGTCGGCACTGCTCACGATCGCGGGCACGGCGAGAACGCGCGTCCTGTCACAGCTCTCCCATGGCGGCTCGCTCGCCGGCATAACAGTTGAGCCGAATGCGCCGAACCTCTCGCAAGAGACCCTCGACGATCCCATCCCTGGCCTTCCTCACCCGCTCACTGCAGCCGCAGTCGCGCAGATCAGGCGGCTTCGCAACGTCCTGAGCGTCTTCCCGGTAACCGCCGTGCCTGTAAGCGTGCAGCCACCTCCGGTCCCGCCGCGGGGTTCCACGCTTTGTCCGGCGGTGCGCGCGGGCTCGTCGGCGCGGCGCTGCCCTGACGGGTCGCCATCGGGCTCGGGCTACGTGCCCCCCTTCTACAGCTACGTGTTGAGCGCCGATCTCGGGCACATCAGCGCCCTGCCGATCACGCTCCTCGCAGGCAGGCTCCCAAGCGGCGGCTCCTCGGTCGAAGTCGACGTCGGGGGCAGCTATCTGCAACAGCTCGGACTCGCGCGGGATCAGGCGGCCGAAGTGGTTGGTTCACGCATCACGCTTGCCTCTACCGGTTTCACGGGCGCACTCGAAGTCACCCGCGAGGTCCGCCTCGAGGTCGTCGGAGTCGTCGACCAGCAGCTCGGATCCGGCGACATCCTCGCTTGGTCCGGCGTCGCGAGAGGATTCTCAAACTTCGACTCGGCCGTCGACAACACAGGAGTCACCTCTTCCTTCGTGGGAGCCGTCGTCATCGCCCGACAGCTCAACTCCGTCTCGGCCGTCAGGGCAGCAATCGCCCGAATCGGCTACTCGACGAGTGCTCCAGTCGGGCTGATCATCTCGGTCGGCCGCTACCTGCACGTGGTCGAGCTGGTGCTGTCTGGGATTGGTCTCGTCGCGCTTGCCATCGCAGCGCTCGGAATTGCCAACGCCCTCCTCGCGGCGATCCGGGAGCGGCGCCGGGAGATCGGGGTACTGAAGGCGCTCGGCGCTCGCGACCGGGACGTGCTGCACGTCTTCCTCTTCGAAGCCGGGGCGCTCGGCCTCGTCGGTGGGCTCATCGGCACTGTAGTCGGCATCGCGATGGCGGCCGCGATCGCCGACAACGCCGACGCCTATCTTCACTCCCAAGGCCTCGCCGGCGTAGCCCTGTCGGTGCCCTGGTTGCTGCCTGTCGGCGGCGTCATCGGCTCGACCGTCGTCGCCCTTGTCGCCGGCGTTCTGCCGGCCTGGAGAGCCGCCCGCCTCCCGGCGCGTGCTGCGGTGGACATCTAGTCATGGTTCGCCTGCCCCGTGTGCGCCGGCGCAGCGGACCCCACCGGTTCGCGAGGACAGTGTCAGTCCTCGTGACGGTGGCAGGCGCGTGCGCGGGCTGTTCCTACTCAGGCGCGGCGTTCACGGGCCCGCCGGTTCAGCACTCAGGCACGCGAGTCACCTACCTCGACGTGCTCGACCCTGCGAACGCGCGGAGCGCGGGCGGTGTCCCTGTCTCGAGCGAGATCCTCAGCCGGGCTTTGCCCCCCTATGCCACCTTCTACGAGGCCCAGGGCGAGGAGCTCGACGCGATCACGGAAGCAGGGGACTTTGCGAGCTCGGTCTCCCCCACCGTCGCGACTGTGTCAGTCGGGATGACAGCCCTCGATTACGGTGAGCCGAGCGCGCAGTTCGCGTCGCTCCTGGCTGGCTTACTGAGCAGGCTCCGAGCGAGCGGCGCGACCACGATTCTCGTGGCGAACCTCGCCCCGGTGAACCTGGCTCCCGGCTCGGTATTGCCCGCTGGCGTGGTCGAGGCCTACAACCAGGCAATTGCCACCGAGACTGCCAGGTACGGTGCTCTCCTCGTCGACGTTCACGGGACGCTCCTAGCAGCAATCGACCGGCGCGGCGCGAGCGCCGTGTTCGCCGGCACCTACTCGCTGACCAGTTACGGCTGGACCCTCGTGGCAGATGCGTTTCTTGCCGCCATCCGGGATCGCCCGATCAACGCGAGCGGAGTCAGGGCGCGATAGCTGCCCTTCAGGACCCCCCCC
>JBKQLZ010000098.1:0-20374 GCA_052146895.1 Acidimicrobiales bacterium
ACCGCGCTGCACATGGTTGATTGTCTCTACTTCTACGCCATGCAGATCGTGTACGGGAACCCCGACGGCTACCTGTGCACTGAACTTGCCCTCGACGACTCGGCCTCGCCGCCGCGGCTGCTGGCCGCACTAAGCGCGCATGCAGAGCTATTGCACCGCATTGCGCGATCCGCTGACCCGGACCTGCGTGCGCATCACAACTATGGCGTCTCGGACGCGGCAGGCTTCGCTGCGATGGGTCTTGTGGAGATACTGATCCACACCCTTGACGTCGTCCGCGGGCTGAACCCAGAGGATCAGTGGCGACCGCCGTCAGAGCTAGCGTCGCCGGTGCTCGCCCGACTGTTTCCGCACGCTCCCATGGGCGACCCATCCGATGTCCTGTTGTACTGCTGCGGCCGCGCCGCCATGGGTGAGTTGCCGCAACAGACATCATGGCGATGGGACGGGACAGTCAGAACCTGAATCAAATCAGCACGCTCCTCGCCGGTGGCGGGTGGTGTTTGACGGGGTTCGAACATAGTCCGATCACTTCCCGCGCCGACCTTGCGACAAGCATTCTGGCGCCCGAAATTTTCGCAACCTCAGGCGCTCGTGCCGCATAAGCCCATTCAACGGGCGGGGAGGGGTTCGAACATAGTCTCATCACCTCCACCCGTTGTCGGATTTACAACGTTTTCCCTGGTAGATGGGTTTTTTGGCGTCCAATTGCGGATTCCGACCGATTTCGTTACGAGTTCGCCACGTGGCGCCGGGCGAAGGTGAACATCGACTACCACGTCGAAGCCGACCGCCACTACTACTCGGTGCCCTACCAGCTCGTCGGCAAGGTGCTCGACGTGCGCTCGTCGGCCTCAACGGTCGAGGTCTTCCACAACCACAAGCGTGTCGCCTCGCACCTTCGGAGCTTTCTCAAGCACCGGCACACGACCGACCCGGCACACATGCCCGAGTCGCACCGCCGCCACGCCGCCTGGACGCCGTCGCGCATCATCTCCTGGGCAGCGAGCACGGGGCCTTCGACCGCGAAGCTCGTCGAGGAGATCTTGGCCTCGCGGCCCCATCCCGAACAGGGCTTCCGCTCCGCTCTCGGCATCATCCGCCTCGCCGATCGCTACTCGGCGCCGCGCGTCGAGGCTGCATCCGCCCGGGCGCTTCACCTTCGCTCGTACTCCTACCGCTCCGTCGAGTCGATCCTCGCCCACGGACTTGACGCCCAGCCCCTCCCCGAAGAGAGAACCCCGAGAGGACACCCGCGTCACCACAACGTGCGCGGATCGACCTACTACCGATGAAAGGAAACACCGTGCTGCAGAACACCACCATCGAGGGACTGCGCGACCTGCGCCTCGACGCCATGGCCCAGGGCGTCGTCGAACAACGCGAGCAGCCCGACTACGCCTCGTTGTCGTTCGAGGACCGTCTCGGGCTCCTCGTCGACCGGGAGATCCTCGCCCGCTCCAACCGCCGGCTCACCCGGGTGCTGCGCTCCGCCAAGCTCAAGCTCCCAGCGGTGATCGAGGACATCGACTTCCGCCGGCCACGGGGCCTCGAGCGCCGCCAAGTGCTCGACCTGGCGGAGTCGCACTGGGTGGACGAGCACCAAGTAGTGATCGTCGTCGGTCCGACCGGGGTCGGCAAGACCTTCGTCGCCTGCGCGCTCGCGCACGCCGCCATCCGCCGTGGTCACACCGCCTTGTACCTACGAGCACCACGGATGTTCGATGAGCTCGCGATCGCCCGAGCCGACGGCCGCCTGGGGCGGCTCATGACGACGTGGGCGCGCGTCGACGTGCTCGTGATCGACGACTTCCTCATCCGGCCGCTCTCGTCGGACCAGGCCTCGGACCTGCTCGAAGTCATCGAGGACCGGGCCCAGCTCCGGTCGACGGTCGTCACGAGCCAGCTCCCGATCGAGAACTGGCACGAAGCCCTCGGCGATCCGACCATCGCGGATGCCGTGCTCGACCGGCTGCTGGAGCGAGCGAACCGCATCGAGCTCATTGGCGACTCCATGCGCCGGACACCTCCGGCGAAGGCTGCGCCAAAGTGATGAGCGCAGCGCGAAACGCCGGCCCGTGCGCCTCGCGTTCGACGGCGAACCGCCGCGCCTGCAAACTATCGATCGTGCACTGCGAAGGAGGTGAGCTCCCGGGATAGGCCTGCAGCGTCGGCCGCTACGCGGCCTCCGACACCTCGCGTCCGAAAACTCCGGACTGGGTGTACGGAATCATCGGAATGCGCACCGGGGCCATGTCAGGCAAATGCCGATGTTCGAACCCCTCCTGAGCTGGGACAAGAGGGGAGCAGCTCAGGCGCCCGGTCGACGCAGTGACGCTCTCCAACTCGATCAGCCGAGGGCTACGACGAACTAGCCGGAGAGCCGACTCTTGACCGCCGAACGGGCACGGGCGACGACGGCTTGATCGTCGTGCAGGACGCTCACGATGTTGGTTCCGGCAAGAATGACACCAAGTTCGAATGCGATCTGCCCGGGGTCGGTGCCTGGCGGAAGTTCGCCGTTCTCCACTGCCACGCTGGCCTCGCGCCCGAGCAGGTCTCGCCACTGCTGTTGAATACGGGCCACTTCGTCATGGACGCGTCCGGGGCGCGCCCCGACTTCGGCGGATGCGGCGACGAAGAAACAGCCGCCGGGGAAGATGCGCCGCTCTACGTACGAAAGGAATCCGTCACAGAGGGCGAGCAGTCGTTCGCGCCCCGGTTCCGTCGCGCCCAGCGCCGGTGCGACCACCTCGGTGATGAAGCTGTCGCGAGCTGCGTTGATGGTCGCGAGCTGGAGCTCCTCCTTGGAGCCGAACAGTGCATAGACACTGCTCTTCGCGATCCCGGTGGCGTCAGCGAGTCGGCCGATCGAAAGCCCTTCGATGCCCTCGATCGTCGCCAGCTGTGCCGCCTCCTTCACGATGCGGGCACGAGAACGCTCACCGGGGGCCCGGGTCTGCTTCTTCGGTGTCTCCTCCTCCGGCATCGGCTCGTCTTTCCTCCCTCGCCTGACTGACCCCTTGCATCTTAGACGCACGATCGTCTACAGTTCTTGTACGATCGTTCGTCTAGAGAGGGGTCGGCACCCATGTCTACCGTGAACTGGGAAGAAGCAGGTCGAGGCTGGGGGGCGCGTGCCGAGGAGTGGGCGTACCTGTTCGAGCCCTATGCACGCCCGGCGAACGAGTTGCTGTTTGACCGTCTAGGAATCGGGGACGGCGCCCGCCTCCTCGACATCGCCTGTGGGTCCGGATTCGCTGCTCATCTTGCCGCCGAGCGGCAGGCCCAAGTTTCTGGACTGGACGCAGCCGAGGCCCTCGTGACAATTGCACGAACGAGAACGCCGAGCGGGGACTTCCGCGTCGGGGACATGTTCGAACTGCCGTTCGAAGATGACAGCTTCGATGTCGCGACGAGTTTCATCGGCATCTGGAAAGGATGCGACGGTGCGTTGAAGGAGGCTCAGCGGGTGCTCGTGCCCAGCGGTCGACTGGGACTCACCTTCTGGGGGCGATACGAACACCTCGGTCTCATGCCGTACTTCCTCAAGGTCATCGAGTTGTCTCCACCCGAACACGGGGCAGCCAACATGGAACATGGGGACACCGGCCGTGAAGGCGTCGTGGAAGACATGCTGGCAGCTACAGGCTTCTCCATGGTGGAGCGCGGAGCCGTCGACGTCGTCAGTGAGTGGCCTGACACAGCAACGGCCGTCCGTGCTCTGGCGGCGGCAGGACCGTCCGTCCCTGCGATCGAGGCAGTCGGCTACGAGGCGTTCTGCGAGGCGTTACATGAGGTCATCTCGCCATTGTGCGATCGGGACGTCGGCATCCGGATCACCTCCGAGTTCGGATGGATCGTCGCACGTGCCGACTGATCTCATGCGGGTCCTGCAACGAACAACGGTGTCGTCGTCCTTCCAGGTCGGCCGCGCCTTTCCCACCAGAGAGCTGTGACGAGGCATCTGCGCCGACAGGCGGCGCGGCAAGAACTGACTACGTTTCTACGGTCGTCTCACCACAGACAATGAGTCGGAATCGACAGGATCGGAGTGATGCAATGACGCAATTGAGTATTCAAGAATCCCTGTATCCCGATCTCACGTGCTTCGGGTGCGGTCATGCCAACCCTGACGGTTTTCACCTGCGTAGCTATCGAGAGAACGAGGTCACCGTCGCCACATTCACTCCTCGTCCCGAACACGACAATGGGTTCGGCTTCCTCAATGGGGGGATCATCTCCACGGCGCTCGATTGCCACACCGCGGCTGTCGTGATGTGGGAAGCCGATCGCCATGGTTGGGCGGCCGACGACGGAGCGCCGGTTCCCTTCATCACCGCTGGCCTCGACGTGCGGTTCCTTCGTCCTACGCCGCTGGGACCGCCGGTGTCGCTTCGGGCCGAATCCGTGGAGGTCTCGGAGTTGGCCATCGTTGTGAGTGCCCAGCTTGTCTATGAGAATAAGGTCCGGGCAACGATGCTGGCGAATTGGCTGCGGTTCCATCCGCGGTAGGACTAACGCGGGCGAAGTCAACCTGGTCGACGCTGAGATCGTTCGGCGTCCGTTGGCCTCTGGCAGGGGTTCGAACATAGTCCCATCTCTTCCGGTACTGACCTTGTGGCCTGGTTCTGGGACCTGGATTCCGCCGATTCTCAGTAATTCGCGATGCATAACCCCTGGTCAGTGGCCCATGAGGGGTTCGAACATAGTCGCATTACCTCCACGAGAAAGTCCTGGTAGAAGAACTAGACGATTGGTAGGGGTTCTTGACAAGAGCCTCTCCGGCAGCCAAGCCGATCGACACAGGTCGACTGGCAGCCTTCGCGTAAGGCGACTTGGGATGTACGCGACATCGTCCTGAAGACTGATGCGCTCGCAGGACCTGTTCGCTACCGTCAATGGTGTGTCGAGTGACCCTCCAAATGGGGGACCGCTCCGGCGGCCGATTCTCGCGGTGTTCGATGAGCGCCGGTGGCTAGTTGTGGGCATGGTCGCGGCCTGGCTCGGTCTCGCCACACTCACGCTGGCGTTTGGTCCCCGCCCGCTCCTTCGCGGCCAGGGCGTCCTTCTCGTTCTCTTCGCGTGCGCCCCAGTCGTTGTGCTACGTCGCTGGCCACTGCCGGTCCTCTCTGTCGCTGCCGTGGCCGTCAGCATCGAGATTGCCTCGGGCTATGCGTCCCTACCCCTTGTGGTGATGCTCGGGCTCTCGACGTACTTTGTGGCATTGCGCCTGCCGAGGCCTCTGTCGATGCGCGCGGGCGTTGCTGCTGCGATCGCGCTCGGCGTTGCGCTGGTTTACGCGGCGATTGCGCCGAGGACTGCACCGCTTGCGGTGGAGGCGATCGAGGGATTCGTTCCCCTTGTCGCGGCCTGGTTCGTTGGCGACAGCGTCGCGGCGCGGCGGCGGTATATCGCTGGGCTTGCTGAGCAAGCAGAACGCGAGCGAGCGGCGGAGATAGAGAGCGCGCACCAGGAGGTTCGCGAGGAGCGCGTCCGTATCGCTCGCGAACTCCACGACGTCGTCGCCCACACGCTCGCGGTGATCACCGTCCAAGCGGGTGTGGGGCGGCGTCTGATGGCGAAGTGCCCAGAAGAGGCAAGCGCTGCGCTCGAATCGATCGAGGCGATCGGCCGCACTGCGCAGGACGAGCTACGAGTGGTACTCGGGCTGCTTCGCGACGAGGACGGCGAAGCGGCGTCGCTCGCTCCTGCACCAATGCTCGTAGATGTTAAGGATCTGGTCGAGAAGGTCCGGGCATCGGGGACTCCGGTCGAGCTACGAACATCGGGATGCGATCGACCACTCTCGCCAGCACTCGAACTCTCGATCTATCGGATCGCGCAAGAAGCTTTGACCAATGTGGTCAAGCACGCCCCGGGAGCACGGGCGACCGTTGAGCTCGAGGTCTCGGCTCACGCCGTTCGCATCGAGATCACCGATGAGGTCGCTCCGCGGAGACCCGGTCACTGGAGTCCCAAGGGGGCAATGGACACGGACTTGTCGGGATGCGCGAGCGCCTTAGTGCGTTCGGTGGTTCGCTCACCGCTGAGACAATGGCCGGCGGCGGTTTTCGTGTGCTCGGTCGAGTGCCGATCGATGCCACCGCATGACCACGCGCGTCCTTGTCGTCGACGATCAGGCATTGCTTCGCACCGCATTCACATCGCTCATCGATGCCGAGGAGGACTTGGAGGTCGTCGGGGAGGCGCTTGACGGTCGGGACGCGGTCGAGCAATCGACGCGCCTCTTGCCCGATGTCGTCGTGATGGATGTCCGGATGCCCGTGATGGACGGCATCGAAGCGACGCGCCGCCTGGCGATCTTCCCGGTAGGCGAACGGCTCCGGGAAGACGGATTGATCCTCCGCTGGGCCTCGAAGGTCACGCTTCGAGTCAGTAACCCGAAAGTCGAGGGCCAGGTTGTCGAGACCAAGGGCGAACTGAATCCTGCTCGAGGGGGAGTCATTCGCCGCCCTATGTCAGGTCGGTGAGCGCGGTGATGATGTCGGCTACCTCGGTGCGCGCGGTGTAGTCGGGCTGGACGTCGACGAAGCGCACGATGCGATCCCGATCGATGATGAGCACGGTGGGTCGGGGTAGGCGGACTGCACCTTCGGCGTTGACCTTCGCAAGGTCGAGTCCGAGCTTGCGCTGGGCGGCGAGGACGTCGTGAGCCTGCTCGAACGCGATGCCGATCCGATCGGCCAGACGACTGCCAGGGTCGGAGAGGACGGTGAACTCCAGGGCGGCTTTTTCTACGGTGGAGAGTGACTCGTCGGGTGACTGCGGGCTGATTGCGACCAGCCGGGCACTGAAGCCGTCGAGCTGGGGGAGGAGTTCCTGCTGGTAGGTGCGCAGCGCAAGGTTGCAATAGGGGCACCAGCCACCCCGGTAGAACACCATGACCGCCGGGCCGCTCTCGACGATCTGGTCGAGGCTGACCGGTGTGCCGGTGGCGTCGTCGAGGGTGAACGGTTCGAGCACGGTCCCGACCTTGATGCTCTCGGCCGGGATCCCTTGGTCGAGGGAGTCCTGGATGCTCCGATCGAACACCTCGAGGATCTCGGAGGGCAGGCGCTCGGCTGCAGCGGCCTTGAGTTGTTCGGACTGCTCGCGGATGGTCAGTGGCATCGGACCTCCCAGGTCGATTGCGTCAGCTCACAAGTGGACTATCCAGTCCAGTAACCATCCGAGCACGAGATGACTGGACTGTCAAGTCCAATTGCCGGGATACTGGGGACCATGGGAGTGTTGCCGACCACCGACAGGGGACGCCTGACGCGCCAGCGCATTGTGGCAGCGGCGACCGAGGTGGTGTCGGAGAAGGGTGCCCTGGGAGCGAGCCTGGACGAGGTCGGCGCCCGGGCGCCCGCCTCGCGCAGCCAGCTCTACCACTACTTCGACGACAAGAACGACCTCTTGCTAGCTGTCGCCGAGGTCACCAACGACACTGTTCTGGACGGCCAGCGGGAGCTCTTTGAGCACCTCGACACCTGGTACGGCTTGGTCCGATGGGCCGATGCGCTCGTTGCCTTCCAAGAAGAACGGGGCGGCAGGGGAGGCTGCCCGATCGCAAACCTCCTCGGCCAGCTTGGTGAGCGTGACGAGGGGATCCGCGCCGTGATCGCGTCTGGTTTCGACCGCTGGGAGGCCGACATCTGCGCCGGTCTCTCGGCCATGGTCGAGTCCGGCGAGCTCGCGCCCGATGCGGACGTCGCGTGGCTGGCTTCTTCGACTCTTGCCAGCGTCCAAGGCGGTCTCGTTCTCTCGCAAGCTCGCCGAGACCCGCGGGCCCTGCGCCGCGCCCTCGACGGCGCCCTCGCCCTGATCGGGAGCTACCGCCCGATCAGCTGAGGGCCGTCAGCGTGTCATCCCATCTCCTCGATCCCCGGTGGCTTCAGCCGCCGTCGGCGACCGCCGCGCTCGGGGCGTAGACGCGAAGGGACACGACGAAGCCTCCCGTGGGACTCGGCAGCCAGTTCACCCGTCCTTTCGGCTTGGTCGCCGACATGACGATCTCGAGCGAGCCGTTCGCGCTCCTGACGAGTCCGGGGGTGTGGTCGCCGATCGAGTAGCGATCGATCGGGTTGGCGACGAGGAAGTCAGAGGTGTCGTACATGGTGACCGACCAGAATCCATCCTTGTCGAATGGCGGTAGGTCGTCCTTGGCGAAACTCAGCATGTACCTATGCGAGCCGACGAGGCCACTCCCGCTCGCGGTCGACACTGCTCTGAAATAGATGGCCTGAGTCGGCACTTGCTCGCCGAGACCGAGCTTGGCCACGAGAGCACGCCCGACGTAGTTCGTGCCGAACGACCCGGCCACGCTTCCGCGAGCCCACCCCTTTGAGACCGAGAAGCTGTTCGTCATCCCGCTCGTGACGAGCGAGGCGCCGAGCTTCAGAGCTGCCACGTACTCGTTGCTCGTCGCTTGGCTCGCCGTCTCGACGGGGTGCAAGCCGGGGCCGATCCCAGCTGCCGCCATCGCCCTCACCACCGGCCCGTCCTGAGGAAGCGGGGGATCAGCCGCCATGTCGGCGGAGATCTCGTCCAATATCGCGATGTCGCCGCCTTTCGGAGTTGAGGCGCCGCAGCTGAGAGTGCTCGGCCCACCAGTCGTGTCTGATCCGTGGGTTTCGAGCGGCGCGAGCACGTACTCGCGCTGAAGGGCTGTCGCGTTCGGCAGATCAGCTGGCCCGTTCACCTGGGTGCGACCGAGAAGCCAGACGTCCGGAGTGGGCGCGCCGATCCGGCGGATGCCCACAGGAATCGTTCCGTGCCAACCCGGCCCGACGATCGCGTAGCGCCCAGCACGTCCGCCGTCGGTAAGCACCCCGATGTCCGCGAAGGTGTTGGTGTACATGTCGAGCAGTTGGAAATTGACGTATCTGCCCTTGACCGCGGGAACGGTCAGCACTTCCGGTGCCGCTCTCAGGTCGAGGAATGCAGTCGAGTAAAGGGTGTCGTCGTTCGGCGCCACCACCGCGGTCGACGACGGCCCGGCAAGGGTGGTGGCGTTGTAGAGCTTGTTGATGCCGATCAGGCAGGCCAAGTGGTCGCGTGTCGCGCTCATGATGACGAGCGGGTCGCCCCAGACGTACGCGTCCGGTGTGCCCTCGCAAAGTGTCTGGTCCGGAGCGTGAGCGTTCCGGCACGCTCTTGCAGCGTCGGCCAGGAGGCTCGGCGGTTCGCTGATCGGACCCGGAGGTTGCAGCAGCGGAGCGGTCGTCGTGGTGGTAGTTGGCGCTGTCGCGCCCGGCGGCGAGCTTGTCGTGGAGGATCCCGGAGACCCGGCCGATTTGGCAGGCGAGGTGCAAGCTGCGAGCAAGACGCTCGACACTGCCAGCAATGGCGGAATCCAACCCATCCGGGTGCATCTCTTGTGCTTGCTCATCTTTGATGTTGTACTCGGCCTTTGCTCAGACAGTTGCCGACCTTCCTACTTGGAATCGCGCTCGAGCCCAGCGACGTTGCTGGCCGTCGATGACACCTGGGTCAGGTGCACGCCGACGTCGACCGGATGGGTCTCGATGCGTGTGCCATTGCCCACTCCGAGTTGCGCTCCGAGCTCGGAGAAGCCGGATTCGACGCGCTGTACAGCCTGCTTGGTGCGCTGGGTGAGGGTGAGCATGTCCGTCTGCGCGCATATCTCCGGCGTTCGAACGCCGACTGAGCAAGTGGGATTAGGCATCAGGCTCCCCAGAGCGCGTCGGCTGCTTCGGGTTCACCGCAGTCGGTGACCTGGTGGCCACTCAAGCACTCGGGTATATAACCCCGGGCGGCCCTCGTCGTAGTCGTCGACCACAGTTTCGAAGGACATCGGCACATCAGAAGACGAAGGGGACCAGCATCTTCGTCGAGCGCTTGTACTCCGGGTAGGCCTCGGGGAACTGTTCGGACATGTAGCGCTCCTCGACGGTCGCGCTGTAGACGAAGTAGACCCCGGCCAGGCCGAATGCGGTCAGCCACAGCCAGCTCAGCGCCACGGCGGTGCCCACGCCGGCGAGGAGGACGCCCGAGTAGATCGGGTGGCGGACGAGATGGTAGGGACCGCTCGTCACCAGCTCCGGCTCCTCCTTCCGTGTCATCGGGGTGCCCCAGTTGCGCCCGATGTGGACTCTGGCCCAGATTGCGATACTCAGCCCGGCGGCGAAGAGCACGAGCCCGACACCAGCGCGCCACGGATCCGTGTTGAAGCCGTTGTTTCGGAAGGCTCCCACGCGGAGCAGAAGCACCACGAGGACGATGATCACCAACCTGATGCGCAGCTCGCGGGACCAGGCGACGTGACCTCGCTTCATGGAGAAGGCTGCCACGATCCAGTAGACCCAGAATGCCGCCCAGCCGATGGCGAAGACGAGCTCAACTGTGCGCATTGTTACTCAGCGTGCCACAGGGGCCGGCGGGTCCGGAGGGTGGGTCGTGCGGTATTGCCGGCCGGTGACGAGTCCTGCTGTCTCGCTCCATCTCGAATGACGTGGATGGCCTCTTCCTCACCAACAGCAACGCGATGAGGTGACGACGTCGGCGGCTGGAGGAAGGTCGACTATCGCTTGTACGTCGGCGGCCGAGACCGGTCCCGGCTCGTCACCGGGCTCGACTGGCAGGTCCGAGCCGTCAAGGCGGCGCTCGGCCGAGCTGACGTCCCTGTGCATGCTGCGCTGTGTTTTACCGACGCCGAATGGAAGTTCTTCGCCAAGCCCTTTCAGATCGGAACCGTCTGGGTGACCTGGGCATCCAAGTTGGGAGAGATGATCGGTGCGGCAGGTGCAATCCAAGATGCCGATGTTGCGCGAATCGCGTCCGAACTCGGCGAGAGGCTGCCGCCGGAGATCCCGACGGCATCTTCCTGACAACAGCTAGGACCGCTGCGTGGTCGCCGGTGGGCAAGGATTCTGCCCGCCGCGTGGAGAGCCGATCTATAGAGAATTCCCTATAAATCCCTGAGAAGGCTAGAAAACCGACCTACCCGAGGGCTCGGAGATCCGGGATCCAGCGCCTCATGAACTCGTCGAACATCGGCACGGTGAAGTCTATCTCTCCCCAACGGGGGGAGTAGCACAGCGCCTTCCTGATGAGGCCCTCCCGCGTTGGTCCGAGTGAGGTCGTCTTCTTCCTCAGCAGTGCAGCGACGTCGCCGGAACGAGCGGGCCCCGGACCGAGCTCCGCCATTGCCCGGAGATAGGCGCGTTCGGGATCGCTCGTCCGGCCGGTTCTGACCCGGAAGAAGCCGTCGTCAAGCTCAGCAGTGGCAACTGGGATGCTGCGAGCGACGTCTTCCGCGGTGATCACATCGGGACCTTCTGCAACATCCCAGACCTGCTTCCCGAACTCCTGCAGGAAGTACGGGTAACCCCGAGTGACCTCTACTACACGCTCCAGGGCGGCGTCCTCCCACCTCACGCCTTCGTCCTTCGCTGGCAGCACGAGGGCTTCCCGGGCCTCGGAGAGGGGGAGCGAGCCGATGACCGGAAACGTGAACATCCGCTCTGCATAGGACTTGGCCTCGCCTGTGAGCGCCGCGAGCGAGGGAAGCCCGGCGCCGGCGATGGTGATGGGCAGCCTGAGTTGAGCAGCGCGGTGGAGACCCATCACGAGCGCCTCGAGAGTCTGCTCTGCCACGTAGTGCAACTCGTCGATCGTGATCAGCACGCCGGTGTCGTGGTCGCGGGCAACTTCCCCGAGCTCGACGAAAAGACCCGAAAGGTCCGTCGCGAGGTCGCCCGAGTCGGCCGGGCCGTGGACGGCGTCGACGTCGATGCTGAGCTCAGGCCCACCAGGCAGGCGGATGCTGAAGGCTTTCAGCACGCCAAGGGCTCGGCGCACCCGCTCGCCGATCCGTCGCCTGGCCTCCATCGACAGCAGGACTCTGCGAAACGCTGCGCCGAGCCGAGGAGCCAGGTCGCCGTCCTCGCCGACCTCGATGTGTTCGTGGAAGTACCCCCTGCCGTCCGCGATCTGCTCGAACTCGTTGAGCATGACTGTCTTGCCCACGCCGCGCAGGCCCGTCAACATCTGGCTCCTGCCGTCGCGACCCAGCCTCAGGCGCTGCAGGGCGACGTCCATCGACTCGATCTCGCCGTCTCGTCCTACAAGAGCGGGTGGGCGGGTGCCCGCGCCCGGGCTGTAGGGGTTCCGGACCGCGTCCACGAGCGACAGTGTATGCCTCTTTTAGCCGAGTATACAGAAATCGCTATAAACTGGCTCTGCGGCGTGAGCGTTCACATCGAGCTGTCGTTAAGTGTGGTAACGACCGGCATTTACCACGGATAGAAGTAGTATCATGTGATAACCAGTCAGTTAATGCAAGGATAGGCATGGCCTCAGCTCGCAGTCACACGATCGAGTGGAACGGGCGCCGCGTCCCGGCCTCGGTCCCGCCATTGCTCGCCGACCTCGAGATCTCGTTGCCGGAGCGCACTGTGAGAGCCACTGAACGGGCGATAGCCGCCGTCGAGCGTGCGAGCGACCAACTCCCCAACTCATGGGAGCCGCTCGCCCGCCTGCTTCTCCGCTCCGAAGGCGTCGCGAGCTCTGCGTTCGAGCAAATCAAAGCGCGTCTCGAGGAGGTGGCGGCCGCCGAGGTTGCAGCCCTCGTCACCGGGCCATCCGCGTGGGTGGCCGACAACCTCGCGGTGGTGAGCGAAGCCGTGTCACAGGGTGCCGAGAGGTCTCTCTCGATCGAACTGATGTTGGAGTGGCACACCCGTCTGATGGAGCACGCAACGACGCAGTACGCGGCAGAGCTCATCGGCCGGTATCGCAACTGTCCAGTCTGGATTGGTGGTTCGGCACCGACCACGGCGGCGTATGTGGCGCCGCCTCACGAGCTCGTCCCTGGTCTCATGGAGGACCTCGTCGCATTCGCCAACGACGACAGGCTCGACGCCGTCACGCAGGCAGCCGTGCTGCACGCACAGTTCGAGTCCATCCATCCGTTCGCCGACGGCAACGGCCGTCTCGGACGCGTTCTCATCGGCTGGTGCCTCGTTCGACGGCTCCGCGTGCGGGTACCGCCGCCGTTCAGTGTGTTCGTGGCGAAGGACCCGGGCGGATACCTCTCAGGGCTCGTCTTCTTTCGAGAGGACGAAGTCGCACGGTGGGTCGAGTGGTTTGCCACGACCCTGGATCGATCGGCCACGGCAGCCGCTTCGCTCGTTGTCCAGATCGAGGCACTCATGGGCGACTGGCGCCGGCGGGCGAGTGCCGCCGACTCCAAGAGCGGACGCCCGGTGCGACGCGACGCGATCTTCTGGGCTGTGCTCGAGATGTTGCCGGCACACCCAGTCGTGTCTTCCCAGCTCGTCGTCCAAATGACCGGAGTCTCTTCGGAGGGTGCGCGTCGCACGTTGAAGCGCCTCGAGTCGTTGGGCATTCTCGAGCCCATCGATCTGAAGACTGGTGTGCCGGGCCGTCCGGTTCGCTGGATGGCGGCAGCCGAGCTCGTCGAGACCGTCGCTCGTTGGACGTAGGCACGCTGCCCGCTCCCTTGCCTCGAGCGGTAGCGATACCTTCCAGCGGACAGGAGGCGCCAACCATGGTCATGGTCCGCGGCACCAAGAAGTTCCGCGAAAGGGTGAAGGTGCCCGAGCGGGAGGGCGAGTCATCCGGTGCCCTCGGCGACTGGTATGCCAAGCAGCCACCTCAGCGCGTCCTCCGGGACGCCGTACGTCTTGTAGAGCGGACTGCAAGGAACCTGCGCCAGCCGGAGCGACAACTCGATGAGGGAGCGCCAGGGGATCGTCGATCCGCTCGAGAAGTACGACCGTGCTCGTGTCGAGGATGCAGCGATCTGTCGTGTTCACAGCGACTGGTCGATCACGGCGTCGATGTCACGGCGGAGCGAGTCCGGGTCCATCGCAGGCAACTGCGACCACCGCTCGATGAGCACGCTCGCCGACACGGGCTCACGCCCAAGTGGAACCAGGAGCGCGACCGGCTTGCCGTCTCGCGTCACGGTCATTCGCTCACCTCGCGCGACTCGGTCGACCATGCCACCCCCGTCGTTGCGCAGGTCACGAATCGAGATTTCGGTCACGAGACACCGTATTACGCGTGATACCAGGCCGGTCTACAACTGCACCCGGCGGAGGGATGGATCGTGGTTGCCTGCTGGACCGCCGCCCTCATCCCGCTTGCCGTCCTCGCCTACCGGCACGACACTGGCGGGGTGTGAGCACGACACGACCGATACGCGAGCAGCGCGAATGGGCGGGGTGGGTCATCGGAGAACTCCACTCTCTGAGCCGCGTCCACCCGGCTTGCGGCATCGGTGAAGGTCCATGGCAGACAATGTGGACTTCGGGAGGAGGTCGTCATGAGCAATTGGGTATATCCGCCGGTGGGTGGCACACAGGACGTGTTCTTCGACCGTGCGACGGCCCGCTCACTGCCGACGATCGTGGCAGGGGAGGGCGTCTACCTGACCGACGATGGCGGCCGCCGCTTGCTCGACGTCTGTTCCGGCCCGTTCCTCGCTGCGCTCGGGCAGGGCAACGAGCGAGTGCTCCAGGCAATGCTGTCGCAGGGCAGGAAATTGACCTACACCTACTCGCGCACGACCCGACACGAGGCCAACGCTGCCCTCACCGAGCGGCTCGCCTCGCTTGCAGGCCCTGGCTTCGAGCGAGCACACCTCACGTCCGGTGGTTCCGAGGCCGTCGAAATGGCACTCAAGTTCCTGCGAGCCCACGCGGTTGCCACCGGCCAGGCGCAGCGCCACCGCGTGATCTCGCTCATGCCCGGGTACCACGGTGCCACCTTGCAGACCCTCGGCCTCAACGGCGACCTGGACGGCCCGGCGCTTTGGGGGCCGATGGCCGTGTGGTCGGACAAGATCCCTGCTCCTCTCACGTTCCGGGCCTCCAGTCCCGAGGCAGCTGCCGCGGCCAGCTTGGCTCAGCTCGCAGAGGCAATCGCCCGCATCGGCCCCGACCGCATGCTTGCCTTCGTGATGGAGCCGATCGGCGGCCAGGCCTCGGGGGTCAACGTCCCGCATCCGTCGTTCGCGGCCGGAGCACGGGCGCTTTGCAACCACCACGGCATCCGGCTGGTCTTCGACGAGAGCGTCTGCGCTTTCCGGACCGGGCACTTCCTCGCCGCCCACCACGACCCAGGGGCGATGCCAGACGTCGTCGTCCTCGCGAAGGGCCTTGCCGCTGGTTATGCCCCGCTCGGGGCGGCGCTCATGTCGGCGCAGCTCGTCGATGAGCTCGCCGCTACGACCGGCTTCGTCGTCTCGCACTCCTACGACGCCAATCCGATCGCCTGTGCGGCCGGCAGCGCCGTGCTCGACGAGATCGACGACCACGACCTGATCGCCCACGCCGAGAAGATGGGTCGGCGCCTGCATACGGGACTCGACGATCTTGCCGCCCGCTCGCGGCTGGTCGGCGACGTGCGCGGCCGGGGGTTGCTGCTGGCGCTTGAGCTCGTAGCTGACAAGGACACGCTCGCTCGGTTCCCTGCCGACGTCGACCCCGGCTCGGTCGTGCTCCGGCATGGCCTTGACCATGGCCTGCTGCTCTACTCGCGTCGCCAGAACAGCGGTCGGTTCGGGGACTGGCTGCTGATCGCCCCGCCCCTCGTGATCGATGCCCATGGATGCGACGAACTCCTCAGCAGGCTCGAGACCACGCTCGCGGCCGCATCCGAAGATCTCCTCCCGCTCCGGCGGGGCGACTCGTAAGCAGGCCGAGAGGTGACCAAGCTCGATTAGCACTTACCGGTGGGTTTGATCACCACCGGCGGACCATCGTGGCCGTCAATGTCGTCGTACACGCCTGGGTAGGTTTGGAACTCGCCACTTTTGTTCTCAGCGAGGTGCGACTCGTCCAGGGTGAGCCGGCCCCATCCGGTGTCTACGACGTAGAAGATGGCGCCGCCTCCCTCTCGCGCTCCGTTGTGGCACATGAGCGTCCCACCGACGAACGTCTTGTAGTCCGCGCCATCGTTGTAGATGGCTCCACCGCTACCACCGCCGGAGGTGCCCGGCGCCGCCGGGTTCGCGCCCCATCCGACAGCTGTGTTGTCGGTGAAGAGAGCATTCAGTACATCCCACTGCACGCTGATGCTGCTGAGAGCCGCTCCATTGGAGCAGTGCCCTCCGATGAAGCTGTCGCTCGTGATGTACACCGGCCGATTCTTGTACTGGGCCAGGACGCGGATCGCCCCACCGCCGAGGTCAGGTCCGTAGCGGTAACAGCCGTTGTCGGTGAA
This sequence comes from Acidimicrobiales bacterium, assembly GCA_052146895.1. Lineage (GTDB taxonomy): Bacteria > Actinomycetota > Acidimicrobiia > Acidimicrobiales > Bog-793 > Palsa-601. Next base: position 16,222 of record JBKQLZ010000098.1, read on the forward strand.
CCTTGAGTTGACCGCCTTGAACTGGCCACCCTCGGCGTAGATGGCGCCTCCGCCGTCGACACCGCCGTACCAGCAGCGAGGCACGTTCTTTGTGCACGTGGCTTGGTGCGTGCCGTTGAAGCCGTCCTCGAACGTGATGTTCTGAACAACGATCTCGGGATATGGCTGATTGACGCAGTCATCAGTCGACCACTTGCCAGCGCACGTGTCGGAGAAAAGTATGCGGCGCTTGCCACCGCCGCTCAGAGTCACGAGGCCACCGCCGTCCAGCACAACAGAGTGCAGCGTCTTAGGCACGCTCGCGGTGGCGGCCATCAAGATCGTGATCGGCTTCTTGCCGCAGTTGAAGGTGATGATCCCGCCCGCACTGACGGCCGCTTCGACGGCTTGGGACGTGCAACCGGCAGGACTTCCCTTGCCAATCACATGGTTTGGGTGGCTTGTGTTGACTGCCCTACCCGCGGGTGGAACTGGGAAGTGCCCATCCGGATTGCCGAAGTTCGGAGGAGAGCTGGCATGGACCGCCGGCCGAAGCACAGCGCTCAGGCGCGCCGTCAGGGTGGCGTGCACCTCAGCGCCTGAAGGTGTCGTGCCGGCCAGCCCTGCTGTGACTCCCAGCATCGCTCCGGACACGAGCATCACACGGGCGCGAGCAACGCCTCTCATGTGTCCAAAGTAGCAACCGACAGGTCAGCCCGATCGGTCTGGCCGGTGCTGATATTCGCAGCCGAGCCGGCCTTGTCATCGGAGAAGTAGACGAGGCCGTCGCCAGGCTCAGCGAGCTCGTCACAGCCCGCTCGCTGACGCTCTTCGCGGCGAGGCCCGCCGAGCAACCACGTGGTTGCCACGATCGCCTCCGGACGGATGGTGTACCACCGCGAGCGGGACTCCTCCCGCCCGAGACGGCCATAGCCCGCACGACGAGCGGTGCGCCAGCTGTTGGCACTCGCGGTGAGGAACGGGGCGCTAGCCGTGCGCGATCCGCGGTGCGCGAAGGAGGGGGCTCGGGCGGCCAGCCGGCGAGGTGGGACCGCACGGAGCCGCCGCCATGAAGTGCGTCAGAAGATCTCTCGGTCGTCAGAGCGCAAGGTGGAGCCGTAGCGCTTCGTCGAGTGCGGACTGCAGATCCGGCGGCAAGACGCCAACGCGGCGGCCCACTCGTTCGAGCGCAATCGATCGGATCTGCTCGGCCTGAGCCTTCGAGTCGCGATCGAGCCCGCTCGTAGCTGCCGGCAGGAAGACCTGGAACGGATACACGCGCTCGGTGTTCGAGGTAATCGGCACGACGGTGATAACTCCGCGCCCGACCCGTTCGGCAGAGCTGTTCGCACCGTCGTTGCTGACGATGACCGCCGGGCGTCGCTTGTTCGCCTCGGCACCTCGAACGGGCTCGAGATCGACGAGACAGATCTCGCCTCGGCGCATCAGCTCATCCCGTCGCTCGAAGTGGCATCCCAGAGGCGTTCGTCTTCGCTAGCCGACCATTCGGCCCACGCGTCTTCATAGTCCGCACCTAGATCAGAGGCTCTTAACAGTCGAACGGCCTTGTGCAGGACAGCGGATCTCGAGGCGATGCCTTGAGTCGTCGCGTACGCATCGAGAAACTCGACGTCCTCGTCTGGCAGGCTCACACTAACCTTCATACTTATATCCTACTCTGAGTAGGACATTCTCGCCACTGGGGCGAGGAGCGCAGAGCCGGCGTTACGCGGCACCGGCGCCACCGGCGACCGGCAGCCAGCACAGTCGGGCGTGCGGGGCGTAAAACCGATAACTTGCGCTTGTCATGTCAGGTTGATCAGAGCGCGGGAGGTGCTCGGTGACGCGGAACGGTGCCCGCCTCTTGGTAGTCGCCTTGGCAATGATCAGCCTCCCCACGCTTTGGGGGGCGACCGCATCAGCCGCTGGCAAAGGACACCCTCGCCCGACCTCAATGGCGCCAGGAATGAGGGTCCATGTGATGGGGTGGGGGTTCGACGACCCGGACGCCCTGGCGACCAGCGGGGGCGACCTCTTCGTCGCGAACTCCGACGGCGACTCGGTCACTGAGCTCAACGCCTCGACCAGGGCGCTCGTACGAGTCATCTCGGGCTCGTCGTACAAGTTCGACTCCCCGCGAGTCCTGGCGGTGACTGGAGGCCACCTGTTCGTGGCGAACTACGAGGGCGACTCGGTCACCGAGCTAAAGGTCTCGACCGGGGCGCGCGTCCGGGTCATCTCGGCCTCGAGGTACAAGCTCGTCGCCCCGGAAGCCCTGGCGGTGAGCGGGACCGACTTGTTCGTGGCGAACTACGACGGCGAGTCGGTCACCGAGCTCAACTCGTCGACCGGTGCGCTCGTACGAGTCATCTCGGGCTCGTCGTATAGATTCGAGGGCCCTTACGCCCTGGCGACAAGCGGGGGCGACCTCTTCGTCGCGAACTCCGACGGCCAGACGGTCACCGAGCTCAAGACTTCGACCAGGGCGCTCGTACGAGTCATCTCGCTCTCGTCGTACAAGTTCGACGACCCGGATGCCATGGCGACAACCGGGGGCGACCTGTTCGTGGCGAGCGGCTACGGCGACTCGGTCACCGAGCTGAATGCCTCGACCGGGTCGCTCGTGCGGGTCATCTCGCGCTCGTCGTACAAGTTCGACAACCCTTACGCCCTAGCGATAACCGGGGGCGACCTGTTCGTGGCGAATGCCAATGGCGAAACGGTCACCGAGCTCAAGACCTCGACCGGGGCGCTCGTGCGAGTCATCTCGGGCCCGTCATACAAGTTCGACGACCCGGACGCCCTCGCGACAAGCCCGGGCGACCTGTTCGTGACGAATTTCAGCGGCGACTCGGTGACTGAGCTCAAGGCCTCGACCGGGGCACTCGTCAAGGTCATCACGGGCTCGTAGTACAAGTTCGACTTTGCCTTAGCCCGGGCGGTCCCAGCGACGGTCGAGCGTGAGGAGGCCGGTCAGCGTCGTCTTGGCATGCCCTTGAAGTCTCTCGGGCTCAAGAAGTGCGCCGACTCGATGCCGGCGGTCTCGTCGTCGCCGGCGACGACCCCGAGGAACCTGGCGAGACGCGGACCGGCGTTCTTCCGCCCATAGTTGGTGTACCACTCCCGCGGCCCAAAGTCGCTCTCGGTGATGGCGGCCATCGCCGCGACCGCGTCATCCTCGTCTGAGAAGAAACGACCCGTCTCGTTCCACACGTACTTCCAGCCGCCCAAGATGTCGCGGTTGACGAGGATCGGGACGTCGAGGCAGAGCGCTTCGGCGATGACGCGTGGCGAAGGTTCACAGCCTCGCCGGGTTTCCGCAGGGTGCAGGTCCCGGTCCGTAGGGCGCCATCACTGGCTACTATTGGACCAGTGATAAGAGTCGAGCTTGAGCGAGTCGAGGCCCTCGAACTTCTCGGGATGACGTTGGCCCACCTGAACGATGCCGAGGCCAGGGCCGAGATGTCGCTCCGAGTACCGCTGCTGATGGCGGTTCGGGACAAGCTTGCAATCGCGCTCCGGGAGGATAGATGAGTTACACCGACGCCGAGGTATTCGCAGCGACTTCAGCCATGGACAAGTACCGAGCCGGCGCGACCGGCGAGGCTGGCGCCGCGCTGGTCGTCGTGGGCTTGAGCTCAGAGCGCGCGGCCAAGGAGACAAAGATCCGCGACGACATGATTCGGGTCGCGCATGATTGCGGCGTGTCGATGCGCCAACTGGCCGAGGTCTCCGGACTCGGGCGCAAGACCGTCACAGCGATCGTCTCATCTGGCGAAGAGTTGCCCCGCTGACCCTTTGGGTGAGCGTGGTTGCGCTCGACCGCTGAGTGCCGGCGCGAGATCGCTGCTGGTCCTGTTGAGTGAGGCAGTACGTTGTTGACGTGAATTCGCCCAACTACCGGCGGGGCTACATGGGGCGCAACTACCACGTCACGGGTGGACACGAAGCCGAGGCAAAAGAGGCTGAGCGAGCGAAGAAGCCGAGTCGGATCGGTGTGTTCGTCCTGAGGCTGCTCGGCTTCAAGGGTCCGGTCCAACCCGTGCCCGAATTCACCCCGGATCACGTGCATACTCACCGGCACCCCGACTGAGCAAACCATGGTCGTGGTCCGCGGGACCAAGAAGTTCCGCGAAAGGGTGAAGGTGCCCGAGCGGGAGGGCGAGTCATCCGG
>JBKQLZ010000099.1:0-7249 GCA_052146895.1 Acidimicrobiales bacterium
CATCGCGCGTGCGGCGCTCGATTTCCTCTTCCTCGGCGAGCAAGCGCTCGAGCGCTTCGTCGCCCTGGCTCGCGCCTGGCAACGGAGCGGTCGCCACGGAAGGCTCGCCTTCGATCGGTGTCGTCTCCGGCTCGGCTGCTGCCGGCACTGAGCCCGGCTCGCCCTGCTCCGGCCTACGGCGACCGCCGCCGGCGCTGACGATGCGACGCGGCCGCGCCTGACCTGAGGTCTCCCCCACAGCCATGGCCGCCTCGCGGGTGATCTTCTCCTCACCTGAGGTCTTGTACGGGAGGATGTCGCCCTTGTAGATCCAGACCTTCACTCCGACGCGACCTGTGGTGGTCTTCGCCTCGCGGAAGCCGTAGTCGATGTCGGCACGGAGCGTGTGCAAAGGGACACGACCTTCGCGGTAGGACTCCTTGCGTGCCATTTCAGAACCGCCGAGACGGCCTGAGCACTGCACGCGGACGCCCTGGGCGCCGGCCTTCTGCACCGTTTGAATGGCCCGCTTCATGGCACGGCGGAAACTGATCCGTCGCGCGAGCTGGTCGGCAATCCCTTGCGCGATCAGCGCCGCGTCGAGCTCGGGCTGCTTGATCTCTTGGATGTTCAGCTGGACGTTGGCGTTCTTCGTGATACGTGCGAGCTGGCGACGAAGGCGATCCGCCTCTGCGCCACGACGGCCGATGACGATCCCTGGCCTCGCGGTGTGGACGTCGATGCGGAGACGGTCGCGCGTCCGCTCGACCTCGATGCGGCTGACAGCCGCAGCTTCGAGCTGGCCCATCAGGTAGTCGCGGATCTGCCAGTCCTCGATGACGGCGTCCTGGTAGTTGCGGTCGTCGAACCAGCGGGACTTCCAGTCCGTCGTGACTCCGAGTCTGAACCCGTACGGGTTGACCTTCTGGCCCATTACTCGCTCTCCTTGGTGGAGTCGTCGTCTGACTCGTGTTCGGCAGCGTCAGCCTCGGTTGAGTCTTCGGCGACCGGAGAAACGGTCGCCTCATCCTCATCCGAGCCCTCTGGCACCGACTCGTCTGCTGCATCTTGCGAATTGTCTGCGTCAAGCATCTCGGCCTCTTCAACCTGCGCCGCGTCAGCGATGTCGGCTGCCTCCACAACCTCGTCTTGGCCGTCGTCGACGTCGGCGTCCTCTGACCTGTCAGCGGACGAGTCGTCGGAAGAGGCGGCCGTTTCTTCTCCGGCCGCCGAAGCCGGCGGTTCGTCCGCATCGGACGTTTCGTCGCCAGCGGCGTCGATGGCAGCTTCAGTCGCCTCTTCAAGAGCCGCCGCCTGCGCCGCTGCATCTGCTGCTGCGACCTCGGCTGCGCTGTCTGCTCCCTGGCGCCGGCTGCGCCGGGTGCCTGCGACGCGACGCTGGCGACGCTCGGCCTGCTCCGTCGCGACGCGAGCCCGCCTCTTGGCGATCTCTTCGTCGGGGAGCCTCGAGAGGATCACCGTGATGTGACAGGTCCGCTTGCGGATGCGCGTGGCCCGGCCGCGGGCACGCGGGCGCCAGCGCTTGAGGGTCGTTCCCTCGTCCGCGAAGCACGCCGAGACGTAGAGCTCCTCGGGATCCAGCTGGTCGTTGTGCTGGGCGTTGGCCGCAGCGCTGTTGAGCAGCTTGCCGATTACCTCGGCAGCGCCCCGGTCAGCGGACTCGAGGATCTCCGACGCTCGCACGTAGTCGACTCCGCGGATGAGGTCGAGGACCTCGCGAGCCTTGTAAGCCGACATGCGCGAGTGCCGGAGCACCGCCCTCGTGCCGGGACGCTCGTTCGTCTTCAGTCCGGGCACGTCAGCGCCTCCCCGCGCGTTCCTGGCCGGCGTGGAAGCGGAACGTCCGCGTAGGTGCGAACTCACCCAACTTGTGTCCGACCATGGACTCGGTGATGTAGACGGGCACGTGCGTGCGCCCGTCGTGGACGGCGATCGTGTGACCGACCATGTCAGGGATGACGGTGGAGCGACGGGACCAGGTCTTCACGACCCGCTTCTCGTTTCTCGAGTTCAAGTCGTCGACCTTCTTGAGAAGGTGATCGTCGACGAAGGGTCCCTTTTTCAGGCTGCGAGGCATAAGTCTCCTCGGCTCCGATCAGCGACGGGCGCCGCGGGTGCGGCGACGGCGGACGATGAGCTGGTCGGACGGCCGATGGCGCCGGCGGGTTCGACCTTCTTTTTGACCCCACGGCGAGACCGGGTGCCGGCCGCCGGAGGTCTTGCCCTCGCCACCACCGAGTGGGTGGTCGACGGGGTTCATGGCGACACCTCGCGTCTGCGGGCGAACGCCCTTCCAGCGATTACGGCCGGCCTTGCCGATCGAGATCAGCTCGGCCTCTGCATTGCCGACCTCGCCGAGCGTGGCGCGGCAGTCGATCGAGACCCGGCGCATCTCTGTCGAGGGGAGCCGGAGCGTGGCGAACTGACCTTCCTTGGCCACGAGCTGGACGCTCATGCCGGCGCCGCGGGCCATCTTGCCCCCGCCCCCGGGCCGGAGCTCGACGTTGTGCACGACCGAGCCGACCGGGATGTAGCGCATAGGAAGCGCGTTGCCGGGGCGGATGTCCGCGCCGGGACCCGACTGCAATAGGTCGCCGACACCGACGCGAGCCGGAGCGAGGATGTAACGCTTCTCACCGTCCAGGTAGTGGAGCAGGGCGATGCGGGCGTTGCGGTTCGGGTCGTATTCGATCGCCGCGACCTTGGCCGGCACGCCGTCCTTGTCCCGCTTGAAGTCGATGATCCGGTACTGCTGCTTGTGGCCGCCACCACGGTGGCGGGCCGTCTTGCGGCCGTAGCTGTTACGACCACCGGTGCTCGGCTTCGAGACCGTGAGGGAGCGCTCTGGCTTCGTCTTCGTGATCTCGGAGAAGTCCGAGGAGGATTGGAAGCGGCGTCCCGGGCTTGTGGGCTTGCGTTTGCGAAGTGCCATCGTCGTCGTCCTCAGGCCTCGAAGAGCTCGATGCGGTCGTCGCCGACGAGGCGCACGATCGCTCTCTTGGTGTCCGAACGCTGCCCGTAAGTCGCAAGGCGCCGCTGGCGCTTGCGCTTGCCCTTGCGGTTCAGCGTGTTGACGCTCTGGACCCGGACACCGAAGGCGTCCTCGACCGCAGAGCGGATCTCGATCTTGTTCGCCGCCTTGTCGACGACGAATACGTAGGTGCCCTCGTCCATGAGCTTGTAGGACTTCTCAGACACCACAGGCCGGAGCAGGATCTGTCGTTCGCTCACTCCGAGTCCTCCTCGTGGTCGGTTGCATCGGTTGCCTCGTCGGTTGCGTCTGGAACGTCGACCGAGTCCTCGACGGCCGGAGAAACGGCCGCCGGCGCCGCCTTCTTGGCCGCCGGCGCACGCTTTGCCCTCGGCTTGGAAGGTTTGGCAGCCGCGACCTTCGGGCCATCCTCGTCATCAGCGACGTCGGACGCTTCGGAGGACGGTTCGTCGGAAGAGGCGTCCGTTTCTCCGGACGCCGAAGCCGATGAATCGTCCTCGTCAACCTCGGCGTCGTCCTCGTCCTCGTCAACCTCGGCGTCGTCCTCGTCCTCGTCCGCAGCCTCGCCAGCCTCGAACCTCGCCCGTGCAGCGATCGCCGTGTCGGAGTCGGCTACCGCAGTCGCCTCGCCCGGCAAGGTCTCGTCTGTGAACACGATCCAGTCGTTCACGAGAACGTCGTAGGCGGTGAGCTGTGACGCATCGACGAGGTCGACGTTCTGGAGGTTCGCGAAGGAGCGCTCGGCGAGATGGTCGTTCGGCCCGAGCACGATGAGGATGCTGCCTTCGAGCCCGAGCGCGTTGAGCGACTTGACTGCGTCCTTGGTCTTCGGAACGTCGAAGGACCAGCTCTCGACGAGGCACAAGCGACCCTCGGACACACGGTCGGAAAGTGCGCAGAACAGAGCGAGGCGAGTCATCTTGCGCGGGGTGCGCTGCGCATAGCTCCGCGGCTTCGGGCCTAGGGCTACGCCACCGCCGACGAACTGAGGCGCACGGATCGTGCCCTGGCGCGCGCGACCGGTGCCCTTCTGCCGGTAGGGCTTGGCGCCGCCACCTGCGACCTCTGCCCGGGTCTTCGTGCTCTGGGTGCCGGACCGGCGAGCCGCCAGTTGAGCGGTCACGACCTGGTGCATCAGCGGGATGTTGGGGGAGCGGCCGAAGATCTCGGCACTGACCTCGACGGTGCCGAGCACCTCGCCGGCGTCGGTGTACCGGTCGACGGTCACGGTGCGAAGCTCTTCGCGCTCGGCGACCTGCTGGGTGGCCATCACTTGCTCGCCTTCACGGCGTTACGAATGAGGACGAGGCCACCGCGTGGCCCAGGTATTGCGCCCTTCACGAGGATCAGCTCGCGCTCGGGATCTGCGGAGACCACCTCGAGGTTCAGAGTCGTGACGCGGGCGGCACCCATGCGGCCGGCCATCCGGGTCCCGCGGAAGACGCGAGCGGGCGTGGCGCAGGCGCCGATAGAGCCGGGTGCGCGGTGTTTCTTGTGGGTTCCGTGAGCCGCGCCTTGGCCCTTGAAGTTGTGGCGCTTCATGCCGCCAGCGAAGCCCTTGCCCTTCGAGATCGCCGTCACGTCAATCTTCTCGCCTGCTTCGAGGATCCCGGCGTCGATCTCCTGGCCGACTTCGTAGCCGCTCGTGTCCTCGAGGCGCAGCTCGACGAGGCGACGTCCGGGCTCGACGCCCGCCTTGGTGTATTGCCCCGCCTCAGGCTTGTTGAGCAGCGAGGCGCGCCGCACGCCGTAGGTGACCTGGAGCGCCGAGTAACCCTCGGTCTCCCTTGTCTTCACCCTCACGACGCGCACGGGCGCGACCTTGACGACGGTCACGGGCACGACGCGCTGCTCTTCGTCCCAGATCTGGGTCATACCGACCTTTTCGCCGACGATCGCCTTGGTGGCCATCTCGTGTGCCGTCCTCGTTCTCTATGTCGCTCTGGCGCCGCTGAGGGGCGACACGCAGCACGAACCGGCGAACCGGTGCACGCTACGAAGCGACCCAGGCGGAAAACCGCCCCATCTCGTGAGGACGCTCCGGCCGGCGAACCGGACGGAGCGCATTCTCGGTTTGCCGGAAGGTCCCCCTGGGCCGGAGCCCCGGGGCGCTCCCGGACGTCGTCGTAAACCTTGGTTGGGCATCACGCCCAACGGAAGGGAAACTATATCAGCTCCTCAGCCGGCACTCCTCAGACGCGATGCGGCGCCCGCCCTTGCCGAAGCAAGAGACGGGCGCCGTCCCCCAAGATCGTCTTCGGCCTTTTAGGCCGTGATCTTGATCTCGATATCTACGCCGGCGGGGAGGTCGAGCCGCTGTAGCGAGTCGACCGTCTTCGGCGAGTGCTCGACGATGTCCACGAGGCGCTTGTGGATGCGCATCTCGAAGTGCTCCCTGCTGTCCTTGTACTTGTGCGGGGAGCGGATCACGGTGTACCGGTGTTTCTCCGTGGGGAGAGGCACAGGCCCACGGATCTTCGCCTGAGTGCGGAGCACCGTCTCGACGATCTTCTTCGTCGACTGGTCGATGATCTCGTGGTCGTATGCCTTGAGCCGGATCCGGATCCTCTGAGCTGCCATGATTCTCGGCCGGCTACTTGAGGATCTTCGTGACCCGGCCGGCGCCGACTGTGCGGCCACCTTCCCGGATGGCGAAACGAAGGCCCTCGTCCATGGCAATCGGCTTCTGCAAGTCGACCGTCATGGTGGTGTTGTCACCGGGCATGACCATCTCGGTGCCCTCGGCGAGCTCGATCGTTCCGGTGACGTCCGTCGTCCGGAAGTAGAACTGAGGCCGGTAGTTGGAGAAGAACGGCTTGTGACGGCCACCCTCCTCCTTCGTGAGCACGTAGACGTTGGACTCGAAATTGCTGTGAGGCGTGATCGAGCCTGGCTTGCAGAGCACCTGGCCACGCTCGACGTCTTCCTTCTTCGTTCCACGAAGGAGTGCGCCGATGTTGTCGCCGGCCTGGGCCTGGTCGAGCAGCTTGCGGAACATCTCGACGCCGGTGCAGACCGTCTTCTGGGTGGGCCGCAACCCGACGATCTCGACTTCCTCGCCGACCTTCAGGACCCCTTGCTCCACACGGCCGGTAACGACGGTGCCACGACCGGTGATCGTCATGACGTCCTCGACCGACATGAGGAACGGCTTGTCGATCTCACGGAGCGGCTCGGGGATGTAGTCGTCCACGGCGTCCATGAGCTTCAAGATGCCCTCGGCGGCCTCCGGGTCGCCCTCGAGCGCCTTGAGGGCGCTCACGCGGATGACAGGAGTGTCGTCGCCGGGGAAGTCGTACTCGTTCAACAGCTCGCGGACCTCGAGCTCGACGAGGTCGAGGAGCTCCTCATCGTCGACCATGTCGGCCTTGTTGAGGGCTACCACTATGGAAGGCACGCCAACCTGACGGGCGAGCAGCACGTGCTCACGCGTCTGGGGCATCGGGCCGTCCGCCGCTGATACCACGAGGATCGCACCGTCCACCTGGGCGGCGCCGGTGATCATGTTCTTGATGTCGTCGGCGTGACCTGGCATGTCGACGTGCGCGTAGTGGCGCTTGTCGGTCTCGTACTCGACGTGCGCGATGGAGATCGTGATGCCACGAGCCTTCTCCTCCGGCGCCTTGTCGATCTCGTCGAACGCCATGACGGTGATCGACGGGTTGTGCTCGTGGAGCACTTTCGTGATAGCCGCGGTCAGCGTCGTCTTCCCGTGGTCGATGTGACCCATCGTGCCTACGTTGACATGCGGCTTATTCCGCTCGAACTTCTTCTTGGCCATTAGTGCCGACCGCTCCGTTTGTTATCTAGGCGGCACCCCCTTGGCGCCGCGTCGTCTGTAATTTGCTGCTTGTCGATCAGTTGTCGTTCAGTTGTCGAGCGTGCTCACCTGACGGTGAGTCACTCGCCGGTGACTCGGGCGATTATCTCCCGAGACACCGACTCGGGGACTTCCTGATACGAGTCGAACTGCATCGTGTACGTGGCTCGACCCTGGGTACGCGAACGCAGGTCGGTAGCGTAGCCGAACATATCGGACAGCGGAACCTGAGCCCGTACGACGTGGGTCGCGCCCCGCTGCTCCATCCCCTCGACCCGCCCGCGGCGGGCAGAGAGGTCTCCGATCACGTCGCCGAGGTAATCGTCCGGCGTGACCACTTCGACGGCCATGATCGGCTCGAGGAGAACAGGACGGGCTGCCCTGCACGCCTTCTTGAAGCCCATCGAACCGGCAATCTTGAAGGCCATCTCCGAGGA
>JBKQLZ010000100.1:0-14357 GCA_052146895.1 Acidimicrobiales bacterium
ATCCGGGCAGCCGCCGACGCCGTCGCCTCCGCCGTTGACTCCGAGGCCACGGGTGCCCCCTTGCTCCCCCAGGTGGAGGCGCTGCGGGAGACATCGGTCGCCGTCGCGGTCGCCGTCGCAGCGGCCGCGATGCAAGACGGCGTGGCGAGACAGACGGTTGCTGACGCCGACCTCGTCGCCGCCGTGCGGGATGCGATGTGGCAGCCGGCCTACCGCCCGATCAAGGCGATCTGAGACCGTAGGCAGCCTCGCCGTACTCGCGAGCCATCCGCTCGGTGGTGAAGAACGACCCGTTGAGGGCGATCGCATGCCGGCGGATCTCGTTGAACCGCTCCTCGTCTTCGTAGAAGGTCGGCAGCACCACCCGCTCGAGCGCGCCGTACAGGTCCTCTGAGTCGTCGCCGTCGTCCGGCCCGCCGATCGCCCAGCCGGTCACGCCCTCGATCCAACCCTCGATCCACCAGCCGTCGAGCGTCGAGAGGCTCGGCACGCCGTTCAGCGCCGCCTTCATCCCGCTCGTGCCAGACGCCTCGTTCGGCTTGATCGGCGTGTTCAACCAGATGTCGGCGCCGGCGACCAGCAGAGCCGCCAGCCGCAAGTCGTACCCGGGGAGGAAGACGACCTCGAGCGCCCCGGAGACCTGCTCGCTCACCGACACGACTCTCTCGATCAGCGCCTTGCCATCCGCGTCGTTCGGATGCGCTTTGCCACTGAACAGCACTTGGATCGGGCCTACCGACTCGGCGATCGACTTCAGCCGCTCGAGGTCCGTAAAGAGCAATGTCGTCTGCTTGTACGGGGTCGCCCGGCGAGCAATTCCGATTGTGAGGGCGCTCGGATCGAGACGAGTCCCGGTGCGGTCGACCACTTGGTCGAAGAGGCGGCGGCGCTCCTGGCGATGAGCCTCGGCGATCTCGGCGAGCGGGATCGTGCTCGCGTACCGGATCATGGCGTTGTCGAGCCGCCAGCCCGCGAAGTAGCGGTCGAACAGCTCGGCGATGGATGGTCCAGCCCAGCTGGCGGCATGGATGCCGTTGGTCACGGAGGAGACCGCGACGCCCGGGAACATCTCGCGGGTGACCTCCGCGTGCCGGACTGACACCCCGTTCACGTAACCCGAGCCGGCTATGCCGAGCTCGGTCATGTTGAGCTCTTTCGTCTCGAGGCAGCCGAGACCCTCGAGCTGCGAGGTCCGGCTCGGCCCGAGGACCTTGGCGACGATCGCCCGGGAGAAACGATCATGGCCCGCCGGCACCGGCGTGTGCGTCGTGAACACGCACTTGGCGCGGACAGTCTCCGGCGCCTCGTCCTCGAGCAAGCGCAGGATGAGCAGGGCCGAGTGTCCCTCGTTCATGTGGAACACGCTCGGCTGATGACCCAAGCGGCGCAGCATCTCGAGGCCGCCGAGCCCGAGCACGGCCTCCTGGCGCAGCCGGTGCGAGGTGTCGCCCGAGTAGAGCTGGTCCGTCAGCTCCCGAGCGGCGGCGTCATTCGCGGGGAGGTCGGTGTCGAGGAAGTAGACCGGCACGACCGAGCCGGTCACGCCGGTCAGGTTGAGGCGCCAAGTGCCGACCTGCACCGTGCGTCCGTCGACCTCGACCTCCACGGTCGTGTCGAGGTGCTCGAGAACGTCCTCGGGATCCCAGTCGACAGGCTCCTCCTGCTGGGCCCCGTTGTCGCCCACCGACTGCGAGAAGTACCCGCCGCGGTAGAGCAACGTGACGGCGGTGACAGGAATGCCCAGGTCCGCGGCCGATCGGAGGTAATCGCCGGCCAGCACGCCGAGGCCGCCGCTGTATGTCGGCAACTCGTCCTCGAGCGCGACCTCCATCGTGAAGTAAGCGACCTCCGCTGTGGTGCTCACGACGAAGGATTCACCGCGAAGCGACGCAACTCGGCGAGCGTCACCCACTCGAGCGTCGCCCTATGGGTCGACTCGAGCACGACCGGCGGCGCCATGCCGGCGTCCAGTGCCTCCTTCCAGCGCGAGGCACAAAGGCACCACGACTGGCCGGGGAGCACGCCGGGAAAGCCGTACTCAGGGTGAGGGGTGGAGAGATCGTTCCCGACGCGGGCGGAAAAGTCGAGAAACTCAGCCGTGACCTGCACACACACCGTGTGCACTCCCGCGTCCTCAGCTCCGGTATCGCAGCAGCCGTTGCGGTAAAAGCCGGTGAGCGGATCCATGCTGCAGGGTTGAAGCTCTCCACCGAGCACGTTTGTCGCCATGGCGGACAGTTCATCACGAATGTGACAGCCACTCAGATTTGTACGTACAATCGTACAAATGGCTGTGGTCACTACAGGGCACCGCGACAGCGCCCGCGGTCTGCTCAGACGCCTGCTCGAGGAACCTCGCAGGTCAGACGCGGTGCGCGAGTACCGCCATGCGCACTGGCTTGCTGTGCTCGCCGTCTGCCTGGGCGCGTTCATGGGACAGCTCGACGCGAGCATCGTCAACCTCGCCTACCGGCCGATCGAGGTCAGCTTCCATGCGTCGCTTGCAGGCGCGACGTGGGTGGGGCTCGGCTATCTGCTGGTCGTCGTCTCACTCGTGACGCCCATCGGCAAGGTGGCAGACGTCCTCGGCCGCAAGCTGATCTACCTCTACGGCTTCGGCATCTTCGTGATCGGCTCGGGCCTTTGCGGGATCGCACCCGATCTCCGGCTCTTGATCGCCTTCAGGGTCCTGCAGGGTGCGGGTGCCGCGATGATGCAGGCGAACTCGATGGCGATCATCGCCCTCGTGATGCCAAAGGACCAGCTCGGCCGAGGAATCGGCATCCAGGGCGCCGCTCAGGCTCTAGGCCTCGCTCTCGGCCCGGCCATCGGCGGCATCCTCGTCGCGACAGGCGGCTGGCACCTCGTCTTCTTGGTGAACGTCCCGGTCGGGATCGTCGGGATCTTGCTCGGTCGTCGCCTCATACCGCGCAGCAGGGATCTCGCCGAGCGCAGTCGCTTCGACTGGGCCGGGGTGGCGCTGCTTCCGGCGGCCGCCGGCCTGCTGCTCGCGGCGATCTCGCTCGGCGGAGGGCTCGGATGGACGTCTCCTTCCGTGATCGCGATGGTCGCCGGCGCGATCGCGCTGGCAGCTGCGTTCGTCGTGCGGGAGAACCACACCAGTTCCCCGATGTTGCGCTTGAGCCTGTTCGCGCGGCGGGGGTTCTCCGCCGGGATCGCGAGCAGCCTCCTCTCTTACGTTGTCCTATTCGGCACCCTGTTCGTGATCCCTCTTTACCTCGTGACCGGACTGCACATGAGCCCGATCGAGGCCGGCCTCGATCTCACCGTCATGCCCATAGGGCTCGGGCTCCTCGCACCGGTCTCGGGCCACCTCGCAGACCGGCTCGGTCCTCGGCCGCTGACCGTGGGCGGGATGATGCTGACATCTGGCGCCCTCGTCGAGCTGGCCTTCAGCGGGAGCGCCGGGTTGCTCCGCCTCGGTGCCCTTGCGCTCGTCGGAGCGGGAATGGGTCTGTTCACGCCCGCCAACAATGCCGCCGTCATGGGTGGGATCGCCCGAACCGAGACCGGAGTCGCGAGCGGCGTGCTGAACATGACACGTGGCCTCGGCACTGCCCTCGGGCTTGCCGTCACCACCCTTGTGTTCCAGGCGTTCTCGGGCTCAACTGTGAGTGGCAACGGCGACGCCGCCATGGGCTTCCGAGGAGCCGTGATAGCGCTCGCGGTCGTGGCGGCTGTCGCGGCAAGCCTCGCGGCGGTACGAGGGCCATCTCTTCTGAGGCACGATCCCGAGGCGGCCGGCGCCGGGATCGCCTAGCCGGGCAACGGCTCAGATCGCCGGATCGCTGCCGTTCGCCGTCGGAGCCTCGAGCTCGGCGGGCGCTGCAGCCACGGCAACCTCGGCCGGGGCGGGTGCCGAAGCCGACGCGCCCAACTGGCCCTGTGCCTGGACGAGGCCCCTGATCCCCTGGACGATGCTGCCGACTTCCATCGGGATGACGAACTTCGTCGAAGGTGACATACCGATCTGGCGGAGCGTGTCGAGGTACTGGAGTGCGAGGGTGTTCTCGTCGAGGGTCTTCGCGACTTCGAAGATCGCCTCGAGGGCGCTCGAGTAGCCCTGGGCCCTCAAGAGCGCGGCCTGGCGCTCTCCATCGGCAGCGAGCACGTTCGCTTGCTTTTGTCCTTCCGCGGCAAGGACTGCCGCTTGCTGCTGCCCTTCTGCCTGCAAGATGGCGGCCGACTTCGAGCCTTCAGCCTCTGTGACCTGCGCGCGGCGAGTCCGCTCGGCTGACATCTGGCGAGTCATCGCCTCCTGAACGCCGGGCGGAGGGTTGACTTCGCGGACCTCGACGTTCGTGACCTTCACACCCCAGCGCTCAGTCACTTCGTCCAAGCGGACGCGAAGGGCGGCGTTGGTGGCCTCTCGTTTCGACAGGACGTCGTCGAGCGGCATGTCGCCGACGACCGAACGGAGCGTGGTGGCGGCCACGTTGAGGGCCGCTCCCGCGAAGTTGCCGACAGCGAGCACGGACATCGACGGGTCGACGACCTTGTAGAACACTATGAAGTCGATTGAGATCGGCGCGTTGTCCTTCGTGATCGCGGTCTGGTGCGGGACTTCGAGGTACTGCTCGCGCAGGTCGACGAGCGTGGTCCGGTCCGTCGCCGGGTTGAGGAAGACGATGCCCGGACCTCTCGTGCCGATCGCCCGGCCGAGGCGGAACAGCACGAGTCTCTGATACTCACGAGCGATCTTGACTGACTTGGCCAGCACGAGCAGCACGACGAGCACTGCTACGGCGGCAACGATCCCGATGATCACGATGTGGCTCCCTCATCTTTGTTTGTAGGCGGCGTCAGTGCCGGATTCTCCTCGCCCCAGACTTCGAGCCGGACACCACTGGCGTTGATTACCTGGACCTGTGCCCCGGCACGGATAGGCCCGTTCAGCGACACAGCGCTCCACTCCTCGCCACCGACCCGGACGATTCCTTCAGGGGCGATGGCCCCGACCGCGTAGCCCATGGCGCCTTCCACCGACGGCGGGGGCTGGTCGTGATCGGCCGCGGCCTCCGGTGTGCGCAACACTTTCACAGCCGCGACACCCATGATGCTGGTGATCGTCACGTCGGCACCGAGGAGCACGTAGAGCAGCGGCCTCGAATCACCGAGACCCGCCATCACGAGCAGCCACACCGCCGCGATCACGCCCGCCACGGTCGCGAACACATGAGCATGAGGACCGACGTGGAACCCAGCCAGAACGCTGAGCACGACGATGCCGAGAAGAATCCCTGCCACTATCCACATGGCGCCTCCCTTCCGCGGTGCGCTCTTTCGTGATCGTAGTGCGGTTCCGCGCGCTCGATGCCTCAGCGTGGTGAGCCGGAAAGAACGCCGGCGAGCTCCTCGAGCGAGACGAGGGAGTGGCCGTCGACGAACTCGTCGACGAAGGGCCGTGCCGCGGCCCTGCCGCGGGCGATCGGCTCGTATCCGGGCGAGGCTCGCAACGGGTTCACCCAGACGACCCTGTGCGCGACGCGACCGAGCCGGCGCATCTCCTCTGCGAGCTCGTCCGGATCGCCCCGGTCCCAGCCGTCCGAGAGGATCACGATCGTGGCACCTCTCGCCATCCCCCTGCTGCCCCAGCGGTCGTTGAACGAGCGCAGCCCTGCGCCGAGGCGGGTGCCGCCGTACCAGTCGTCCACGAGTCGGCTGGCGTCGGCTAGGGCGGCGTCGGGGTCACGCGACGACAAGGGGCGAGTGATCCGCGTCACGCGCGTGCCAAGCACGAGGACCTCCACGCCCCCCGACGGACGCGAGACGAGACAGGCGTGGGCAAAGCGCAGGAATGCTCTGGCGTATGGCTCCATCGAGCCCGAGATGTCGATGAGGAACACGAGCCGGCGCGGGCGGGTCGAAGGTGTGCGCCACTTCCGGCGCAACGCCTCGCCATCCGAACCGATTGCTGCCCGCACGGTACGGGGCAGGTCGAGCGAGCTGCCTCGCGTCGCCTCGTGGAGCCGGCGAGACCTGCGGGTCTCGGGTTGGGCTCGCAGAGTCGCGATGAGCCTGCGCGCCTCGGCCCACTCGGCTTCCCCGTAACGGGCGAAATCCTGCTTGCGCAGAACTTCCTGCGCGCTGTAGCGCAAGGTGATGGTCGGTCCTTCATTCTCGTGATCCTCGGCCCGGGCGGACGCGCCCTCGTCGCCGTCCTCGGCCGAGTCGATCCCGAGTGCGACCCTGCGAGGCGCGCTGGGAAGTGCCTGCCCTGCGCGGTGGTCGAAGAACGCCGCGAAGAGCCGCTCGTAGATGTCGCGGTCCTCCGGCCGCCGGATGAGCGTCGACCGCCCCGCCCAGTAGACCTGTTCGCGATCGTCGAGACCGACTGCTCCGAGCGCTTGCGCGTACAGCACGACCGAGCCGGGTGGCACGTCGACGCCGGCAGCGCGCAGCAGGGCCGCGAACGCGACTACGAGGCGTGCACCAGCGAGGTCGGCAACCTCGGACGAGGGCTGAGGCGAGCTGTCAGCCACTTCTGAGGACGGCTGCGGCGACGATGTCGCTCAGTCCTGACGCCCGGACGCGGTGTTGATCCTCCTGATACTTGAGCACTGCGCCGAGCGTCACGTCGACGAGGTGCTCGTCGAGCTCGGACTTGCCGAGCGCGGCCACTGCGGACGCCCAGTCGATTGTCTCGGCGACTCCTGGTGGCTTGTAGAGCCCGAGCTCCCGCAGCGCCGCAGCTGCGGCGGAGATCTGGCGGGCGAGACGCCCCGCCGCCTGTGGGGCGCGGAGCGACACGATCTCGACCTCTCGCTCGAACGACGGGTGCTCCACCCAGTGATAGAGGCAGCGGCGCTTGAGGGCATCGTGGACGTCACGTGTGCGGTTCGACGTGAGGACGACGATGGGAGGCTGCTCCGCCCGGACCGTACCGAGCTCCGGGACGGTGACGGCGTACTCCGAGAGGATCTCGAGCAAGAAGGCCTCGAACTCGTCATCTGCGCGGTCGATCTCGTCCACGAGCAGGACCGGTACCGGACCGAGCGTCGGCTCGAGCGCCCGGAGCAACGGCCTGCGGACGAGGAAGCGCTCGTCGTAGATCTCGTCCTCCGCTTGGCGCGCGGACTCCCCGGTCGCCTCGACGGCCCGCAGGTGCAGCAGCTGGCGGGCGTAGTCCCACTCGTACGCTGCTTGGGCGAGGTTGATCCCCTCGTAGCACTGCAGCCGGAGGAGCTCGCCACCGGTCCAAGCCGAGAGAACCTTCGCGACCTCGGTCTTGCCCACTCCGGCGTCACCCTCGAGGAAGAGCGGCCTCTTCAGCTCGAGCGCGAGGAAGATCGCGGTCGCGAGCCCTTCATCGGCAAGGTAACCGTGCGCAGCGAGGGCCTGTGCGACGTCGTCGACCGAGGTCGGGGTTGCGGGTGATCCAGGCGCTGTGGCCGGCGTGGCCAGGGTGGTGTCGATCTCGGTCACAGGCTCAGATTAGGGCGCGTGAGAGTCACGCCTTGTTCTGCGCTGCCTCCGCGAGGGCTCGCCCCACGAGTACGGTCGCCAGATGGCGCCGGTACTCCGGGGTCGCATTCAGGTCGGAGGGCGGATCGAGACCATCGGACGCATGCTGAGCGGCCTCGGCGACCGAGGCCCCTCCCGCGAGCGCCTGCTCGACGCCAGCGGCCCGGATCGGTGTCGCCCCCATGTTGACGAGCCCGATGCGGGTCGACCCGTTGGCGACCGCAGCGACACCCACGATCGCCCAGTCCTGTGCCCGGCGGTTGAACTTCTGGAACGACCACCCGGCTCCCGCTGCTGCCGGCACGAGTATCTCGACGAGCACCTCGTCCGGCGCTAGCTCCGTCTCGAGGAAGCCCTTGAAGAAGTCGGTCGCCGCGATGGTCCGCTCTCCCCGGGGTGACGCGACGACAAAGGTCGCGTCGAGTGCAAGGCAGGCGGCGGGCAGGTCCGAGGCTGGGTCGCCGTGCGCGATCGAGCCACCGATGGTCCCCCTGTGGCGGACCTGTGGGTCGCCGACCTGTCCGGCGACGTGCGCCAGCAACGGCGCATCGCGCAACGCCGCCTCGTTACGACTCAAGTCGGCGTGGCGCGTGAGAGCTCCGATAGCAAGACCGTCGCCGGTCTGGCGGACATATGACAGCTCACGGATACCGCCGATGTCGACGAGGAGCGCAGGGCTCGCGAGCCGGAGCTTCATGAGCGGAAGCAACGAGTGCCCGCCGGCAAGAAGCTTCGCGTCGTCCCCCGACGACGACAGGAGACTGATCGCCTCGTCGACCGAGGACGCACGCCGGTAGTCGAACGCTGCCGGGATCATGACTCTGCCGCCGCCAGAACGGCCTTCACGATGTTGTGGTACCCGGTGCAACGGCAGAGGTTGCCTTCGAGTCCGTCGCGCACCTCCCTCTCAGTCGGGTTCGCGTTCTCGGCGAGAAGGGAGGTGGCCGCCATGACCATGCCGGGAGTGCAGTAACCGCACTGCAGACCGTGGTGCGTCCGGAACGCCTCTTGCATCGGGTGCATGTCGCCGTTCGAAGCGAGACCCTCGATCGTCGTGATCGCCGCCCCTTCCGCCTGCACCGCGAGCATCGTGCAGGATTTCACCGACTCGCCGTCCACGTGGATCGTGCAGGCACCGCACGAGCTCGTGTCGCAGCCGACGTTGGTGCCCGTCAGGCCGACCACGTCTCTCAGATAGTGGACGAGGAGGAGCCTCGGCTCGACGTCGTCTGTGCGCGCCGCACCGTTGACCGTTAGCGACACCTTCATGAATCCCTCCCTCGGGTGGGTCTGCGCCCGCAGGGTATACCACGGGCGTCGCGGATTCAGCCGACCACCTCTCGTAGAGTCGGGTGCGTGGCCGAAGCTACCGAGACCGCGACAGCAGCAGCAGAGCGAGCCGGGGTCACGGTGTGCGAGCTGACCGAGCTCGGGCAGTTGCGAGCTGCCTGCGCCCTCTTCGGCGACCTCTGGCGGGAGCCGCGTGGCACGCCGCCGATCTCGGCTCACGTACTGAGGGCACTTCAGATATCGGGCAACTATGTCGTCGGGGCGTTCGACAGTGACGGGGAGCTGGTCGGCGCGTCTGTCGCGTGGGCGACACCGCCACCCGAAGTCGAGCTCCACTCCCACGTCACAGGTGTCGACGCGATCCGTCATAGGAGCGGCACCGGCCTCGCGCTCAAGCTCCACCAGCGAGCATGGGCGCTCCAACACGGTGTCACCACCGTCTCTTGGACCTTCGATCCTCTGGTCCGGCGCAACGCCGTGTTCAACCTGAGCAGGCTTGGAGCTCAAGTCGTCGCGTACATCGAGAATGTCTACGGAGAGATGGATGACGCCCTCAACGCCGGCGACGAGAGCGACCGCCTCCTCGTGCGCTGGGACCTCGAGAGCGAGCGCGTAGAGGCTGCGGCTGAAGGTGTGGCCTTCGAGCTCGGTGGCGATCGCCCGCTCGCGCTCGTGGCGGCGCCGGACGGCACACCACTCGTCGAGCTCCACCCGGCTGACCTCGCCGAGTTCGGGGTGCAGGTGCCGGCCGACATAGAGCAGGTCCGGCGCAGCGACCCGGCTGTCGCGCGCCGCTGGAGAGCCGCCACTCGGGAGGTGCTCGGCGGGGCGCTTCATGCGGGCGGGCGGGTGCTCGGTCTCGACTGGGCCGGCGTCTTCGTCGTTGCGACCGGCCTGCATGCGCCGGCCACGAACGGAGGACGATGAGGATCGATTCAGTCGAGCTACGGATGGTTGAGCTTCCGCTCGTGCGGCCGTTCCGCACCTCGTTCGGCACCGAGCACACGCGCCAGGCGCTCCTCGTTCACGTGGAGGGCCCTGAGTCGGAGGGCTGGGGGGAGTGCGTATCCGGCGCCGAGCCCCTCTACTCCTCGGAGTTCAATGCGGCGTCGTGGATCGCCATCGAGCAATTCTTCGTCCCCAAGCTTCTCGGCGCCACCGATGTCCCAGCAACGAGCGTCGCCGACCTGCTGCGCGAGTTCAAGGGCCACCGGATGGCGAAGGCTGCGGTCGAGATGGCGATCCTCGACGCTGAGCTGCGGGCGAGCGGTCAATCCTTGCAGAAGTATCTCGGCGGTAGCGGCACAAGAGTCGCACCCGGCGTCTCGGTCGGCATCACCGGCACGGTGGGCGAGCTCCTCGACGTCGTGGCCGGGTACCGCTCCGACGGGTACTCCAGGGTCAAGCTGAAGATCGAGCCCGGCTTCGACCTCGACCCCGTAGGAGCGGTGCGGGCGCTCCTCGGTGAGGGCTTCCCCCTGCAAGTGGATGCCAACACTGCCTATACCCGCAGCGACGGGGCGCATTTGGCGCGACTCGACGCCTTCGGGTTGCTCTTGATCGAACAGCCTCTCGACGAGGAAGACATCGTCGGCCACGCCGAGCTCGCCCGCCATATGTCGACTCGCATCTGCCTCGACGAATCGATCCTCTCGGCTCAGACGGCAGCCGACGCGATCGCGCTCGGTGCCTGTCGCGTGGTCAATATCAAGGCCGGACGGGTCGGGGGCTACCTCGAGGCCAGAGAGATCCACGACGTGTGCCTCGCGGCGGGCATACCGGTGTGGTGCGGGGGCATGCTCGAGACGGGAATCGGCCGCGCGGCGAACCTCGCTCTCGCGACGCTGCCCGGTTTCTCCTTGCCCGGCGACATCTCAGCCACCGACCGGTACTTCAAAGAGGACATCACAGCCCCCTTCGTCCTCGAGGACGGAACGATCGCCGTCCCCACAGCGCCGGGCCTCGGCGTAGACGTGGACCGCACCGCGCTGGACCGGCTCACGGTCCGCTCTTCGAGGAGAGCCCGCGGGCGGCTCTGAGATTTCTCGGCTCGACAGTCATCCCTCAGGCCGCCCCCGACGTAGGACTTATGTGAGCACTCACCGCACGTCGGCAGATCCGGCCTCTCCCTCCGCAGTCGCTCGACTGATCGGTGCGGGACTGATAGTCGCGGCCGGCGCGATTCATCTCGACCTCTACATCACCGGTTACCGGTACATCCGCACGATTGGTTGGATGTTCCTCGCACAGGTGGCCGCAGCCTTCCTGATCGGGGCGGCCCTCATCGTCACCATTCGGCTCGCAGGTCGGCCACTAGGGCGACTCGTAGCGGCGGCTGGCGCGGGCTTCGCACTCGCCACGCTCGGCGGCTACCTGATCAGCCTTCAGTTCGCACTGTTCGGCTTCCAAGAGACACGGACCACCGCCGGGATCGTTGCCGGGATCATCGAGGTGATCGCGTTAGTGGTGCTCGCCACTCAGGCTCTCGGACGATTGGAACGGGTCGCACCGCGACAAGTGGGCTATCTCGTCGGGCCGGTGACGGCTATCGCGTCCATCCTCTTGGTCCTCGCGGAAGTCGCCGGAGGCGCGGGAGCCGCGACCGGCGCGACTTCGCCTGGCCATGCGACGGCAAGCGGCACTGTGATGATCGTCATCAAGAACTTCGCCTTCCACCCCGCCGACCCCACGGCGACAGCCGGCGAGCGGATCGTGGTGAAGAACGAGGACCCGGTGGCACACACCTTTACGGCTATGGGCAAGGAGATCTTCAACTCCGGGCCGATCGTCCCCAACACGTCCCGATCCGTGATCGCCCCCGGCAAGCCGGGAAAGTACGGGTTCCTCTGCCTCATCCACCGGTACATGACAGGAACCCTCACGGTGGTAGCCGCGAGCTGACAAATGCCCTAGGGGGGCGGCGGCGGGCCGGTACCCTTGATGGCCATGACCAGCACACTTCCTCACTCAACGACGAGCGAGGCCCCTCCCGAGCGCGCAGCGGCGATCCGACGATGTCTCGCGTCGCTCGCGCTACCTGATCGCCGGCTCTCGGCAGCTGAGGCCGAGGCAGCGGCCCTCACAGTTGCCGAACGGCCGGAGCTCTGGTGTGACCTCGTGGTCGACAGCCCGGAGACGCGGTGGTGGATCGTGCTCTACCGGACCGCGAGCTATGAGGTCAGGTTGCTCTCGTGGGAGTTCGACCAGTCATCTGGCTGGCACGACCACGGCGGCTCTTGCGGCGGATTCGTAATCACAGAAGGAGTCCTGAGCGAGCACTACCGGGCAGACGATGCCGTGTCGATCGTCGAGCGACGGTTCCATCCTGGCGAGCACGGAAACTTCGGGCCGTCGCACGTGCACGACGTCGGCCACGACGAAGGCCACCCAGCGGTGAGCATCCACGCGTACTCGCCTCCCCTGACTTCGCTCACGATGTACGACGTGACGCCCTACGGCTTCGTGGTCCGCGAGGTCGTTCCGGACGACCGAAGGGGCCTCTGAAAGCCTGTCGCGCCCAAGCGCTCCGGTCGCCTCCTCGCTAGGGTCGGCCCGATGGAAGACCTGATGTGGCTCGACGCGTCCGCGCAAGCCGAGCTCGTGCGGACGAAAGAAGTGAGCGCCCGTGAGCTGGCCCAGGCTGCCATCGCGCGCATCGAGGCCGCGGATGGCGAGATCAATGCAGTGATTCACAGGCGTTTCGACGAGGCGCTGGCCGAGATCGGGAGCGGGGCGGGAGGCGGGAGGTTCGAGGGGGTCCCGTTTCTCGTGAAAGACCTCTTCGCAGATACCAAGGGCGACCCGTCGCACTACGGGAACCAGGCGATGCGCGACGCCGGCCATCTGGCAACGAGTGACTCGTGGCTCTGTGGCCGCTACCGGAGCGCCGGCTTCACGCTCCTCGGGCGCACCAATACGCCAGAGCTCGGGCTCGTGCCCGTGACCGAGCCTCATGCCTACGGCCCCTCGCGCAACCCGTGGGACCCGACCAGGTCTCCCGGCGGTTCGAGCGGCGGGAGCGCGGCCGCGGTCGCCGCAGGAATGGTCGCCGTTGCTCATGGGAGCGACGGCGGTGGGTCGATACGGATTCCCGCCAGCATGTGCGGCCTCGTCGGGCTCAAACCGTCCCGGGGACGGATCACCGCCGGGCCCGACCGGGACGAGAGCGGGCTCTCGGTCCAGCACGTGCTCACCCGCTCGGTCCGCGACTGCGCTGCCATCCTCGATGTGACCGCCGGGCCCGGATACGGCGACATGATCATCGCTCCCCCGCCTTCTCGCCCTTACGTCGAAGAGCTCTCGGAGCGTCCCAAGGGTTTGCGCATCGGGCTGCTCGCTCACACGCCGAACGGGACCCTCCACCCGCACTGCGAAGCGGCGGTCAGGGCGGCCGCCTTGCTGTTGGAAGGGCTCGGTCACTCTGTGGCGGAGGAGCACCCGGCAGTCCTCGACGACCCAGACAACGGACGTCGCTTCATCGCGCGTTGGGCCGTCAACACCCGGCTCAGCGTGCTCGGGCTCGGTGCGATGCTCGGGCGCGAGCTCGGGCCGGAGGACGTCGAGCCGCTCACATGGGCCATGGCGATGGCCGCAACAAGTATTGGCGCGGTCGATTACGCCCAGGCCGTCGCCGCGAGCGCTCGCTTCACACGAGGCCTCGCTTTGTTCTGGCAGGACCACGATCTCCTCCTCACCCCGACGCTCGGTGAGCCGCCACCGCTGGTGGGAGAGCTCGAACCTCCCGCCGACGACCCTTTCGCCACGCAGGCTCACACCGCATCGCTCGTGCCTTTCACGACGCACTTCAACGTGAGCGGGCAACCGGCCATCTCGCTGCCGCTCCAGGTCAGCCCCGACGCCTTGCCCATCGGCGTCCAGCTCGTTGCGGGCTACGGGCGGGAGGACCTGCTCATCCGCGTAGCCGCCCAGCTGGAGGAGGCAGCTCCCTGGGCAGATCGTCGCCCCGCTCCCTGACTGAGCCACACCGAGCCCGCCTGCCTGCGTCCCGGCTGGCCGGCCGCAGCTGTCACAAAAAATCGCCTGGATCCCAGAGTCGGATGGGATTCCAAGGTGGTCCACGAGCTCGTCACAGGGCCTCCCGGCAGAGTCCCTTTCAGGCGGTCGCTTCCCTGGCCCCGCCGAGAAAGGAAGACCAGAGATGGCAATCACACTCAAGCGCCTCGGCATCGCCGCGGCGAGTATGGCCGTGGCCGGAGGCTCTGTCGGCCTCGGCGCCGTGGCAGCTGATGCGTCGAGCACCCACCAGGTTGCTCACGTAGCCCATACGGCGAAGACCATGACCGCCAAGGCGTCGGCTGCCAAGACGTCGGCTGCCAAGGCGTCGACCGACAGCTCCTCGACGTCGACGAGCTCGCGCTCCAGCTCCAGCTCGACCAAGAGCTCGGGCACTGCGAGCTCCGGTTCGAAGTCCTCGAGCACTGGCCACACGTGCACGAACATGGGCTCGGGGTCAGCACCCGCAACCCACGCGGGCAGCACAGCGACGGGATCCGCATTCGTAAGTTGAATCCCTGAGCCGGGCCATGCCGCAGTTCTCGGCCCCGAGAGGGCTTCCTCGGGCT
>JBKQLZ010000101.1:0-3796 GCA_052146895.1 Acidimicrobiales bacterium
CCTCTATCACGGCTCCTCTCCGGGTCGCGAAGCGGCAAGCATAATGGGCCTCGGCTCGCGCTCCGGGTACTCAGGCCGGATCGCTCACGAGGGTGCGCCGGCGCCGGCGCACCAGGAGTGGGACCACACACCACAGCGCCATCGCGACGACGGCGGCACCCGCGATGAGCAGCCCGTCGGTGAACTCCCGTGGCCAGTAGCGGATCTCTACCGTCGAGTCGCCAGCTGGGACGGTCACGGCCATCTCGAAATGACCGTACCGCCGCACGCTCAACTGACGACCTCCGTCGGTCACCTCGAAGCCCGGCAAGTCGGTCAAGCGCAGCACGAGGACGCGCGCTGCGGCAGGTGCTTGTGGCACGGAGACGTGGACGAGCCAGAGGTTGTCGTCAGGTTGGCTCCACGACCGCACTGTGGCCGCAGGCGTGGTGCTGACGTCTTCGAAGGAGAAACGCTCGGCTCCCCCCACCCGCACCAACCGCTCACCCGAGATCGTCGCAACGAGCTTCGTGCCCGAAGGAATTGCCCTTCCGGGTTGCACCAAGAGGTACGAAATTCCGTAGTGGCGGGCCAACGACGCGGACGTTATGTCCGGGATGTTGAGCGCGCTGAGCGACTTGCGCCCATGTCCCGACCTCGGTGAGACGGGGAACTCCCGCGCGACGGTGGCAGGGAGGATTGGGTCGTGCGCCGCGAACTCAGCCACGTGGTAGGCGATGTTCAGGTTCGGGTAGAAGCCCAGCCTGGGCCAGATCTGAGGCGAGGCAGGGGACCCTCCGTCGAGTCCGACGAGCTGCGAGCCGACGATGCTCTCGAGTTGTGCCGCGCCTTGGTAGGTCTTGGTCCCTGTTGGGCTGTAGCTGTTCAGCCCTACGCCCGCGAAGAGCAAGAACGCTGCCTGGGCTCCGACGAGGCCAAGCCCTATCGGTCGGCGCCACCGGGCTCTGAGTTGCCTGTTGTGCCGGCCGCCGATGAGCAGCGCCGCCACGGAGCCGACGAGGACGGCGGCCAACGCGCATGGCCAGATCAAGCTGTGGAAGCGCTCCGTCGCCTCGTAGCCGCGCAGGTGCTCTGCGGCTGAGGCGAGGACGAGCGCCACGACGAGCCCAGCTCCGATCAATGACGCCACCAGCCAGATCACGCGGGTCGACGCTCTCGGCCGGTGGAGTATCTGGTCGAGCCCGACGGCCGCGAGCACCGAGATCCCGAGACCGGTCACAAGACGGATCCGGGTCACGTGCACGGAGCCGAGACCCACCGCCACGAGCAGCGATCCGGCGACGTCGCTGCCGCCGATCCGGAAGGTGGAGACAAAGCAGACGAGAGTCAGGCCAGCCATGCCGGCCACGGCAGCCTGCCGGCGAGCGACGAGCAGCCCCACGAGCGCGAGAGCGATCGCGATCACTCCGATGTACGAGACGGTCTCGTAAAAGCTGATGCCAGGGAATGTCGTGCTCCCCCGGATCGGCAGGCCGTAGTAGCCCGGGGCAACCATGAGCGAGAGGAAAGAGACGGACATCCCAGGCTCTTTCCCGTGACCGGCGGCATGGGTCGAGAGCCTCAGCAACTGCGCTCCTGGCAGTAGGAGGGGTGAGGCGAGCGCCACACCACCGACCAAGCCGGCGAGAGCACGGGCCGAGCCGGCCACCGACGCTCGCCGGCGCGTGAGGACGAGCCCGGCCGCGCCGAAGACCACGAAGGCGAGCAGGCCACCGGCGAGGAGGGCGTACATCTCCGGGAACCCGCCGAAGAAGGCGAACATCACGCAAAGGGCGAGCAGCACGGGCCAGCGGCGGCGCGGGTCGCGGTAGGCGCACAAGATCAGAGCACAGATCCACGGCGCCCAGGCAGCGACACCGGAAAGGGACCAGCCGAGCCAGCTCGCGAATCCCCCCGAGAGCATGAACGAGATGCCGCCGAACGTGGCTGAGAGCGGGCGTGTGCCGAGCTTGCGACAGAGCACGTATGCGCCGGTACCGGCTATTAGGAGCTTGGCAAAGGCGATCACGAGCCATGCCGCGCGGATCGGCACGGCGTAGCTCAACAGGTCGGGGGCACTGAAGGCGGCCGACTCGAAGTTGAACATCTCGGGCAGGCCGAGCATGTTGTATGAGTTCCAGAGCGGTAAGTGACCGGCAAGGACCAGCGCGCGATCGAGGGTGTTCCACGGGATCCCTTGATTGATCAAGTCGCCGTTGATGCGGTTGTACACGGCCGCCAACGAAGGGCTGCCCGTGTGACCGATCGTCCCGTTCGCGCCGGAGTCGTACGGCCCGAACGACCACCCGTCCTTCACGGCTGGTGACAGGTAGGCCATCGCCATGCCGACGATCGAGGCGATGCACGCCGTGTCCTGCCAGTGACGCTGCCACCACCCGCGCGCGGGCGCAGACTCGACGGTGTCGCTCACGTGCGACGCCGCCCGCGCCGGACTACCAGCCAGCCAAAGGGCGCGACCAAGAGGATGAGACCAAAGAGCGCGAGCACCTCGCCGGTTCGCAGGTGGCCAGGCCGGTACGTCCAGACAACCGTCGATGTGCCACGGCCCACGGTGACCGACGTGAAGAGCGAGCCATGTGAGGGTAAGAGCGCAGCCCCTCGCCCGTTGACCGAGACGCTCCAGCCCGCGAGGCCGAGCTCCTCGCGCTGGACCACGGCTCGCCCCTGGCAGTTCGCGACAACCTCGTTGAAGCCGTCCGGTGTCAGCCGGCACGACCCTTCGAGGGTCGAGTAATACGAGGTCGGACGCGGCAGCTCCCAGATGGCGACGAGCCCGTCGTCGTAGACGCGGGTCGCACTCGGCACGTAAGAAGCGAGCTCGATCGCAGCGCCCGCGACGATGTACCGGACACCTATCGACTCGAAGGCGGCGACGTTCTTCCCGAGCTCCACGAGTCCGGATGGGGACCCGGCGTGTCGCCCGAATATCGTCCCGAAGAACTCGGATCCCGCGCCCGCGTCGAGATGATCGTGGACGTAGTTGACATATAACAGTGGGTCAGGGATGTCGAGATAGTCCGCCGACGCCAGCCCGAAGTACGACCCGTAATTTGGCGCGATCGGCCCGCCGTACTCCGGGCCGACGGCCGGATCCGAGTTCAGCGAGTAAAAGCGAGCCTCACCGAGGTGAGCCCGCAGCCAAATGACCGGCTTCATGTCGACGGCCGGCGACCGCGTAGCGGCGAGCTCCGGGTACACGAAGGAGCCGAACGCCTCGAACAGGAGGACCCCGCACAGGCCGACCGCCGCGATCCGCCCACGGAGAGCGCCTGCGACGGCGAGCGATACGAGGATCACGACCGTCCCGACAAGCGCGCCGAAGACATACGGTCGCGGGCTCGTCGCGTATGGCCCTCCCGACATCACGAGATGGAGGACCTTCCGGGACGGTCCTGCTGCGAGTCCGAGGAGCAGCAGGCCCGTGCCGACTGCGAGCACAGGTACATGCCAGCGACGCGCCCTCGAGCGCGAGCGCGAAGTGTCGAGCACGGCCTCGATGCCGAGCGCCGCCAGCAGCACCATCGCCAACTCGACCGAAGGGACCGCCGAGCGGAAGACGGCCGACTCGTTCACATAGGGCACGTGAGAGAAGAGGTGCTGCACGGGGAGAAAGCCGAAGTCTCTGAGCGAGATCACGATCACCCACAGGCCGAGGAGCACACGGATGCCCGTCTCCCGCTTGGACAGCGCCAAGCCGGCGAGTGCCAGCACGAGACCGCTCACGAGCACATAGCCGCTGTTGGTGATGAAGAGGTTCTCGATCGCAGCACTGCCTCGCGGCACGAACGCCTTGAGC
>JBKQLZ010000102.1:0-19284 GCA_052146895.1 Acidimicrobiales bacterium
ATGAGAACGACGGCGGGGGCGGATAGCTGTTGGAGGTGTCGTCATGTGGAACCGCCTGTTGCTGGCGATCGATCAGTTCGACTCGGGCCAGGTCGCACTCGCATTCACATGCCAGCTGGCGCGCGATCACGGCGCTGACGTGCGGGTGTTGCACGTGCACGAGCTCCCGATGAACGCCCGGGTGCCGCCACTCGAAAGCGGATCGCAAGCCCGGCTCCTCGTCGACGAAGCCGTGTTCACGCTTCGGCTCGCCGGGGTCGGCGCCGAGGGCCGCGCCTCCTCGGTCCGCGGGGACGCCGTTGCTCGTGTGATCGCGGCCGAGGCGGCCGAATGGCACTGCGACGCGATCGTGCTCGGATCCCGCCGCCTGCGCGGGATAGATCGGCTCTCGGGACGCGGCGTGAGAGAGCGCGTGGTTCGACTGTCGCCTCTGCCTGTGGTTGCCGCGCCGACCCCGGTCATCAACGGCACGCACTCCCCGGTGCCGGGGAGATCGGACGCCTTGGGCTGATACGGCCTCAGTGCCTGGGCTGCCCGGTAGCGTCCAGTCCGATGGTGCACCGGCTGGACGATCTTCGGGATGCGGCGCGGGTGGCGTTCTGGCTCGACGATCCCCGAGCGCCTGCCGCAGCCGAGTCGCTAGTCGGCTCGACGACGGCTGATCTGGCCGTCGTCGGCGGAGGGTTCACCGGCCTGTGGACCGCGCTGCTGGCAAAAGAACGCGGACCTAACCGCGACGTCGTGCTCCTCGACGCCGACAGATGTGGGTGGGCGGCCAGCGGGAGAAACGGCGGCTTTTGCTCCGCTTCCCTCACCCACGGACGTTCGAACGGGGAGAGCCGCTTCCCTGGCGAGATCGCCCGCCTCGACGAGCTCGGGCACGAGAACTTGGACGAGATCGAAGCCACGGTTGGCCGGCTCCAGATCAACTGCGCCTTCGAGCGGACGGGAGACATCGTCGTGGCGACCGCGCCCTATCAGGTCGCCGAGCTCCGGCGGCTTGCCGAGGGCGAGCACGGGTCGGCTGGCGGCCTCGAGTACCTCGATCGGGACGCAGTCCAGGCGGAGGTGGCGTCTCCCACTTACCTCGCCGGCCTCTGGGACCGGTCCTCGGTCGCCCTTTGCAATCCGGCCTACCTCGCGTGGGGTCTTCGCCGTGCATGCCTCGACGCCGGCGTGCGGATCTTCGAGCACACGCCTGTGGACGCCATCGACGACTCCGCCAGGGTCACGCTCCGGACGTCGCACGGGCAGGTCGTCGCGGATCGTGTGGCACTCGCGACGAATGCGTACCCGTCGCCGGTCCGCCGCCTCCGCCGCTACATCGTCCCCGTCTACGACTACGTGCTCATGACCGAACCACTCACCCCGGCGCAGTTGAGCGACATCGGGTGGCGCAACCGGCAAGGACTCGGGGGCGCGGCGAACCTGTTCCTCTACTACCGCTTGAGCGCGGACAACCGCATCCTCTTCGGCGGCTACGACGCCATCTACCACTACGGCAACGCACTGCGGCCTTCGCTGGAGGACCGGCCCCGGACCTTCGCGCGGCTGCTCGAGCTCTTCGACGCCACGTTCCCTCAACTCGAGTCGGTTGCCTTCACGCATGCTTGGGCCGGAGCGATCGACACATGCACCCGGTTCTGCGTCTTCTTCGACCGGTCATCATCGGGCCGTGTGGTCTCCGCCGCCGGCTTCACCGGCCTCGGAGTCGGGGCCTCCCGATTCGCAGCACAGGTGCTCGGCGACCTCGCGAGCGGAGCCGACACCGAGCGCACGAGGTTGGCCTTCGTCCGGAAAAAGCCTCTGCCGTTTCCACCTGAGCCGCTCCGCTACGCAGGCATCCAAGCGACCCGGCGGTCGCTCGCCCGTGCAGACCGGCAGGAGGGCCGGCGGAACGTGTGGCTGAGGGCGCTCGATCGGGTGGGGCTTGGCTTCGATTCCTGACTCAGCTGTGGCCGGTGAGGAACGCGATCACCTCGGTCTTGAACCTGTCGTCGGTGACGGTGCTCAGATGGTCGGTGCCAGGGATGACGACGAGCTTGGACCGAGGTATCGCGGCGGCGAGCTCGCCGGCACTGTCGACGTAGGGGTGGTCCTCCGACCCATTCACGATGAGCACCGGTATGTCGACGTCGCGTAACCCGGCGCCACCCACCTCAAGCGGAAAGCCCTCCGGCCACATCTGCAGTGCTGCCAGGGCGAGCGCCTCCAGGTCGTTGCCTGGACGCCGTCCCACGAAGGCTCGGTACGCCCGGCCGAGTGGATCGTCGATCAGATCAGGGTCGTCCGCCCGCAGAGCCGCCGCGATGACGGCGCACGCAGCAGCGCTCTCAGCGGTCTCTTCGCCGATGCCGCCCATCACGACCGACGAGAGGCGGTCGCAGTGGCGACCCAGTAGCGCCACCGCAATGAAGGCGCCCATCGAGTAGCCGACGAGGTCGGTCCTCGCTATCCCGAGCTCGTCCATCACGTCGAGTACGTCCTCGCACATAGCTACGTAGCTGTAGGCCCCCTGCACATGCGGCTTCTCACTCCGGCCGTGGCCGCGGCAGTCGATCGTTACAACTCGACGGTAGGGCGTGAGCGCAGCGACCCAGCCTGTGTCCACCCAGTTGCTCTTCGAGTCCGATCCCCACCCGTGGAGCAGGATCAGTGGGTCCCCCTCGCCTTGCTGGGTGTGATGGATCTGCACCGGGTCAGGCTATGACCAAGCTCTGGTCACGACCAGCAGTATGAGTCGGACGACGCGTCAACGCCCTCGAGCCGGACCTGGTGGGGCGCCTCGTCAGCGGGCTATCGTCCCGCGCGATGGCGTCGCTTCCCCCAATCGATGCGCTGGTTGACGCACCGCCCGCTGCGGTGGCGGAGTTCCGTCAAAAAGGCCATGCCCTTGTGCGGGGCGCGTGCAGCGCGGCAGAGGTGGCGGCTTACCGACCGGTCCTCTGCGACGCCGCCCGGGCCCGCAATCCTGAACCGCCGCCGCTCCAGCAACGCGACACCTACGGCAAGGCCTTCATCCAGTCGATGAACCTCTGGAGGCTCGACGACGACGCAAAGGCGTTCGTGTGGTCGCCTCGCTTCGCACGCCTCGCGGCGCAGCTGCTCGAGGTCGAAGGCGTGCGGCTCTATCACGACCAGGCGCTCTTCAAGGAGGCCGGCGGGGGGCCGACGCCCTGGCACCTTGATCAGGTGTACTGGCCGCTCGACACCGACCGGACAATCACGATGTGGATGCCACTGGTCGACGTGCCGACCGAGGTCGGGTCGATGACATTCGCCTCCGGCAGCCACGCGAGTCCCGATCTCGGCGCATTCGACATCTCGGAAGCATCCGACCTGAGCGTGTCCGTCATGGTCGCCGAGCGCGGCTTGGCCTTGCACACCTACGGAGCGATGGCCGCCGGCGACGCCACCTTCCACTCGGGCCGGACCCTTCACCGCGCCGGCGGCAACCCCACGTCCACGACGCGCGAGGTCATGACCGTCATCTGGTACGCCGACGGCGCGCGGGTGACCGAGCCCGCCAACCCCTACCAAGCCCACGACTTGAAGGTCTGGCTGAACGGCATCGCTCCCGGCCAGCTCGCAGGCGGTCCGCGCAACCCGAGGCTCTGGCCACCGGTCGAAGTGGTCGACTGACGCATGCCAACTGCAGGCCTGAACGGCATCGACATCTACTACGAGCGGTCGGGGTCCGGCCCGGAGCTGCTCTTCCTGAACGGCTCCGGTGCGACCCTGGCCACGGCGGCTCCCCTCACTTCGATCTTCGCAAAGCACTTCGACGTCGTGGCCCACGATCAACGCGGCCTCGGGCAGACGAGCATCCCGCCCGGCCCTTACACGATGGCCGACTACGCGGCAGATGCCGCAGCTCTGGCGAGTCACGTCGGGTGGGAGCGTTACCGGGTCGTCGGCATCAGTTTCGGTGGCATGGTGGCGCAGGAGCTCGCCCTCACCGTTCCCGAGAGGATCGTGCGGCTGGCGCTGCTGTGCACCTCGCCTGGGGGAGCAGGTGGATCGTCATTTCCCCTTCACACCTTGGCCGGTTTGGAGCCCGAAGAGCAGGCGGAGAAGCGGCTGCGAATCATGGACACTCGTTTCGATGACGAATGGCTTGCCACTCACGAGGGTGACCGTGCGCTCGTCTCGATGATGGGCGCACGGCTCCGGTCGGAGAAGGACGCCGAGGTCGAGCGCGGGGAGGCTTTGCAGCTGGAGGCTCGCATCGGGCACGACGTCTACGAGCGGTTGGGTCAGATCACCTGCCCCACGCTCGTCGCGTCAGGGCGCTACGACGGGATCGCGTCGCCCGCGAACGGCGAAGCGATCGCGGCCCAGATCAAAGAGGCGGAGCTGCGGCTGTACGAGGGCGGCCACATGTTCGTCGCACAGGACCGGACAGCGCTGCCGGAAATCGTGGAGTTCCTCCTGGCGTAGGCGCATCGATTCGCACGAGTGTGTATGATGTGTGTATGGCACGGATCAACATCTACCTCCCTGACGATCTGGCCGAGGCCGCGCGGCGGGCAGGCCTAAACGTGTCGTCGATTTCGCAAGGAGCGATCCGAAATCAGCTTGTCCAGGACTCGACGGACGCCTGGCTGGCCACGCTGCGGTCGGTGCCGGCCCACAAGGCAACGCACGAGAGAGCGATAGAGGCGCTCGACGCCGTCCGAGACGAAGCACCGACCCGCCATGGCTGAGGTGGTGGTCGACGCCTCTGCTCTGGTCGACCTTCTGATAGGAGGGCCGCTTGGCATCGCCGTTGCCGACCGCCTCGCGAGCCACACACTCCATGGTCCGGCCCACCTCGGCTCCGAGACGCTCTCCGCGCTCGGGCGACTCCATCGCGCCGGCGATCTGGGCGCTGAAGCAGTCGAGACGATGCTCCGCCGGCTGGTGGCCGCTCCCATCAACTGGCATGCCGTCTCGCCGCTGGTCCTGGGAGCATGGGCGAGGCGGGCCAATCTGAGGCTCGCCGATGCGCTATACGTGGAGCTGGCCACGTCACTGGGGGTCGGGCTCGTCACCACCGATACGCGCCTAGCAGCGGTGTCGATTGTGGACGTTGTGACCGTTTGATGTTCACTCTGCCAGGCGATCCTTATTCGGCCAGGCCGACCGGCTGGTCGTTGATGATCTGGTCGAGGTACTCCGACAATCCGTAGCCGACCTTGCCGTCGCTCAGCGTCCACTCAGTGAGGCCCTCGGAGATGCGCGTCACCATGAGAGACCCGTCGGCTCCCTCCCGGCGGTTGCGCAGAGGGATAAGGCGCATGACCCGCCCGGATATCTCCCACGCCCGGTCGTGGAAGGTAGAGCTGATGCGCGCAGAGATCTCCTCGTGGTATGGAGCCGAAGCGCTTTCGCTCCACGTGGTTGAGATCTCGAAGCGATCGCAGAGGTACATCTCCCCGCCTTCGAAGACGAAACCACCGCGGGAGCCGCCACCGTCTCTCCGTGCCACCCGCGATCCCATGAACCCGAAGTCTGGTCCGACGTTCCCGGTCAGCCAGCGGTAGTACCACGGTGCCTGCCATGTGCGCGGGCCCCACGAATGGTCCCGGAGCCCGTACCCGCTCACGCTGTGCTCCTCGTCACCGATGGTGATCGTTCCCGACCCTGCCACGAGCTGCTCGTAGTGACCCTTTGCGAACTCCTCACCCGGGCGTTCTCTCGAGTCCTCGTTCTCCCCGCCGAACATCGGGCTCACCTTCGTGTAATCGAGACGGACCGACGCCTTGACGAGCGGGTTCTCCGTGAAAGCGCGCTTCGGGTCGGCCATCTCGAGAGGGTCGTCCAGCACCACGAGCCGGCCGTCGTAGGCCACCCTCAGCGATTCGAACGGCTCGATGACCTCGAAGCGGAGCCCTCCCGCGTCGAAACTCTCGTTGGTAGAGACCTCCGGCCTCTTGAACATGAACGCGACGCGGCCGTCGGGGAGGTAGCAGCACACGGTGACCTCGCCGGTGCCCTCGTTCGGCCGGTTCCCGACCCGGAAGAATGCGCCGAGCCTCGACGCGGGATCGTACATGTTGAAGTACATGGACTCGTTGAACGTCGTGTCGTCCTCCGGGTCGTGCATGTACTCGTCGGCGGGTTCGAGGCGGATCTTCATCGAGATGAACCGTACCGGAGTAGTGCGAGACTCGGCGGGTGCGATGGCCTTCGGGATTCCTTTGGGGGACCGGCGCCTCGTCGGCCCAGTGCGAGGGAGCAGCACCCGCGTCTGACTGGGCGGCTTGGGAGCAGGTGGGCAAGGCTCCGCCCTCGGGCGACGGCAACGGCTTCGGGTCGCGCTTCGCCGAGGACTTCGAGCTTTTTGCACGGCTTGGGCTTGTCCACCATCGCCTCTCCATCGAGTGGGCGAGGATCGAGCCGGAGCGGGGGCGGGTCGATAGTGCAGGCGTCGACCACTACCGCGAGGTGTTGACCGCGGCACTAGACGCCGGGATACATCCATGGGTGTGTCTTCATCACTTCACGCTCCCGCAGTGGTTCGTGGACGCGGGAGGGTTCCTCGTCGAAGCGAACCGGACCGGCTCCTGGGCGCGCCACGTCGATTTCATCGGCGAGACGTTCGGCGACCTCGTTCGCGGCTGGCAGCCCGTGAACGAGACGAACTACTACGCCCTTGCCGCCTATCGCGGTGGAGGGTGGCCCCCAGGTCACAACGACAGGGAGGAGGCGGCGGCCGTAACCGAGGCGATACACCTCGCGACCGCTGAGGCCGCTGTGCGGCTCAAGCAGACCGGGGCGCCTGTCGCTTCGATCTTCGGTCTGTCCGAGGCGATCGCGCATGACGACGACCCCTCTACCAAGCGGCTCGTCGAGCGATTCGGGGAGGTCAACTGGAGCACAGGTCTCGACCTGTTCCGAGATGGCGTGCTGCGCGTGCGTGGCCGGGAAGTGCTCGAGCGGCCAGATCTCGCAGGGTCGTTCGACTTGATCGGCTTCTCGTACTACTCCTGCGTTGGCGTAAGGAGTGGGAAGATGGTGCCTCACCCCGACGACGCCCCCCGCTCACCGCTCGGGTACGGGATCTGGGCCGACGGCCTCGGCCTCGTGCTCGACCGGCTGCATCGCGAGCTACCCCGCGTACCACTGCTCGTCGCCGAGTACGGCATCGGTACCGACGACGACGCTGCACGGGCCGCTTACCTCGAGCGAGGGCTGCAGGTTATGAACGCGGCGATCGGGCGTGGTGTGGACGTCCGGGGTGTCTTCCATTGGACAGGCGTGGACAACTACGAGTGGCTGCACGGTTACGACGTCTCGTTCGGGATCATCGACCGGGATCGCAGGGTGCGACGAAGCGCGCAGGTGCTGAAGCGAGAAGCCCTCGGCACCTCGCAGAGATAGGAGGCGAGCTAAGTCGTCGAGATGATTACCGCTCCGCCGCTGTCAGTCATTCCGACGGCCCAGCAACCGGTGGCTCCTCGGCATGCGACCCCGAGGAACTCGCTCGTGCCTGCCGGCGCCTGTGGGTTCCACAGCCCGCTCGCTCCGCTGCGGGTAAGGACGAGTCCCTCCCCTTGGTCGTTGTACCCGACGGCGGTGCACCCGCCTGTGTCACATGCGACGCCGTTGAGATAGCCCATGCCGCTCGGCAGGATCGCCGGCTGCCAGTGCTTGCCACCGTTCGTGGTCGCCAGGATCGTGCTCCCGACCGCCGAGCAGTCAGACGCGGTGGAACATGACACACCTGCCAGGTAGCCGAGCGCCGGGATCGGCTGGCTCTTCCATGAGAGGCCACCGTCGGTCGTGTTCACGACGACCCCCCGACCAGGCGAAGAGGTCGTGCCGCCTGCTGCCAAGCAGTGGGTCGCGGTCGGGCAGGACACACCGATCAGGAACCGGACGTCACTTGGAAGGGCCTGGGAGTGGGAGGTCCACGTAGCCCCGCCGTTCGAGGTCACGACGACGGCGGCTTCGCCGGTAGTCGTGCTTCCCACGGCTTCGCAACGTGCGGCGGTCGCACACGACACTGCCGCGAGCATGCTCAGCCCCGACGGAAGCGCCTGAGACTTCCAGGTCGCGCCGCTATTTGCCGTCACGACGACGACTGCAGAACTCGAAGAGGTGACGCCAACGGCGACACACTGGGCGCTGGTTGGGCAGGCGATGTCGTAGAGGATGTTGATCCCACGCGGCAGGGCTTGTGCCTTCCAGGTGCTGCCGCCATTCGTGGTGGCCGTTATTGCTCCGCCGCCTGCTGTCGTGTGCCCGACGGCCCAGCAATCGTTGCTGGTCGGGCAGGCGAGCCCGCGGAGGTAGTCGATACCGCGGGGGAGCGACTGAGACGTCCAGCTCCCACCGCTGTCCACGGTTGCAACGGCCGCGCCCGCCAACGCCGTGGAACCGACGGCCCAGCAGTCGGTGGCGGTCGTGCCGACCACACAGGAGACGCCGTAGAGACCTTCATCGATCTTGGTGGGCAGGGATTCGGCTTTCCAGGTGCCGCCTCCATTGGTAGTGGCGATCACCACGCCATTGCCGGAGGCGGTCACGCCTACCGCCCAACAGTCCTTGGCAGTCGGACACGAGGCAGCGTTGAGTGTCTCGATCCCACGGGGAACTGTCTGAGAAGTCCAGGAACTGCCGCCGTCGATCGTTGCCGCCACGGCGGCGGAGACGCGCTCGACACCAACCGGGTTCGGCCCTGAGCCGAACCCGGTTGCCCAGCAGACGGTGCTCGAGGCACATGTCACGCCGTAGAGCTGGCTTATCGTCTTCGGTCGGGACCGGGATGTCCAGCTGGTCCCACCGTCAGTTGTCGCGATGAGGGCAGCTCTTGCCGAATTGTCCTTCCCGACTGCGAAGCACTCGGTTCCTGTCGCGCACGAGACGGCGTCGAGCCACCAAACCCTGGCTGGCGGGCTTTCGGCCTGCCAGTCGCTGCCGCCGTCGGTCGTTGCGACTATGAACGGGCCGACGAGCTGGCCACCTCCCACGGCCACGCAGTCGGTCGTGTTCGCACACGACACCCCGTTCAGGATACCGACCGTGTCAGGAAGGACCTGGGTCTGCCAGCTGCTGCCGCCGTTGATGGTGGCGACGACAGCCCCGGCGCCCTCGTTTGTGACGCCGACGGCCCAGCAGTCGCTCGTCGTCGGGCACGACACCCCACTGAGGCCGCCGATCCCGTCAGGCAGATTCTGGGCGGCCCACTGGGCGCCTCCGTCGGTCGTGGCCTCGACGACTCCTGTCTCCCACGGGGTACCACCGACTGCCCAGCAGTCAGAAGTAGTGGGGCAGGACACGCTTGTCATGTAGACGGAATACGGCTGGTAGGTCTTCTGTGCAGTCCAGGAGTCATCCGGAAGTGTTCGGGGCTGCCGGCGCTGACTCGCCGCTGCAGGGCTGACTCCGACCAGGATTGGTCCGAGGAACATCACAACGAGCAGCGCGCTTGCCAGGCGCCCACGATTCACGGCCGCACCTCGCCGGGTACTCACGGCGTCTCGACGTTCCAGTGGCGACCGCCATCGGTGGTCTCCCAGAGTTGACCCTGGCTGAGGGAGCGCTCATCCGGCGCATAGACGACCCAGGCCTCGCTGTCTGTGACGTACACGACGTCGTTGAATCCCACGCCGCCGTCCGAATCTCCGACGACCTGGGTCCAGGACGTCTTGTGGTTGTCGTTTATGAAGATGAACGACCCGTCGGACTGCGCCGACACAGCGATGTTGCCCGAAGACGACACTGCCAGTTGGGCTTGGATCCCGGGCAGGCCCATGGTTCCCGCCGAGGTATCCGTCTTCCCGGTGTCCGTCGACCGGTAGGCGTATTTGTCGGCTTGGCTCGTCGCTGGGTCGCCGTCGCACAAGAGGGTGACGTCAGTTGCGGAGGAGGGGACAACCTGGATCAGTTCAATGGGCAGCGGGCTCGTGTCGCAAGGAGCGGGCCGGGCCGAGAAGTGGAGCCCGTCGGTGCTGGCGAAGAGCTTGTCCTCGTGCGGCCTGATCTGGCCGTACTCGTCGAGGAGGTAGACAGTCTTGCCCCACACGGCCACGTCGGCGCTGAGGGCGCCCGGCAGGTTGAGATGGATCTGCGCCCACGAGTCCTTTGCCAACGAGGTCGTCCGCCAGAAGCTGAACTGCTTGCTGCAATAGTGCGCACAGTCCGAGACGACGGCGTAGGCCTCAGTCGTGTTTGCCGCAAGGTCGAGGACCTGCGCACCTTTGCCGGGGATCGTCTCGGGCACCCAGGTTCGCCCGCCGTCGGTTGTGCGGTAGAGATCGGGCCCGAAAGCCCAGCCATCATTGGCGGTGGCGAACCGGATCTCGCTAATGCCTTCCCCACCTAGCGCTGTGTTCGCGATCGGCGCCTTTATCGCACCGACTTCGCTCCAGGTCTTTGCCCCATCTGTGGTGCCGATGACTTCGGTGCAGACCTTGGTCGTACCGCATGGAACGGTGCCGAGCACGTAACCCTGCTCGCTCGACAGCCAAGTGATGGAGTTGGCCTTGAAGCCTTTCGGTACAGGAGCTGCTGTCCTTGCGCCCTGGATCGCGTCACGGCTTTGGCTGTGAGATCCAGCTGCCGCAGTGCCGGTCGTCGCTGCAACTGAGACCACGACGCCCAACAGCGCACCCCCGACACCTGCGACGGTCCGACGGGTCGATCGATTCACTGCGCCTCCAATTCATCGAGCTCGGGTGGGACTACACCCTCTCTAACGACCAGCTCGACCTAGACGCGTACAGCTGTCCGAACATTCTCCAAGACGAGACCTTGGCCTGACGCGCTCTACAGCGTCTGCTCTGAGGCGTCTGCTGCCCGCTGAGGCAACGAGCGCGGAGTAGCCCGCCCGTTAGACGGAAAGGCTGTCGCGGAACTGAGCGGCGAGCGCCGCTGCAGTATCCCGCAGGCGGCTCACGTCGGGGCCATCAGCGAGCAAGGAGCGAGAAGCGCTCGGCATGACCCGGTCGGGGCATGAGGCGAAGACGTGGGCCACGTCTGCGGCTGTTGCCCCCTGTGCTCCGACACCCGGCGCAAGATACAGCGCCTGCGCTTCGACAAGGTCGAGGGACGGCACCATATGAGTGGGGCCGACGACAGCCCCGATCGGGCCGATCTCGCCAGGCGCGAGCTTGGCGTTCAGCTCGCCGATCTCGCGGAGCAGCGCGGTTTCCACGCTCTGGCCCGACCCGTCGAGGGCCGACTGGATCGCCCGGCCCTCAGGATTGGACGAGCGCGTCACAACGAGAAGGCAGCTTCCGGACTCGTGCGCGCGGGAGACGAAGGCGCCCATTGCCGCCAGGCCGAGATAGGGGTGGACCGTGAGGGCGTCGCAGCCGAGCGGCGCGTCGGTCCCGAGGAACGCCTCGGCGTAGGCGTCGTTCGTGGTCCCGACATCGCCACGTTTGGCGTCCACGATCACGAGCAACCCGGCGCTACGCGCCTCGGTGATCAAGCGCTGGAGGGTGCGGAAGCCCTGCCACCCTTGGCGTTCGTAAAACGCCGCCTGCAGCTTGACCAAGCCGACTGTCCCGGCGGCTGCTTCGAGCGCTATGTCGGCGAAGCGGTCCAGACCGTCCGGTGTGTCGCCGACACCCCAGGCCTCGAGTATCTCTCCGGAAGGGTCTAGCCCCCAGGCGAGAGGTCCGTGGACAGATCGGACGGCAGCGAACCGGGAGGCGAACGTGTCGGCCACGGCCCCATTCTTGTCGATCACTGCTCGAGGCGCCGCTATTTGGGGCCTGGTACTTGCATGCGCCACTCGCCCGGGTCAGCTCATCCCGCCGCGGGCGCCGCCGTTGACGCCGATCACCTGTCCGGTCACGTAGTCGGAGAGCGGCGAGCACAGCCAGAAGATTGAGTCCGCAGCTTCGCGGATCGAGCCAGTCCTGCCAAGTACCACCATGCCCGGCATCGGTCGAGTCCGGTACATCTCCTCGTCGGTCACTACCCGCTCCGGGTCGACGGCGACGCCGACGCGGGCGGCCTGCTTCGGTGACATCCCGACATGGAGCGTCCGCCCGCCGGTCTCGATCACCTCGTGGTCGGACTGAGGAAGGCCGAACCGCGTCTGGATCACGCCGAACGCGACTGCGTTGACGTTGACCCGCATCGATCCCCACTCCTGCGCGAGCGACTTCATGAGACCCAACATCCCAGCCTTTGCCGCCGCGTAGTTGGCAGCGCCGACGAGGCCCCAGGTCCCGGCCATGGACGACACCATCACGGTCTTGCGGTGCCGGACCACGCCAGCAGCGTCGTCCGCCTGCGCAGCCGAGCGGAAGCGCGGGGCGCACGCTCGGGCCAGCCGGAACGGCGCGATGAGGTGGATGTCGAGCATCGCCTGGAACTGATCGTCGCTCATGGAGTGCACGCCGCCATCCC
Organism: Acidimicrobiales bacterium; assembly: GCA_052146895.1. Taxonomy (GTDB): domain Bacteria; phylum Actinomycetota; class Acidimicrobiia; order Acidimicrobiales; family Bog-793; genus Palsa-601. The sequence goes on from JBKQLZ010000102.1 coordinate 12,352, forward strand.
AGGCGTAGCCGGCGTTGTTGACGACGATGTCGAGCCCGCCGCAAGAAGCGATGGTGTCGGCGACGAGCTCGTCGCACGCGCCTGGCGCAACGAGGTCGCAGACGTAAGCAGAAGCGGTGCCTTCGCCGAATTCGAGGTTCAGACCGTCGACCGTCTCGGCCGCCTTCTGCTCGTCGACTTCGCCGATGACGACTCGTGCACCGTTTGCGGCGAGCATCGTCGCGGTCGCCCCTCCGATACCGCGTGACCCGCCGGTGACGATCGCGACCTGACCCGCCAGCAGGTCGGATCGGAGAGTCGGCTCGATCAGCATCTACCGGCCTTTCCAGACCGGGTCGCGTTTCTCGGCGAACGCGCGCAAGCCCTCCTGCAAATCTTCAGACCTCATGACCGGGCCGGCGAAGGCCATCTGGTTCTGCCAGCCTTCGGCGTCGTCCCAGTCGTATGCGTGCTGGACGATCTGCTTGCTCGCGCGGACGGCGAGCGGCCCGGCGGCGAGCACGTCGCCCGCCAGCTCGACGGCACCCGCGAGCGCGCCACCTGGCTCGGTGATCCGGTTGACGAGGCCGAGCTCGGCAAAGCGCGTTGCCGGCCAAGGCTTCCCCGTGATGGCCAGCTCCATGGCGAGGTGGTAGGGGATCCGCTTGGGCAGGCGGAAGCAACCGCCGCCGATCGCGACGAGCGAGCGCGCAGCCTCGGGGATGCCCATCATCGCCGTGCGCGATGCCACGATCAGGTCGCAGGCAAGGCAGAGCTCGAGGCCGCCGGCGAGGGCGTGACCCTCCACCGCAGCGATGATCGGCTTTACCGGCGGGACTGCCATGATCCCGAAGCCACCGCGGCGTTTGGTCGCTCCCATGTCGCCCTGGGCGGCGGCGATGAGGTCCTGGCCGGCTGAGAAGACGATGTCGGAACCGGTGAGGATGGCGCAACGGAGCTGGTCGTCGTCCTCGTAGGAGTCAATGGCCGCTTCGAGAGCATGTGCGGTCGCGCCATCGAAAGCGTTGCGCCGGTGCGGTCGATCGATGCGGATGATCAGCAGGTGGTCGCCGCTGCGCTCGGCGGTGATCGCGTTTGAGCCCGTCGGTTCACTGGCTGACACTGAAACCTCCGTTCACTGGGTAGGTCTGCCCCGTGATCCAGCTTGCGGCATCGGAGGCGAGAAACGTCACCATCGCCGCCGCATCCTCCGGCTCACCCACGCGCCGCAAGATGTAATTGCCGAGCATCTTGCGGGTTAGCTCCTCGTTCGCGACCACGCCCGCCATGGCAGGAGTATTGGTGAACCCGATAGCAACCGAGTTCGCTGTGATCTGGTGGCGACCGAGGCTGCGTGCGAGCCCGCGCATGAGCCCGGCGGCCCCCGCCTTCGCCGCGCCGTAAACCTCGAGGCGGGCCTCACCGACTCGTCCCGCATCGCTGATGATCGTGATCAGCCTGCCGCCGCCTGCGGCGATCATCCCTGGGATCACCGCGCGGCACGCATAGAGGACACCGTCGAGATTGACTGCCAGGTACGGCTCCCACTCGTTCGGCTCGCTCTCCCAGAAGGGCTTGAAGCTCACGGCCCGGGGATCCGCGCCGGCATTGCCGGCGTTGTTCACGAGCACTGTCACAGGACCCACCTGACCGGCGACCTCGTCGACCATTCCGCTGACTGCTGCATAGTTGGTCACGTCGCCTTGGATCCCGATCGCTTCGCCGCCGGCGGCGCGTATCGATGTCGCGACGTCCTCCGCACGCTCGGCGACGAAATCGTTGACGGCCACGGCCGCGCCGGCCGCAGCGAGGTAGCGGGCGACAGCGGCACCGACTCCCTGGCCGGCACCGGTAACGAGGGCAACTTTCCCACTCAGGTCGAGGAGATCAGACACGACGGTCACGTCCTTGCCAATAAGGAGCCCGGAGCTCGGTCTTCAAGACCTTGCCCATGGGGCTCAACGGGAGCTCGTCCACGAACTCGAAGCGACGCGGTCGTTTGTACGAAGCGAGTCGACCGTCGAGGAATTCGAGCAGATCTTCAGCTGTTGGCGGGCAAGCAGGATCGGCGACGACGAACGCGAGCGGCTGCTCGCCGAGGTCGTCGTGCGGGATGCCGATGACCGCTACATCCACGACACCGGGGTGGGCGACGAGTGCCTTCTCGATCTCCGCGGGGTAGATGTTGACCCCGCCCGCGACGATCATGTCCTTGATCCGGTCGGTGATGAACAAGAAGCCGTCCTTGTCCAGATGCCCGACGTCGCCAGTGCGGTAGAACCCGTCCTTCACCGTGTCCTCCCCGAGCGGCGCCCGTCCCAGGTAGCGGCTGAGCACCACCGGGGTGTTGACCGCGATCTCTCCGGTATCGCCGGTGGGCAGGCGGTTCCAGTCGTCGTCGACGATGGCGATCTCGACCTCGTCATAGGGAATTCCGCTTGTCCCCGGCTTGGCGAGCTGGTACTCGGGCGCCGTGTAGGAGATCATGCCGGCCTCGCTCGCGCCGTATGCCTCCCAGAGGATGCCGCCGCCGAGCCTGTCGACGATCCACTCCTTCAGCGACTGCGGGACGGGCGCTGCTCCCGTGCTGAGAGCGACCAGGGACGACAGGTCGTAGCGCGCGAGCACCTCCTCGGGGAGGCCCTGGATGCGGAGCAGCATCGTCGGTACCGAGATCCACACCTGAACCCGGTGCCGGTCGATGAGCCTCACGGCCTCTTCGGCGTCGTACGGGTCGAGCAGGACCGCCGTTCCCCCCGTGGCGCATGCTCCGGTTGCGGCCGCAGTGCCGGCACCGTGATGGATCGGGAGTGTCATGAGGCACGTCGGCTCGCTCGGATGCGGTGGGACACGGCCGACCGAGGCTCCGTAGCGCATGAGGCGGCCCAGGTCGACGGCCGATGGATCGACCGGTGGCACACCACGTGGAGCTCCTGTCGTGCCGGAGGTGTAGAGCACCATCGAAGGCCGCAGCGCGCCGAAGCGAGGCGACAGGCACTCGGTCTCGAGGAGGTCCTCGTAGCGGAGGCCCGGGCTGCCCACTGGCTGGCCGACCGTGACGAGTATCTCGAAGCCCTGCGACGCCCACCCACTCGGGTCCACGTCGTTGCAGGCGAGGCCACGCGCCTCGCTGTCGCGGATTATGTAGGCGGCCTCGTCCGCGGTGAGCTTCCAGTTGACGGCTACCTGGACGACACCCAGCTTTTGCATGGCCCTCTGGATGACGAACCACTCGAACCCGAGGCGGAACCGCATGCCGATGCTGTCCCCGGCGCGCAAGCCTGCAGCGGCAAGGCCTTCGGCGACGCGATCCGCCCTGGCGTTCCACTCGCCGTAGGTCAGCTCGTCGTCTCCATGGATGACCGCGACGGCGCCCGGCCGCGACACAGCCCAGAATTCAGGCGTTCCGTGATCGGGCTCGGTCACCGGTCCCTCCGCCATGACGGCGAGAGCGCCGCGCGAACAAAGCTCTCGCACGCGACTGTTGTGGCTCCGAGGTCGACGCCTTCGCGGTCGACGAGGAACTGGGCAGAAGCTCCTCGCAGGAGACCGACGAACGCCACGGCAAAACCCACCGGGTCTACCTCTCGCCGCACCGTGCCCCGCGCACGACCCGTCACTACGAGCTGCTCGACCGCCCCGCGAAAACGCCGGTCGTCCGTCACGAACACAGAACGGAGCGTGGCGTCGTCGGGCAGCGCGGCACCCCACATCACGAAGAAGGCACGCGCGTCGTCGGCCGCCTCTTCAACGGTTCGCAGGTACGCGTCAGCGATCGCGACGAGAGCGTCGACCGCGTCCGGCTCGTCGAGTGACGACAGACCGTAGATGAAGCGGCGCTGGCTCCTTTCGGCCAACCGCTCGACGAGGGCGGCTTTCGATCCGAAGTGGTGATTCACGAGCCCGCGGCTGTAGCCGGCCGCCTCGCCGATCTCGGCCAATGACGTCTGGTCGATGCCCTTCGAGGCGAAGAGCTGCACTGCTGCGTTCAGTAGTCCCTGCTCGGCGTCGGTTCGCCGTTCCAGCTGCGTCCGGCGCAGCGGCGTCGCGACGGCGGTGGACGGCATGGCCCAACCGTACTAAGTTGCTGAACGCTTGACAAGTAAGAGAGGGATCGCCATGCGAGTCGCTGCTCACCCTGGTCTCTACGATCCAGCGAAGGAGACGCCCACACTTACGGGCTCGCGTTGCACTGCGTGTGACCGCGTCGCGTTCCCGCCGATCACGATCGGCTGCGACGCGTGCGGCGCGGAGGACCTGAGTACGAACGAGCTCGAGGCCACGGGGACTCTCTACTCGTTCGCCACGGTGCATCTCCACCAGGGCGACCTCGAAGCCCCGTTCTCGATCGCCGAGGTTCAGCTCGATGCCGGGCCACTTATCCGAGCGACGATGGCACCTGACCAAGTGACGATGAGCATCGGTCAACGCGTCCACGCCGTCTGGCGGGTCGCCCGAGCCGAAGACAACGGCGACGAGGTCGTGGAGCCGGTGTTCGCGCCGCTCGCCCGATGACTGCCTCGCTCGCTGAGCTCCGGCCGGTCCGGGTAGTCGGCGTCGGGCTGCATCCGTACCAGCGGCCGAGCGACGTTCCCTACACCGCCCTCGGCGTGCACGCCGTCCGGGCCGCTCTCGCCGATGCCGGGCTCGCCTGGAGCGACGTCGAGTCTGCATACACGGGCACGGCCACAACTGCAATGGGGATGTCCCGCCTCATGTACCGTCACCTCGGCTCCACCGGCATCCCGATGGCGCAGGTGGAGAACGCGTCTGCGTCGGGGTCGACTGCGTGCCGACAGGCATGCATCGAGGTGGCTGCCGGACTCGTCGACGTCGCTATCGCAGTTGGCGTCGACAAGCCCCTGCAGTTCTCGATGCCGCAGAGGGCGGCCCGTGTCCGTGACCTCGTCGGGAGCCGCGTGGCGCCTTTCACCCACTTCGCCTTGCTCGCCGAGCGGTACATGCACGATCACGGAGCGACGCCCGAGCAGTTCGCTCTCGTCGCCGTGAAGAACAGCCGCAACGGCTCGCTCAACCCGAACGCACAGCGGCGCAAGGCCCGCACTCTCGACGAGGTCCTCGCTCCACCACTGATCAGCGGTCACCTCACGAGGCTCCAGTGCTGCCCGATCGGCGAAGGCGCTGCCGCCGTCATCCTCGCCTCCGACGACGCCATCGAGCGGCTCGGCATCGACGCGGCGCGAGCTGTTCGGGTGCTCTCGTCGACGTCGCGCTCGGAGACGATCTATGAGGGCGAGAACTTCGACGCCGCCCTCACCCGCGAGACCGTCGCGCAGGCGCTCGGCGAGGCCGGCGTCACGCCTGGTGATCTCGACGTCGTCGAGCTTCACGATGCGTTCACCGTCGAGGAGCTCCTCTACATCGAAGCCATCGGCATAAGCCCGTCGGGACAGGCGGCGCGCGACCTCGAAGCCGGGCACTTCGATATCGGCGGTCGCGTCGCGGTGAGCGCGTCGGGCGGCCTGCTCGCCATGGGGCACCCGATCGGTCCTACCGGGGTGGGCCAGATCTGCGAGATCACCACACAGCTGAGAGGTGAAGCGGGCGAACGCCAGCAGCCGAAGGCCCGGATCGGGCTCTCCCACATGGTCGGTGTCGGCGCCGTCTGCGTAGCGCACGTGCTTGCGGTCTAGGCCGTGTCAGCGCGACTCCGTCGCGGCCGTCGCGAACGTGGTCATCTGGCTACCGATGAGACCTCGGCATTGCCGAAGGCAGAGCAGCCATCGTTCAGGACCATCGTGAAGGTGCCCGATACGACGGCCGTGGTGCTGCCGACTTTGCGCTTGTACGAGAAGCTCAGCTGAGCCCCGTCGCTGATGGGGAAAGTGAAACTGGTGTCTTCCGGGACGCTCGGCGTGCCGGGCGCAACAGCGCCCTCGTCATAGTGAGCGCCGGCGCTTTCGACTGCGCTAGCGCCGAACGTCGCAGTCTCAGGAGAGTCCGTGACGATCACGAGGTTGACAGTGCCGGCGTCACCGCCTGCGACGGGGCCAACGCACTCGAGCGTCAGACCGCCGAACCCGTTGAGGAGGGAGGCCGGGGCGCTGCCGCTGGCGGAGGCGTCGATCTGAACGAACACGTAGCCGTCGAGGTTCTTGGCGTCGTCGGCCGTCTGCGCTGAAGGTACCTTCCCGAAGCTCGAGACCTTCACATCCGTGCCTGTGACGGTGTGCTCTTTCAGCTTGTCGCCGCCGACCGATCGGTTCTGCAGTTCCGAGCCGTTGATCGCGCTGGTCGCCGCGTAGGACGTTCCCCCAAGCGCGACCAGCAGCGCGGCCGTCGCTATGACGGTCGACGGTCCGACCCTGAATCTCGATGTCATCGATCCTGCCTCCGGTCTCGGGTCCGCAGTAAGGGGGCAGAATTGCCCCGGGCCGAACGCTAGATCGATGACAGGTTCTTATTCGGATCTCGCTACTCCTCGCCGGAGAAGCGTTCCCAGGCCGATTGGCGAGTCATGTCCAGCGCATGACCGATCCGTGCCCAGGTGGCGCCAAGCGACCTTGCCTTGTGAACCCAACTGGCGAGGGTGTCCTCGACCTGCCCGGCTGCCTTGGCGACTCGTGGCAGATTCGCCAGCACCTCGTCGAGGTCCATCTCCCATTCCGAAGGCGCTGGTCGGGGCAGGGAGTCCGGCGAGTCGCGGATGATGAGGTTGCACAGATCGACACACTCGTTGCAGATGTAGACGCCGTAACCGGCAACGAGTTTTGCGACCTCAGTGCTGGGCTTCAGGCAGAACGAACACGACGCGATCACGCCGACGTCGGCCTCGGGCACGCCGAACTCCTCTCTTTCCCTATGTCAGGCGACACCTTACGGTGTCAGGTAAGACCTGACAAGAGTTACCTTTGCGCCGGCTTGGACGAGCGGGATGCTGAAGCGATTGACGGTGTCGACCAAGTCTGGGTAACTTGGTCCCTAGGTAACAAG